>NZ_CP043046.1:5141313-5482627 GCF_008119665.1 Pigmentiphaga aceris | reverse complement strand
CGCATCGTGACTGCCGTGCATATCGCTTTCCTGATTGGCGTGGTACTGACCGCACATCACCCCGCCATCTTCCTGGGCCTGTTCCTGCTGTTCCTGGGCTACACCGAGGCATACAAGACCTACCAGGATCGTCTGATGATCAAGGAGGGGCTGATGGTCGGCTTCTTCCTGGCAGGTCTGATCGTGCTGGGCGGCCTGCAGAAATGGTGGTTGCAAGACTTGCTGGGCAGCTTGTCGCCGATGGCGTTGTACTGGGGGGCGACGCTGCTGACGGCGGTGACCGACAACGCCGCCCTGACTTACCTTGGATCACTGGTCGAAGGCACCAGCGACGCATGGCGCTACATGCTGGTGGCCGGTGCCGTCACGGGCGGCGGCCTGACGGTGATCGCCAACGCGCCGAATCCTGCGGGATTCTCGATCCTTCGCACGCGTTTCCCGGATTCCGCCATCGCGCCTTTGCCCCTGTTTCTGGGCGCGCTGCCGCCCACGGCGGTGGCAGCTGTGTTTTTCCTGCTGCCTGTTTGAGCACCATCCTGCCGTTACAACAAAAAGTGGCTAAAATTCAAGGTTTTCCCGGGTTTTGCGGGGAGCGTGTCTAGGCTCGTCGACTGCGCTCAGGCCAGTCACGCCGCGCAACGCCCGTTGACCCTCGTGGTCGCCACACCGCCATCAGCACATCGGGACTGTGTCCCAGGAGTTTTGCAGTGCCCATCTACGCGTACAAATGCAGCGAATGCGGCTTCCAGAAAGACGCGTTGCAGAAGATGTCCGACCCGAAATTGACGCACTGTCCGTCGTGCAATCAGGAAACCCTCGTCAAGCAAGTGACGGCAGCGGGTTTCCAGCTCAAGGGATCGGGCTGGTATGTGACCGATTTCCGTGGTGGCAGTGGCAAGACTTCCGAAGCCGCAACCGGACCGAGCAGCGACGCAGCCCCCGCACCCGCACCGGCTGCTGCGCCGGCTCCGGCACCTGCTCCCGCGCCGGCCGCCGCCAAACCGAGCGCGTCCTGAGCGCACGGCTGACGGCAAACCTGGAAACCTTGTGTTCAAACGCTATTTCGTCACGGGCCTGCTGATCTGGATTCCCCTGGTCATCACGCTGTGGGTCTTGAATCTGATCGTCACCACCCTGGAAGGGGTGGTGCCGACGATACTCACCTCCGAATACCTGTTCGGCCGCCACATTCCGGGCTTCGGCTTCCTGCTGGTGGTCGTGGTGGTGTTGTTGACCGGTCTGACGACGGCCAACCTGCTGGGCCGCAAGCTGGTCCAGGGCTGGGAATCCATTCTTGGCCGCATCCCGCTGGTGCGCTCGATCTACAACTCGGTCAAGCAGGTCAGCGACACGGTTCTGGCACCGAACGGCCAGGCGTTTCGCCAGGCCGTGCTGGTGCAGTATCCGCGCCAAGGCTGTTGGACCATTGCTTTCCTGACCGGCGTGCCGGGCGGTGAAGTGGCGCTCAAGTTGCCGGGCGACCACGTCAGCGTCTACGTGCCGACCACCCCGAACCCCACGTCGGGATTTTTCCTGATGATCCCGCGCGCCGACGTCGTCGAACTCAGCATGAGTGTCGATGCGGCGCTGAAATACATCGTGTCGATGGGCGTGGTTGCGCCTGCCGGCGGCACCATCCCACCCCGGAGCACCTGAGCGCGCTTGCGCCCTCCGGCTTCGCCCCTTATCTCATCGGAGCATTCATGCGTACGTGCTACACCGGCCTGGTTTCCAGCGAACACCTTGGACAAATCGTCACCCTGTTCGGTTGGGTGCATCGTCGCCGCGACCATGGCGGCGTGATTTTCATCGACTTGCGTGATCGCGAGGGTCTGGCCCAGGTGGTCGTTGACCCCGATCGCGCCGAGACGTTCAAGATCGCCGAAGGCCTGCGTAACGAGTTCTGCATCAGCATCAAGGGTCTGGTCCGCGCGCGTCCCGCCGGCACCACCAATGCTGGCCTGAAGTCGGGCGAGATCGAAATCCTGGCCCACGAAATCGAAGTGCTGAACGCGTCGGTCACGCCGCCGTTCCAGCTCGATGACGACAACCTGTCGGAAACCACGCGCCTGACGCACCGTGTGCTGGATCTGCGTCGCCCGCAGATGCAGAACAACATGAAGCTGCGTTATCGCGTGTCGATCGAAGTGCGCAAGTACCTCGACTCGCTGGGCTTCATCGACATCGAAACGCCGATGCTGACCAAGAGCACGCCCGAAGGCGCGCGCGACTACCTGGTTCCCTCGCGTGTGAACGCCGGTGAATTTTTCGCGCTGCCGCAATCGCCGCAGCTGTTCAAGCAGCTGCTGATGGTGTCGGGTTTCGACCGCTACTACCAGATCGTGAAGTGCTTCCGCGACGAAGACTTGCGCGCTGACCGCCAGCCCGAATTCACCCAGATCGACTGCGAAACCTCGTTCCTGACCGAACAACAGATCCGCGACATCTTCGAGGCGATGATCCGTCACGTCTTCAAGACCGTGCAGAACGTCGATCTGGAAGAGCCCTTCCCGGTGATGCCGTGGAGCGAAGCCATGCACCGCTTCGGTTCGGACAAGCCCGACCTGCGCGTGAAGCTGGAATTCACCGACGTGACCGACGTGGTCAAAGATGTCGACTTCAAGGTCTTCGCCTCGGCGGCCAACGCAGAAGGCGGCCGTGTGGTTGCCCTGCGCGTGCCGGGCGGCGCCGCCATGCCGCGCAGCGAGATCGATGCCTACACCCAGTTCACCGCCATCTACGGTGCCAAGGGTCTGGCCTACATCAAGGTCAACGAAATCGCCAAGGGTGTCGAAGGTCTGCAATCGCCGATCGTCAAGAACATCCACGCTGCGGCCCTGACTGAAATCCTGACCCGTTCGGGCGCGCAAGACGGCGACATCCTGTTCTTCGGTGCGGACAAGGCCAAGGTCGTCAACGACGCCATCGGCGCGCTGCGCATCAAGATCGGCCACAGCGAATTCGGCAAGAAGCAAGGTCTGTCGGAAACCGGCTGGAAGCCGCTGTGGGTGGTCGACTTCCCGATGTTCGAATACGACGAAGAAGCCCAGCGCTACACCGCTGCTCACCACCCCTTCACCAGCCCGAAGGACGGCCATGAGGACTTCCTCACGACCAACCCGGGTCAGGCGCTGGCCAAGGCCTACGACATGGTCCTGAACGGCTGGGAAATCGGTGGTGGCTCGGTCCGTATCCACCGCGAAGAAGTGCAGAGCAAGGTCTTCCGCGCGCTGAAGATCGAAGCCGAAGAAGCCCAGGAAAAATTCGGCTTCCTGCTGGACGCCCTGCAATACGGCGCGCCCCCGCACGGTGGTATCGCCTTCGGTCTGGACCGCATCGTCACCATGATGACCGGTGCCGAATCGATCCGCGACGTGATCGCCTTCCCGAAGACCCAGCGTGCTCAGTGTTTGTTGACCCAAGCTCCGTCGCCGGTCGACGAGAAGCAACTGCGCGAACTGCACATCCGTCTGCGCAACGTGGAAACCAAGCCGGCCGCGTAATACCCGCGCCGTGCGTGGCGTGATCGCAAAAACCCCTTTGCGATCACGAGCGCTGCACTCAAGACATCGATCGACATACCCCAAGCCTGTTTTTCAGGCTTGGGGTATTTTTTTCCGTACGCAATACCGAACCAGAGAATTGAACCCGTAATGCCCGATAGGTGAACGAAGTGGCGAGGCTGCCAATTCTGTCAGGGTTGGGCGGTCGTATTGCATGGCGATGACAAGGCGCAGCGCGTACCGCTGCCACTCCTGCAGCCATTGCGCTGACGGCTTGGCCGCTTGCCGGAACGCCGATTGCTTAGGTCGAGGTCGAAAAATTGCCCCACGTGGCATTGACCCTCTTCCAGGACTCATTCTCAGCATGGCAACTGCAACTTCCGCTCACCAGCTTGCAATCGCAAATCTGTATGTCGCGTTGTTCAATCGTGCACCGGACGCCTCCGGTTTCGCATACTGGGGCCAGGCCATGACAAATGGCGCGCCGGTATCTTCGATTGCGGAATCGCTGCTGAACAGCCCCGAGTCGCTGGCCATCTACGCCCGCTCGCAAAGTGCCACCGACTTCGTGACCACCTTCTATCAGACCGTCTTCAATCGCGCGCCCGACGCCAATGGGCTGACGTTCTGGACGGGCGAACTGAATGCGGCCGGTGGCGTGGAGTCGGACGCCGCCAAGGCACAACTGGTGATGAAGATCGTGGACGTGGTCAGCACGCCACTGCCGATCAAGCCTGCCGAGCTGAGCGACGCGCAGTACGCAGAAACAGTCAGGGACCGCGAGATATTCCGCGAAAAAGCCATGATTGGCGTGGACTTCGCCACCCAGCGAAACAGCGATGATCTGGCCTTGGCAAAGCAGGTCATTGCACACTTGAATACATTAAAGATCCCGACAGATATCGTGCCCGCAGTTGGCGCACCGGAAGTAGTGGTGCCCGAGCCTGTCGTTCCCGCACCCGACCCCTTCGACACCTTCACGCTCACCACGGGTGCCGATACCTTCACCGGCGGTGCGGGCAACGACATCTTCAACGGCCCGGTGTTCAGCCGCGTGAATTCGATCAATACCCACGACAAGCTAGATGGCGGCGACGGCATCGACACCTTGAATCTGGGCCTGTACTTTGTGTGGCGCGAGATCCCCACGCTGACCAATCTTGAGATCGTGAACGTGACGACGCTCAACAGCGGTGTGATGCTTGATCTGCGCAAGTCCACAGGCATTACCCACGTCAATGTCACCGGTTCCGATGCCGCGTCGGATGGCAGCATCTTCTACGTGGGTGACGCAACGCTGTCGGTTGCCAACCAGACGGCGGCCGTGGCTTTCTCCGGCAGCACGGCCGCCAACCTGTCGCTGACGCTGAACCATGTCGGCACCTCGATGGCGCAGACCACGGTTGACCTGGCCGGCACAGACCCGGTTGCCGGCATTGGTGCGGGCGCGCGCGCAAGCAGTCTGGACATCACCGCAAACAATGCCTACGTGGCCTTGGCGCACACCACAGCCAGCGCCAGCGTCGTGAGTGTGAATGTGGCCGCTACCGGCACCAACGCGCTGACCCTGTCTGCCGCCAGCGCCGCCACGGTCGAAGACCTGACGGTCACCGGCAGTGGCTCGGTCGACTTCTCCGGTCGCACGCTGTCTGCATTGAGGACCTTTACCGGTGGTGATGGCGGCGTCACGCTGAGCGTCGATGCGCTGTCGGCCGACGCCCGCATCAACCTGGGTGCGGGGGACAACGTCGTCACGCTGGCACGTGGCTCGGAAGCCGGTGCTGTGGTGGTGGGTGGCAGCGGCAACGACACCTTCCACATGGGTGCGGTGATGCACGCCACGGGGCGTGCCCCCGGCACGCTGGATACGCTGACCGGTGGCGCAGGCCGCGATACGTTCACCTTCGATACCGCTGACGCCAGCAGTACCAGCGCCCATCGCATCATTCACAGCAAGGTAACCGCAGTGATCACCGACTTCGAAACCGGCGTCGATCAGATCAAGGTGGCAGGGGCTGGTGCCGCGTCGGCAACGAACTTCGTGAAAGCCGCCACGGCTGATTCGAACCTCGTGGAACTGCTCATGGCAGCCGAGGCAGCGTTGAATGGCACGGTGCATTACTACGTCGGGCAGGTCGGGTCAGATGCCTTCCTGGTGACCGACATCAATGGCACGGGCTTCACCAATCTCATCCAGCTGAACAATGTTGGCCTGGCCGGGATCAACATGGAAGACATCACCTTGTTCGCCTGATCAACCAAGGCGTGGCGCGCAGTATTTCTGCCAATTGTTACCGTTCCGTCAGAGATAACCCGCAACCACGCCGCACCTGCGCAGCTAGAATCGACAGATCGCGTTCCGCAAAGCACCCATGTCCGTCATCCGAGTCGTCAGCTACAACATCCACAAAGGCAAGTCTGCCCTGGGATCGCGTGAGTCGCTCAACGACCTCAGGTTGGGCCTGCACGGCCTGCGCGCCGACTTGGCTTTTCTGCAAGAAGTGCAGGGCCGCAACGCGCGCAAAGGCACGCTGGATGCCCAGCATGAAATGCTGGGCGCTGCCCTGCACATGGAAACTGCCTACGGTTGCAACGCCGTGCACGAGCACACCGATCACGGCAATGCGCTGTTGTCGCGTTTCCCGATTCTGTCCTCGCACAACGAAGATATCTCTGACCACAAGATGGAGCAGCGCGGGCTGCTGCATACGGTGGTGAAGATCCGTGAACACGAGGTGCATTGCTTCGTGGCGCACCTGGGCCTGTTCAAAGGCAGCCGCATGCGTCAGATCGAGGCCATGGTGTCGCGCATTGGCAATGAAGTGCCCAGCGATGCGCCGGTGATCGTCGCGGGTGATTTCAACGATTGGAACAACATCCTGTCGCCGCTGCTGATGCACCGGCTGAATCTGCACGAAGTCTTTGCGTCGGCACCGCGATCGCACGGCGGGTTTTCCACGCTGCGCGATTCCGTAAAGGTAGTCAGCCGCGCGTTCCGCAACAAAGACCTGACCATGCTTAACCAGCTGCGCACGGGTGTGCAGCATGGTGCCCCACAGCTTGGCATGGGCAACAACCTGATCTCGCCGCGCCCGCCGCGCACCTTCCCGGCGCTGTTCCCGTGGCTGCGGCTTGACCGCATCTACCAGCGCGGTTTCTCGGTGCGCCAGGCACGTGTGCTGCAAGGCCGCCCCTGGACGCGTCTGTCCGACCATGCCCCCCTGATCGCCGAGCTGGAACTTCCGTGAGACGTGTGTCGGTACGGACCAAGTGGTTGCCCGGCAACGACGTGCGACTGCTGCGCGGCGGGGGCGAGTTTTTCCCGGCCCTGTGCGAAGCCATCGGGCGCGCCAAGCATTCGGTGCACATCGAGACCTATATCTACTCGCACGACGCGTCGGGCGAATGCGTGGTGCAGGCTTTGCAAGCGGCAGCCAGACGCGGCGTGCAGGTACGGGTTGCCCTCGACGGATTCGGCAGTGCGTCCACGGCTGATGAACTGGTACGGTTGCTGGGTGAGGCCGGTGGTCAGTGCAACGTCTATCGCCCCGAACGCGGAGGGCGTTACCGCTTTGCATTGTCGCGCCAGCGACTGCGCCGTCTGCACCGCAAGACGGCGGTGATCGATGAGACCCTGGCTTTCGTCGGCGGCATCAACATTCTGGACGACAACACCGACCCCAATCACGGTCATCTGGAACACCCGCGCTTTGACTTTGCGGTGCGCGTCACGGGCCCGGTGGTGGCTGAGGTGGTGCATGCGCAGCGGCGTCTGTGGGCCAAGCTGGAATGGGCGCGCACGCGCACACGGCCAGCCAGCTGGGCCAAAGCCTTCGGGCCGATGAAACGTTCGGCCACACCCAAGGCCACCGGAAACATGCGCGCGGCCCTGATCACGCGCGACAACCTGCGCAATCGGCAGAGCATCGAGCAAGCCTATCTCGATGCGATGGCCAAGGCCACGCACGACATCATCATTGCCAATGCCTACTTCTTCCCGGGACACACCTTCCGCAAGGCATTGCGTCAGGCGGCGGCGCGTGGAGTACGCGTACGGCTGCTGTTGCAAGGCATGGTCGAATATCGCCTGCAGCACATGGCCTCGCGTTCCCTGTACGAGTCCTTGCTGAAGTCGGGCATCGAGATCTACGAATACATGCCCAGTATCCTGCACGCGAAGGTGGCGGTGATCGACGGTCATGCCACCGTCGGGTCGTCCAACCTGGACCCGTTCAGCCTGCTGCTGGCGCGTGAGGCCAACGTGGTGGTGGCCGACAAGGCGTTTGCCACGCAGTTGCGCGACGAGCTTGAACTGGCGATCAAGACGGGTGGCAAGCAGATGCTGGCTGAAGAATTCGGCCGTCTGGGCTGGATCAGTCGCCTGGGTCATCGCATTGCCTATACCTTGCTGCGCATTGCGGTGGCGCTCAGCGGGAAGGGCAACAACTACTGAGCGCGGTGGGGTCGCATCAATACCTGTCATTTGGCTGAAAAATAAACGTCATCGTGGGGACACGCTGGCTTGCGACCATGGCGGCCCTCACCCCATCGGCTATTTTTCCTGATGACCATTCGCACGATTTTTGCCGCGACCTCCATCGCCTGCCTGCTGTCCGCTTGCGGTGGCGATGATTCGACGCCCGCACCCGTCACCCCCCCGGTGACGCCGCCTGCCGCGCAGCCGCTTGCCCTGACCATCCTGCACATCAACGATCACCATTCGAATCTCGATGGTGCATCGACCACGCTGGCGCTGGCCGGTGCCGATGGCACCCTCAAGACGGTAACCGTGCCCATGGGCGGTTTTGCGCGCGTGAAAGCGGCTATCGACGCACTGGCCAAGGATTCGCCCAACGTGCTCAAGCTGCACGCAGGCGATGCCCAGACCGGGACCTTGTACTTCAACCGCGCGGGTGCCACCGGCGAGCCGGATGCCGCCATGATGAACACGGTTTGCTTCGATGCATTCACGCTCGGCAATCACGAGTTCGACAAGGGCGACACGCATCTCAAGAGCTTCATCGACCTGCTGCATGCCGGCAGCTGCAAGACGCCTGCCCTGAGCGCCAACGTGACCTTCGGCGCGAACTCGGCGCTGGCCGCATCGCGTGCACCTGACTACGTGAAGCCGTCGGTAGTAGTAGAGCGGGGCGGCCAGAAGATCGGCATCGTCGGTCTGACCATCGCCGGAAAGACCAAGTCTTCGTCGAGCCCGGATGCCGATACGGTCTTCGAAGACGAATTGGCGGCCGGTCAGCGCGAGGTCAATCGCCTGCGCGCAAGCGGCGTGAACAAGATCATTCTGATGAGCCACATCGGCTACACCTACGACGTCGAACTGGCACCCAAGTTCGAAGGCGTGGATGTGATCGTGGGCGGCGATTCGCACACCTTGCTCGGCCCCACCAACATGGCGGCTTACCGTCTGAGCGCCACTGCGGGTGGCGCTTACCCGACCCGCCTGACCGGCAAGGATGGCAAGAACGTCTGCGTGGTGCAGGCCTGGGAATACAGCCGCGTGGTGGGTGAACTGAAGGTCAACTTCGACGCCAATGGCGATGTCACCAGCTGCTCGGGCACGCCGCACGTGCTGATCGGCGACGACCTGAAGATCGGCACCGCTGCCGTGTCTGCCGCTGACCGTACCGCGATGATGGCCGACATTGCTGCCAGCGGCTTCCTGCGTGTCACGGCTCCCGACGCATCGGCCACTGCCGTGCTGGCACCGTTCAAGGAAAAGGTCGACGTCTTCAACCGCACCGTGGTGGCTGTGGCTCCCGACGAGCTGTGCTCGCGCCGGGTCCCGGGTGGCAGCGCAACCTCGACGGCACGCTGGAATGACTATGGTCGTTCCAGCGCCGCGTGCAATGCGCTGGGCGACGTCACACGTCGTGGTGGCGACATCCAGCAGATTGCCGCCCAGGCCTTCCTGGAAATCGCCGACAAGTCCTATGGCGGTGCCGATCTGACGCTGCAAAGCGGTGGTGGTGTGCGTGTGCCGCTGCAAGGTGAAGTCACGGCGGGCAAGGCAATCGAAGTGCTGCCCTACGGCAACATGTTGTGGCGTGTGGAGATCACCGCACCCGAGATCAAGGCCATGCTGGAAGACGGCATGGAAGCCACCTACGGTCCCACTGCCACGACGGGTCCCTACCCGTATGCAGGCGGCGTGCGCTTCGATGTCGATGCCAGCCAGCCCAAGGGCAATCGCATCAGCAATCTGGAAATCCACAACCGCACGACCGACACCTGGCGTCTGCTGAACCTGAGCGACACCACCACGATGTACAAGCTGTTCGTGCTGAGCTTCAACGCAACCGGCGGTGACGGCTATACCTCGTTGGCAGCACTGCCGCTGTCGCGTCGCCTGGACATCGGTGTGCTCGATGCCGACGTGTTCCTGGAGTACATCGCGGCCCAGTCGAAGAACGCGGCAGGTCTGCCGATTCTGCGCAAACTGGACCCGTCCAAGTTCAGCACGAAGTCTGTGAAGGACCCTGCGTGATGCCGTAAGCGAAGCAATACGCGATGCCGTCATGATCCGGCGTCGTCGATGATCGATCAGCAGGGGCGCTCAGGTGCCCCTGCTGCATTTTTGTCGCCTGCTTCTTATTCGTTTTTTTACTCGTTCTTCTTGCGTCGACTGAGCGCCACCACCATCACCAGCACAAACGACGCAGCCGTCAGCAAGGTGCTGATTGCCGCAATCGTCGGGTCGATCTCGTCGCGCAAAGACGTGAACATGCGCTTGGTCAGCGTCTGGTTCTGCCCACCCGAAATGAACAGCGACACGATGGTTTCATCCAGCGCCGAGATGAAGACAAACACCGCACCTGACACGATGCTTGGTCGGATCTGCGGCAGCGTCACCGCCATCACGCTGCGGAAGCGGTTCATGCCCAGGCTGCGCGCGGCCATTTCCTGGTTGATGTCGAAGCTGGCCAGCCCGGCCGTGACCGAGATCACCATGTATGGCAGGCCCAGCATCACGTTGGCCAGCACCAGGCCCGTCATGGTGGCGATCAGCCCCATTTGCGCATAGACGAAGAACACGCCAATGGCGACGATGATCACCGGGATCATCAGCGGCAACAGCAGCATGGCGCGAATCCAGCGCACCACACGCAGTGTGGAGTTGCTGATGGCATACGCCGCCGCAATACCGATCGGCGTGGCAATCACCGTGGCCAATACCGCAACCGTCAGGCTGGTTTTGGCGGCATC
Organism: Pigmentiphaga aceris; assembly: GCF_008119665.1. Lineage (NCBI taxonomy): Bacteria > Pseudomonadati > Pseudomonadota > Betaproteobacteria > Burkholderiales > Alcaligenaceae > Pigmentiphaga > Pigmentiphaga aceris. The sequence goes on along the minus strand of NZ_CP043046.1, from coordinate 5,471,900 downwards.
GAGCCAGGCAGGGTTGGTAAAGAAGGCCGTGTACCAGCGCAGCGAATAACCGGGTGGCGGGAAGCTCAGGAACCGCGCTTCCGAGAACGACATTGGCACGATGATGAAAATCGGCAGTGCCAGGAACAACAACACCAGCACCACGAAGGCAAGCAGGATGGGTTGGCGTTTCATCTTGGGGCCACGATGCGTTCAATGGGCAGAATGCGCCCGATCACTGCGAAGACGGCGAACACGCAGATCAGCAAGACCACACTGACCGCACTGGCCGCACCCCATTGGTTGTAAAGCTCGACATTGCGGCTGACCAGCATCGACACCATCATGGTCTTGCCGCCGCCCAGCAGTTCAGGCGTGATGTAGAAGCCCAGGCACAGCACGAAGACCAGCGTGGTGCCGGCCAGCACGCCCGGCAAGGACAAGGGGAAGAACACCCGCCAGAACACGTGCGACGGTGAGCCGCCCAGGCTCGACCCTGCCATCAGCAGCTCGCGCGGAATCTTCTGCATGGTGGCGTACATGGGCAGGATCATGAAGGGCAGCAGGATGTGCGTGGTGCCGATCAAGGTGCCCAGTTCATTGTGAATCAAGGACAGCGGCTGATCGATCCAGCCCATGCCCAGCAGCGTCTTGTTGATGACCCCGCTTCGCTGCAACAGAATCAGCCAGGCGTAGGCGCGCACCAATACGCTGGTCCACAGTGGAATCAGTACCAGCGTCAGGATGAACAGCCGCCAGCGCGGCGGTGCGGCCGCTGCCGCAAACGCCACCGGGTAGCCCAGCAGCAAGGCCAACAAGGTGGTGATCAGGCTGATCCGAAAGGTCAGCCAGAACGTGCCCAGGTAAGCCGGGTCGCTGAAAATGCGCTGGTAGTGTCCCAGCGTGAATCCCTTGTCGTAGAACGACTGCCACAGCAGCCAGGCCATGGGCAGCACCAGCAGCAGGAACACAATGGCTGCTGACGGCACAGACAGCGCGAGCATGATGCGATGATCGCGGCGGGCATGCTGCCGGGCCAGTATGGCGGTCGGATCGGACAGGGATTGCATGCAGGTCTCCTGCGGTTATCTGTGCACCGGCGATGCATCACGATGATGTCGTGGCGACATCATCGTGAGCATCAACTTGGCGCTACTTCAGCAGCACTTACAACGGCACTTTCAACATCACTTTCACCATCACTTCTGCATGAAGCCCAACCAGCGCTTCTCTGCTGCTTCACCCGCAGGCGAGGTCCACCAGTCGTAGGCCATCAGTGCCTGCTTGGACGCATTGACCGGCGCGCTGGGCAGCGTGGCCACCATGGCTTCGGGGATCTTGCCGGTCTTGAAGGCTTCCGGGTTGCCCGGGCCGTAGTCGATCTTCGACGGGATACCGGCCTGCAGTTCAGGCGAGATCGCGGCGTTGATGAAACGGTGTGCGTTGTCCAGGTTCGGCGCGTTCTTCAGCACGCACAGGTGAGTGCTTTGCAGCACGCCCTGGTCGTAGGTGAAGCCCACCTTGGCACCTTCTTTCATGATCGCGCTGACCCGGCCGTTCCAGGCCATGATCATGTCGACTTCACCGTCGTTCAACAGCTGTGCCGACTGGCCACCAGACGTCCACCATACTGTGATGTTCGGCTTGATCTCTTCCAGCTTCTTGAAGGCCCGATCAACGTCCAGCGGGTAGAGCTTGTCGGGCGCGACACCATCGGCCATCAGCGCGGCTTCAAGCGTGGCCAGCGGATGGTTGCGCAGTGCACGACGGCCCGGGAATTTCTTCACGTCCCAGAAATCGGCCCAGCTTTTGGGTTGCGTTGCCGCGTAGGTCTTGGTGTTGAAGGCCAGCACGCTGGAATAGAACTCGTAGGCCACCGAGTACGGCGTCTTGTACGCATCGGGCATGGCCGCCGCGTTCGGGATCTTGCTGAAATCCAGTTTCTCGATCAGCCCCGCCTGACCGCCGCGCAGGCAGTTTGCGGTGGGCGTGTCCACCACGTCCCAGATCGGTTTGCCGGTCTCGCCCTGCGTCTTGATCATCGGCCAGGCGTCCGGCACGCTGTCCTGATTGATGCGAATGTCCAGCATCTTGGCGGCAGGGTTCAGGATCACGGCGGTCTGCGCCTCCTGCCATGCACCGCCTTGCGATACGAAGGTGATCTGACCTGCGGCCAGGGCCGAGGTGCTCAGCAGCGCGCCCGCGATCAGGGCAGGGGCGGCAAGTGTGCGGTGCAAGGTGAACATCGTCTGACTCCAAGGGACAAGCGAAGAGGGGGCTTCAGGACGTAGCCCTGGCCGTCAGCGGCCAATGGCATCAAGGAACTGGTACCAGCCCGCGACCATGCGCACCGCAGGTTCGCGTACCGGGTAGAACGGAAGCTTCTTCAGATGCGGGGCCCACAACAGGCCAAGTTCGGGCGTCTCGCCTTGCACGATGCGCGCCAGGTAACGCCCCATCAAGGTGGACATGGCGACACCCGCGCCGTTGTAGCCCACGGCATAACTCACATAGGGGTCGAGCCTGCCCACATGCGGCACGCTGTCAAGCGTCATGCCGACCAGGCCCGACCAGCGATGCGTGACCTGCACCGACGCCAGTTCGGGGAAGATCGCGACCATCTTGCGTCGCAGTGCGTCTGTCGCGGCGGCCGAATCGGCCTTGCCAAAAGCGCCACGCCCGCCGAACAGAATGCGGTCACCGGCACGCCGGAACCAGCGCATCATCCGACGCGTCTCGGTATAGCTGCGATTGGTGGCAAGCAGCTTGGCAAAGGCCGGTGTGGTCAGCGGTTCGGTGGCGATCAGTGCGCTGCGAAACGGCACCAGCGTGCGTTGCACCTGCACCGTGGCCGGTGTCAGGTCGGAATACGCGTTGGTGGCAATCACCACCTGCTTGGCGCTGACCGTGCCCGACGGCGTTTCCAGCAGCATGCGTTCACCGTCACGGCGCATGGCTCGCACCGGGCTTTGTTCGAACACCGGCACGCCTGCGCGGCTGACGGATTCCGCCAGGCCACGTACAAAATTCAAGGGGTGAATCAAGCCGCCATGCGGGTTGAGCAGGCCGCCGACAAAATCGCGCGACCCGGTTTCTTCCGCGACTTCAGCCGCACTTTGTATGCGCAACCCGGTGTCGCCCATGTTGGTGGCAAGCCATTGCTGCTCGGCGCGCAGCTTGTCCATCGACACCGCGTTGTGCGCGCACTTCAGGTTTCCCGACATCATGAAACCTGCGTCGGGAATATTGCAGGTGTCGACCAGTTCCCCGATCAGTTCGACCGACTCGTTGGCGATCTGCGCCATGCGTCGTGCCATGGCCAGATCGTAGGTGCCAGCGATGTCGGCCGACGAGATGCGGAACTTTGCAGACACCACACCGCCATTGCGCCCGCTTGCACCCCAACCGATGCGGCTGGCTTCCAGCACCACCGGGGCCAGGCCTGCCTGTGTCAAGTGATGCGCGGTAGACAACCCCGTATAGCCCCCGCCGATGATGGCGACGTCACACTGGGTTGTCCCGGCCTGTGCTGGAAAGCGCGGCGCACGGGCGGCCGTGTCCATCCACAGTGACGAGATTTCAGGGAGCGGCGCAGTCATGGCGGCGGTGGGCGAGTGGGGGTGACAGTGACGGGCGCGGTGCGCGGATCAGAACGCTGCGTCGGCGGCGTCGGCCAACTGCGCCAGCGTGGCGTAGTGGTAATCCGGCGTGGTCACTTCCTTGGGATCGGGCGTCGCACCGAAGCCCTTCTGGCCCTGACGGCGTTCGATCCAGCACACCTGATAGCCCTGCTCACGTGCCACACCGATGTCGTGATATTGGCTTTGCGCCACGTGCAGGATTTCATGCTGCTGGAAACCGAAGGCAGACTGACGTCCCTTGTTGAACGCGAAGAAGCGCGGGTCAGGCTTGGCCACGCCGGTTTCGTCGCAGGTCACGCTGTCGTGGAAGGGATTGCCCAGCGTGGCCGAATACGCGCTGAAGGCGGTGCGGTCGGCGTTCGTCATGGCCACCAGGCGGAAGCGGCGACGCAGGCGCTGCAAGGCTTCGACCGAATCGGCAAACGCGGGCCAGCGCAGCACGGACAGCTGGAAGGCATCGGCCGTGGCCGAGTCATCGGGCAGGCCCAGTTCCTTGGCCAGCGACAGGTAGACGTCCTTCATTGCAAAGCTGGATCGGCCGTAGTGCGCATCGCGTCCGCGAATGTAGGGGCCGAAGATGTCGTCGTCGCTGAGTGCGGCGGCCTTGGCACCACCAAGCTGGCGCACGGCGGCGAGCACGCCGCTTTCGAAGTCGATCAAGGTGCCGACAACGTCGAAGGTAAGAACCTTGTATTGATTGAGCGGGGCAGGCATGTGTGTGTCTCTGTGTCTGGGGTAGGAAGAGGACCGTGCGGGACAGTGCGCGTGCCCGGAATTCAGGCCGGCGCGCGGGGAACGACGATGGTGTCTTGGGGGTGCAGGGACAGCGGCATGGTGTCGCCGATGGCCGCAATGCGCTGACGGCCTGCATGGTGAGAAGGCTGGCGCAGATTCAGCACCACACCCGGTGCAACTTCAACGAAGACCCGCACGCTTTCACCCTGGAACAGCACTTCGGTCACCCGACCGCGCAAGTGGTTCGCATCGGCCTGGCCTTCGTCGATCAACAGCTTTTCGGCCTGTACGGCCAGGAACAATTCGTCGGTGTCGGGCAGCGGGTGCGCCGAGGCCAGCACGGTGTCGCCCAGCTGCACGGTGTTCGCACCGTGACGGGTCACTGGCACCAGCGTGGCTTCGCCGATGAAGCTGGCGACAAAGGTATCGCGCGGGTGGTTGTGCAGGCGCTCGGGGGTATCGATCTGAACCAGCTTGCCCCGGTTCAGGATGGCAACCCGGTCGCTCATCGTCAGCGCTTCACGCTGATCGTGCGTCACGTAGATCACGGTTGCGCCAAGCTTGCGATGCAGTTGGCGCAATTCCAGCTGCATGGTCTCGCGCAGTTGCTTGTCCAGGGCGGACAGCGGTTCGTCCATCAGAATCAGACGCGGTTCGAATACGATGGCCCGTGCCAGCGCCACGCGCTGGCGTTGTCCGCCAGACAGCTGCGAAATGCGGCGGTCTTCATAGCCGTCCAGCGCGACAGTGGCCAATGCGCTGCGCACCTTGGCCGCCCAGCTGGCTTTCGGTTCACGCCGTGCACGCAGGGGGAAGGCGACGTTTTCGCCTACCGTCATGTGCGGGAACAAGGCATAGTTCTGAAACACGATGCCGATTTCGCGGGTGTGCGGCGGGGCAAAGGTGATGTCCTGGTCGCCCAGAAACACTGAACCGCCGGTGGGCTGCACGAAGCCGCCGAGGATGCCCAGCAAGGTGGTCTTGCCCGAGCCGGAGGGGCCCAGGATGGACACGAACTCGCCGGGAGCCACATCGAGGCTCACGCGGTCGAGCGCGCAAAAAGTCTCGTACTGCTTGCTGGCGTTCCTGATGGACACGCCTTCAACACGCCTGCTGCTCATGTCCATTCCCTAGTGGCCTTGGCGGCCAATGTCTCTTCCGATTCGCGGGAAATGCGATCCTGGTTTTTTCAACACAGGTACAATTTGTTTTTTCAGTTTTAATCACAGTGAATTCTTTGTCAACGTAAAGTCGACATCTGGCCATCCTCTTTTTTCCGATCATGTCCAACACCAAATCGACAGCACGGGCGGCTCTGTCCGAGACGAAGTCCACTCCCAGTCTCAAAGCCGCCAAGCCCGACAAGCCTGCCAAGCCGCTACTGGTCGTTGAGCCCGAACCTGCCGCGGACGATGGCAATGACGGCATCGACCAGCGCATCGGCGAGAGCGCGCGGGCCTTGCGCAAGGCGGCTGGCTTGGGCTTGAAGGAACTGGCCGAACGCACTGGCTTGTCGACCGGCATGATCAGTCAGATCGAACGTGGTCTGTCGACACCGTCGCTGCGTTCGCTGCGGCTGTTGAGCGTGGCGCTCGACGTGCCGATCTCGCACTTCTTCGAAGAACCGAAGGAAGTGCGTCCGCCGTCCTTTGTGGTGCGTGCAAGCGAACGGCGGCTGCTGCGCCTGTCGCCCTCGGGCGTGGTCAAGCACCTGATCTCGCCCGACGGTCCGGCGGTGATCGAGATGTACGAACTCGAACTCGCCCCGGGTGGCAGTTCAGGCGATCATTTCCACCGCCACTACGGCGAGAAAGCCGGCTACGTGCTGGAAGGCCAGCTGCAGCTGATGCTGGGCGACGAAGTGCATGTGCTGGAACAAGGCGACGCGTTCCGCTTCCCCTCTGTTTTGCCGCACATGTTCAGCAACCCGTCCACGGTTCTGGCCCGCATCATCTGGATCAACGCGTCCGCCCAGGGGTGATTGCCCGGCTGGCATGACGCATGCGGTCGAGCAGGTAACGGGTGACTACCCGACTTCGCTTTTGGCCCGCTTCGGGCTACGCTGTCCTGAATTAGTACGACCGTTCTTTTTTGGTCGTACCGGATGGATCGCCGAAGGATGTCGCATGTCGCCCGCCTTGAATGGTCCAGGGTCATTTCCTGGGCCTGTGCCTGAGTCTTTTCCCGAGCCTGTTTCCAAGTCGGCGTCCGACTTGCCGCAAGGCGCGTCTGCGCGTGCCTCCTCCGCGCTTGTCCACGGGGTTGCTTCCGGGGTTCCTGCTGACACGCCCCGCACCAAGGGCGAACTCACGCGCGCGGCCATTCTTGACGCGGCACTGGCGTGGTCTGCCACCGAAGGCATCGAAGGGCTGACGATCGGCCTGCTGGCCGAACGCATGCACATGAGCAAGAGCGGTGTCTTTGCGCACTTCGGTTCACGCGAAGATTTGCAGATTGCCGTGGTGCAGGCCTACCACCAGCGATTTGTGGCCGATGTCTTTCTGCCCGCCATGCAACAGCCGCGCGGGCTGCCGCGCCTGGAGGCGTTGTTCGCCAACTGGGTGCATCGCGTCACGCTGGAAATCTCGCAAGGCTGCATCTACATCGGCGGTGCCGTCGAATACGACGACCGGCCCGGCCCCGTGCGTGCCGCACTGATCGAACTCGTTGGCATCTGGCGCGGTGCCTTGCTGCGCGCCAGCCAGCAAGCGGTTGAATGCGGCCACCTGGCTGCCGATACCGATCCGACCCAACTGGTGTTTGAAGTCTGCGGACTGGTGCTGTCTTTGCACCACGACGCCCGTTTCCTGAAACTCGACGGCTGTACCGGGCGCGCCCACGCGGGCTTTGCGCGCCTGGTCGACAGTTACCGCAGCTCCCGAGGGTAGCCGCATGGGCCGTGTCACGAACCGCTGTTCTGATATGCCCACGTTCATGGTCATCCCGTCCCCTCATCGCTTTTTCCAGGAGGAAAACCGTGCCCCATTACCAAGCACCCCTGCGCGACCAGATGTTTGTGATGCACGAAGTGCTCAATGTCGGTGCCGTGTACGCAGACATTCCCAAGTACGCCGGACTGGATGCCGACACCCTCAACCAAGTGGTCGACGCGGCAGGCAAATTCTGCGGTGAGGTGCTGTTTCCGCTGAACCGCAGCGGCGATGAACAAGGGTGCCATTTCGATGCGGCAACCAACACGGTTCGCACGCCAAAGGGGTTCCGCACGGCCTGGGAAGAATATTGCGCAGGGGGGTGGCCTGCGCTGGGGGCCGACCCGGAATTCGGGGGGCAGGGCTTGCCCTTGCTGGTGCAGAACGCGCTGTACGAAATGCTGTATTCGACCAATCAGGCCTGGGCCATGTATCCGGGGCTGACGACCGGTGCGTATGAATGCCTGCACGCGCACGGCACACCGGCGCAGAAGAACGACTATCTGCCCAAGCTGGTGTCGGGCGAGTGGATGGGCACCATGTGCCTGACCGAAGCTCATTGCGGCACCGACCTGGGCTTGATCCGCACGCGTGCCGAACCGCAGGAAGACGGCTCGTATCGTCTGACCGGCAACAAGATTTTCATCTCGTCCGGTGAGCACGACATGACCACCAACATCGTGCATCTGGTGTTGGCCAAACTGCCTGGCGCGCCGGCCGGCACCAAGGGCATTTCGCTGTTCCTGGTACCCAAGTTCCTGCTGGATTCGGAAGCACAAACCGGCGAGCGCAACCGCGTGCTGTGCACGGGCATCGAACACAAGATGGGCATCCATGCGAACAGCACCTGCCAGATCTCGCTGGACGGCGCGACGGGCTACCTGGTGTCGGAACCGAACAAGGGCCTGAACGCCATGTTCGTGATGATGAACGGTGCCCGCCTGGGGGTGGGCATGCAGGGCTTGGGGCTGAACGAGGTGGCGTATCAGAACGCTGCCATATACGCCCGCGAACGTCTGCAAGGTCGGTCGCTGAAAGGTGTCGTGGCAGCCGACAAACCTGCCGATCCGATCATCGTGCACCCTGATGTGCGCCGCATGCTGCTGACGGCCCGGGCCTATGCCGAGGGCGGTCGCATGATGGGGTATTGGGTGGCGCTGGAACTGGACAAGTCCTTGACGCATCCAGACCCGGTGGTGCGCAAGGAATCGGGCGAGATGGTGGCGCTGATGACCCCCATCGTCAAAGCCTTCATGACCGACAACGGCTTCCAGAGCGCCTCGCTGGCCATGCAGGTGTATGGCGGGCACGGCTACATCCGCGAGTCGGGTGTCGAGCAGTACGTGCGCGATGCGCGCATCAACATGATCTACGAAGGCACCAATGCCATTCAGGCGCTGGACTTGCTGGGCCGCAAGGTGCTGCGCGACAACGGCGCGGTGCTGCGTCGCTTCGGTGAACAGGTGGCCGCTTTTGTGGATGAACACGACACCGATCCGGCCATGAAGGAATTCATCTCGCCGCTGGTCGATCTGGGCGACAAGGTGACCAAGCTGTCGATGGAAATCGGCATGAAGGCGTTTGGCAATCCTGACGAAGTGGGCGCGGCGGCGGTAGATTACCTGCGGGTGCTGGGCCACCTGGTGTATGCGTACTTCTGGGCACGGGCCGCGCGCGTGGCGCTGGATCATGCTGCCGACAATGATCCGTTCTACCAAGCCAAGCTGGCCACGGCGCGTTTCTACTTTGCTCGCCTGCTGCCGGAAACCGCGTTCCACATCACTGCGGCACGCAGCGGTGTCGATGTGTTGACATCGATGGATGCAGCGCTGTTCTGAACTGCTTGCTGAGCTGATTCCCGATCCGAATTCACAGGCGGTTCCGGCCGCGTTTCGATTACTGCAAGGAAGCTAGATGTCGACATTCATCGTAAGAAAGGTCGCGGTGCTGGGTGCGGGCGTGATGGGCGCGCAGATTGCCGCGCACTGCGTCAACGCACGGGTGCCGGTGGTCTTGTTCGACCTGCCGGCCAAGGACGGCCCGCGCAGCGGCGTGGCGATCAAGGCCATCGAGAATCTGAAGAAAATCAATCCCGCGCCGCTCGCGGCCCCAGACCTGGCCGACTTCATCACGCCTGCGAACTATGACGACGACCTGGCCTTGCTGGGTGAGTGCGATCTGGTGATCGAAGCGATTGCCGAGCGCATGGACTGGAAGCACGGCCTGTACGCAAAAGTGGCCCCGGCGATTGCGCCGCACGCGATCTTTGCATCGAACACGTCAGGCCTGTCGATCACGGAACTGTCCGAAGGCTTCGACCAGGACTTGCGCGGCCGCTTCTGCGGCGTGCACTTCTTCAACCCGCCGCGCTACATGCACCTGGTGGAATTGATCCCCACGGTAGCCACGCGTGCCGACATTCTCGATCCGCTGGAAAGCTTCCTGACCAGCGTGCTGGGCAAGGGCGTGGTGCGCGCACGTGACACGCCGAATTTCATCGGCAACCGGGTAGGGGTGTTCAGCATTCTGGCCACCATTGCCGAGGCCGAGAAGTTCGGTTTGAGCGTAGATGTGGTGGACGACCTGACCGGGGCCAAACTTGGCCGCGCCAAGTCGGGCACCTTCCGTACTGCCGATGTGGTGGGGCTGGACACGCTGGCGCATGTGATCGGCACCATGCGCGACAAGCTGCCGGACGACCCGTTCAAAGCCTGGTTCGACACGCCTGCCACATTGGCCAAGCTGGTTACCGATGGCAAGCTGGGCCAGAAGACCGGCGCGGGCTACTACCGCAAGCAGGGACGCGACATTCTGCGTCTGGACCCGGCCAGCGGTGAATACGTGGCGTCAGGGGGAAAGGCCGACGATGACGTCGCCGCCATCCTGAAGAAAAAAGACCCGGCCAAGCGCCTGCGACTGCTGCGTGAATCCACCAACCCGCAGGCCGCATTCCTGTGGGCAATTCTGCGTGACACCTTCCACTACATTGCGGTGCACCTGGCCGACATTGCCGACACCGCACGCGATGTGGATTTCGCCATGCGCTGGGGCTTCGGGCAAACGATCGGCCCGTTCGAACTGTGGCAGGCCGCGGGCTGGCGCGAGGTGGCGGGCTGGATTCAGGATGACATCGCGGCAGGCGTGGCCTTGTCGAACGAACCCTTGCCCGCGTGGGTATTGCAAGGCCCGGTTGCGGACCGCGAAGGTGTGCATGCATCGATGGGGTCGTGGAACCCCACCAGCGGCAAATTCGAGGCGCGTTCCAGCTTGCCGGTGTATGGACGACAGGTGTTCCGCGCGCCGCTGATCGGTGAAGAAGCCGCATCCCCCACGACCGCCGGCAAGACCGTGTTCGAAGACGACTCGCTGCGGCTGTGGACGCTGGACAAGAAGAACATGCACGATGTGCTGATCGCCACCATCAAGACCAAGATGCATGCAATCGGCCCGGCTGTCACCACCGGCCTGCTGCACGCCGTTGACCTGGCCGAACGCGACTATCGGGGTCTGGTGATCTGGAGTCCCGACGAACCGTTCTCGGCTGGTGCCGACTTGCAGGCCATGTTGCCGCTCTTCATGTCGGGCGGCGCGGCCGCCATCGAACCCGAAGAAAAGCGCCTGCAGGAACTGATGCTGCGACTGCGCTACGCGATGGTGCCGACCATCGCGGCGATCTCGGGCATGGCGTTGGGGGGTGGGTGCGAACTGGCGCTGTACACCACCCGCCGCGTGGCCCATCTGGAAAGCTACATGGGGCTGGTGGAAGTGGGTGTGGGTCTGGTGCCCGGCGCGGGTGGCCTGACCTACGGTGCCCGTCGCGCGGCTGAGGAACAAGCTTCCGCACCCGATGCGCCGTTGCTGCATTTCCTCAAAAAATACGTGCTGCAAGCGGCCACTGCCCAGGTGTCGCGCTCTGCTATCGAAGCCCGACGCATGGGCTACCTGCTGGATGTCGACGCGGTGGTGATGAACGCGCACGAGTTGCTGTTTGCCGCTGTACGCGAGGCACGCGCGCTGCGCGACGCCGCATGGCGGCCGCCGCTGCGCGGGCGCTTCCCGGTGGTGGGCCGCGACGGCTTGGCCACCATCGAGGCACAGCTGGTGAACATGCGTGATGGCGGCTTCATCTCGCCGCACGACTTCCATCTGGCTCGCACCATCGCCTCGGTCATGTCGGGTGGTGACGTCGATGCCGGCACGCTGGTTGACGAGGCATGGATGCTGGCGCTGGAACGCCGTGCCTTCACGGGCCTGCTCACGCACCCCAAGACCCAGGAGCGAATCATGGGCATGGTGCAAAACGGCAAGCCGGTGCGCAATTGAACGATTCTGGAGATTTCCGATGACCCGAGTTCTGCAAGATGCCTACATCGTGGCCGCTTCGCGCACGCCGATCGGCCGTGCGCCGCGCGGTGCGTTCCGCCACGTTCGCCCCGACGACCTGCTGGTGCGCGCCATTCACGCTGCGCTGGCCCAAGTGCCGGGGCTGGACCCTGCGCGCATTGAAGACGCCATCATCGGTTGCGCCATTCCCGAAGGCCCGCAAGGCTTGAACGTGGCGCGCATCGGCGTGCTGCTGGCTGGCCTGCCCAAGACGGTGGGCGGTGCCACCATCAACCGCTTCTGCGCCTCGGGCCTGGCGGCCATCACCATGGCTGCCGACCGCATTCGTGTGGGCGAAGCCGACGTGATCATCGCTGGCGGCACCGAGTCGATGAGCCAGGTGCCGATGATGGGCAATGCGCCGTCGATCAATCCGTCTGTGTTCCAGGGCGACGAGAACATCGGCATTGCCTACGGCATGGGCCTGACGGCCGAACGTGTGGCCACGCAGTGGAAGGTATCGCGCGAAGACCAGGACGCGTTCGCGCTGCAATCGCATCAACGTGCGATCGCCGCACAGCAAGCGGGTGAGTTCTCGGACGAGATCGTGCCGGTGCAAGTGGTGGAGCGTAGCGCCGACCTGCAAAGCGGCGAGATCCGCACCCGCGAGCGAAACATCTCGCTGGACGAAGGGCCGCGCATCGATACCAGCCTGGACGCGCTGGCGAAACTGCGTCCGGTATTCGCCGCCGGTGGCAGCGTTACTGCCGGCAATAGTTCGCAAACTTCCGACGGGGCAGGGGCGCTCATTCTAGTGTCCGAGCGGATACTAAAGGAATACAATCTGACCCCGCTGGCGCGCTTTGTGTCGTCGGCTGTGCGAGGCGTGCCGCCCGAGATCATGGGCATCGGACCGAAGGAAGCCATTCCGGTGGCGCTGAAGTTGGCAGGCATCACGCAGCAGGATGTCGACTGGATCGAACTGAACGAAGCGTTTGCCGCCCAGAGTCTGGCGGTGATCCGCGACCTTGGTCTGGACCCAGCGCGCGTCAACCCGCTCGGCGGTGCCATTGCGCTCGGCCATCCGTTGGGCGCGACAGGCGCGATTCGCGCCGCCACCATCGTGCACGGACTGCGACGACGCAATCTGCGCTACGGCATGCTGACCATGTGTGTGGGAACCGGAATGGGCGCCGCAGGTATCTTCGAACGTGTCTGACTCTGCATCGAACGGGCCGTCTTCGGCCGGCCCAGCTTCCGATAGTTCCGCTTCCGACGGGCCGCAGTCGAACGGCCCACCTTCGTCGGCCACCCCTCCCGCCAGTCATCGAGAATTGCTGCTGGCCATGGCGGGGGTGGCCGTCACCATCATCCTGGTGGCCTTCGATTCCACCATCGTCGGCACCACCTTGCCCCGGGTTGCACAAGAACTCGGCGGCATGAGCCTGTATGCCTGGGTCGGCTCGGGATACCTGCTGGCCTCGGCCATCACCATTCCGATCTTCGGGCGTCTGGGTGACTTGTACGGGCGCAAGCCGTTCATTCTTGCCTCGGTTGCGATCCTGGCAATCGGCTCGGTGCTCTGTGGCCTGTCGCAGACCATGCAGCATCTGATCGCTGCCCGCACCTTGCAAGGCCTGGGCGGCGGCATGATGATCGCCACCGCCTTCGCGGCCCCGGCAGACCTGTTCCCCGACCCCTTGAGACGCGTGCGCTGGCAGGCTTTGCTGTCTACCGCGTTTGCGATGGCAAGCGGCGTTGGTCCGGTGCTTGGCGGGTCGGTCACGGAAGCCTTCGGCTGGCGTGCGGCCTTTGCCGTCACGCCGATCACCGCCGTGTTCGGCCTGTTCCTGCTGTTCCGTTATTTCCCCAACATTCGTCCTCCGCGCAATGCGGGCACTCGGGTGGACTGGGTTGGCGGCATCTTGCTGATTCTGGCGGTGGGCGCACCGATGCTGACCATCGAAGTCGGCTTTGCACAGCCCTCGCATCCGGTCGCTGCACTAGGCCTGGCCGCGTTGGCGGTGGTGTCATTGATCTGCCTGGTGTTGCATGCCCGTCGTCACCCGCAGCCCATGTTCCCGATGCGGGTGCTGGCACCGATCGAGTCGCGCTTGTTGAACGGCATTGCGGTGATGGTCGGTGCGGTGATGTTCATCCTGATCTACTACGCACCGCTGTTGTTGCAGACCGAACTGGGTGTGTCGCCCAGCCGCGCAGGGGCGTTGATGATCCCGCTGGTGGCTGGCATTCCGGTCGGCAGCCTGATCAACGGCCAGATGTATCCGCGCATGACCCAGCCGCAACGTCTGTTGACGCTGGGTGCCGCCATGCTGGGTCTTGGCTGTCTGGCGATCATCACCTTCGACAAGCAGACCTCCAGCGCGGTGATTGCCGGGGTGTTCCTGCTGTGCGGTGCCGGCCTGGGCTTCCTGTTGCCCAATCTGACGCTCTTCATGCAGATGATCTGTGAACGGCGCGACGTGGGCATGGCCTCGGCACTGGTGCAGATGACCCGTGCCTTCGGCAGTGCGCTGGGCGTGGCGCTGGCAGGCGTGGTGATTGCACGCAGCTCGGTGCTGATCGGCATGCAGACGGCGATGATCTGCAATGCGGTGCTGTGCGCGTTGATGGTCTTGCTGGCCACGCGGGTTCGGATGCGCAACACCTGATTGTTCAGCAGCGTGTTCCGGCACGCTGCCTGGACATGAACCGGGATGCGGTCACTGGCAATCTCCGTGACCGCATCCAACGCTGCCCGGCGCTACGCCGGACCATTCAGGACCTCATCCTGGACCTCAATTGCCCCTGCGATTGTGGCGGTCGTGGCTTCTCTTGCATAATCCCGGCAGTTCCTGCCCCCGACTTAGCGGGTGGCGCAGCAAGCTGTCTTGCTCCGATCGGTGCGAGGCGTGCTGCTTAATCCATCACCGACCGCCTGCGCGCGGACCGCATATGACAGATTTCGATGTGATTGGCTTGGGCGAAGCCCTGATCGAGTTCAACCAGACTGAACCCGGCAAGCCCCAGTATCTGCAAGGCTTCGGGGGCGATACCTCGAATGCCGTGATCGCCGCCGCCCGCCAGGGCGCGCGCACGGCCTACCTGACCCGCATCGGGCAGGTCGATACCTTTGGCGAGCAGTTGCTCGACCTGTGGCGCACCGAAGGCGTGGATACGCGTGGCGTGGTCGTGGACCCGCCGGCCAACAACGGCATCTACTTCGTGCAGCATGGCGAAAACGGCCACGTGTTCAGCTACGCCCGTCGTGACTCGGCTGCCGCGCGCATGCAGCCGCTGGACCTTGAGCACGGCCTGATCGAACGTTCGCGTTTCCTGCACGTGTCGGGCATCAGCCTGGCGATCAGCACGTCCGCCTGCGACACCGTGTTCGCCGCCATGGCGCGCGCCCGCGCTGCCAATGTGCAGGTGTGCTTCGACGCCAACCTGCGCCTGAAACTGTGGCCGATGGAACGCGCGCGCGCCACCGTGCGTGCCGCCATCGCCTTGGCCGACATCTTCCTGCCCGGCCTGGACGACATCGAAGCCATGACCGGCCTGACCGATCCCGACGCCATCTTCGACTGGTCGCGCCAGTCGGGCGCGCGCGGCATCGTCGTGCTGAAGATGGGCAAGGAAGGCGCACTGGTCGATGACGGCCACAACCGTACCCTGGTCAAGCCGCACACCGTGCGTGCCGTGGATGCCACCGGCGCAGGCGACTGCTTCGCCGGCAGCCTGCTGGCTCGTCTGGCTGCAGGCGACAGCATTCTGGATGCGGTCGACTACGCCAACGCGGCCGCTGCCTTGTCGACGCAGGGCTACGGTGCCGTGCAACCGCTGCCGCGCCCCGAGCAGGTTCGCGCGATGCTGGCTGCGCGCGCTGGCTGATGGCTTCTCGCGCGCTCGTCTGAGCTTGTCGCTGTTTGCCGGGATGACGTGTGGCCCGGCATGTCTATCGCGCTGTTTAGCGCAAAGTGAATCCCGATGACCACTCCCTTGTTGCGCTTCGGCCTGGCGGCCAACCGCCTGCACCACGACAACCCCAACGCCACGCTGTTCCAGTGGCTGCGTGCCTGCGGCTCGTCGGTTCGGCAATTGGGTGTCGAACTGCACACCGTCGGTCGCACGCATGACGCGATCATGCGCGAGAACATGCTGGAAGGGTATGCCGGCCTGGTGCGTTACCCCTATGGCCGCGAAGGCGGGCTGATGAAGCTGGTGGCGCGTGTCGCGGGTGGCACGGAAACCAGCGCACCGCTCGATGGCGCGATCTACCTGATCGATCCGGTCGACCCCTCGTCAACCTTCCCGGAAGCCCTGGCCTTGAAGCGCCAGTGCATTACCCATCACAAACCCTTTGTGTCCACGCTGGCCGGTGCCATTGACTGGATCGAAGTCGAACGCATGCACGCCGGCCTGGCCCCCGAACCGGTGGCCGATGGCATGTTCCGCCTGGAAAGCCAGACGGCGGCGATGATTGCGCACGATTCCTTGAAGCCGGAAATGCTGGCCTTTGCCGACAAGTATTTCGACCTGCTGTCGCGCTTTGCGCGTCGTGTGGGTACGGGTACCACCGGCAGCAAACTGAATGAACTGGCTTGGTCGCGTGGCTGGCCGGCCGACCGCCGCTGGGTCGATCCTTACTTGAGCGGCCCCATGGGCGGCGATGCGCAGATTGCCGAATTGGTGCTGGATAGGTCTTGCCAGCGCGTGATCTTCTTCGAAGACCCGCATGTGGCGCGTCAGCACGAGGCGGACATCCAGCTGCTGGAACGTGCAGTGCGTGTCGTGACCGAATACGCCACCTGCGCCACGTCGCCGAGCATGGCGCGTCGCTGGGCCGATGCTGCGCTGCTGCGCACGGGAAAGACGGTCTGAGAGGTAGCGGTGGGCGGCGGGCGGAACTTGGCCGCTAAGCCCCGCCGCTGACTGCGGCTGACTGTGGCTGACATGCAGTGCCTGCACACCGCAGCCGAAATGTTGCTGTCAGATCATTGCTGGCAGCCCCGCGCCCTGCGCCTCAGGCGTAGACGTCGATGATCTCGCCAGGACTGCTGGTGCTTGCCGTGCCGCCCGCGGCCTTGAACGCCTCGGTCTGGGTAGACAAGGCTTCTTTCTGCGATGCGGTCTTCTCAGCCGCTTCGCTGGAACTGGCCTGTTGGTCCCTGATCCGCTTTTGTTCCAAGGCCTGAGCCTGATCGGTCAAGGTGACGACCTGCGTCTGATACGACGCCATGCGCTCGGCTTTGACTTCCGCCGCCATGTCCGAGCTTTCCAGGCTCGCCATCATTTCGCGCACACGTTCCAGGCGACGATTCATGACGGCGATCTGGTTGTCGATCGAGCTGGTGCCGGTGGCACCGGGGCTGGCTGTCGTGCCGATATTCGAAATGCTTGCCATGATTTCTCCTAGTAAGCGCTGACGGGGTCAGCGCCTGGCGTCGCGTTGCTTACAGCGGCGGCAACTGACGGCGTTGACGGAATTCGTCGGTCGCCACGTAGACCACGGTGGCCTCGGTCACTTTCACCACATCTGCATTCATCCGGTTGCGCTGTGCATAGACTTCGACCGACACCGTGATCGAGGTGTTGCCGGTGGCCACCACGTCGGCATAGAAGCTCAGCAAGTCACCGACGAACACCGGTTGCTTGAACACAAAGGAATTCACCGCGATGGTTGCCACCCGGCCATTGGCGCGCTGGATGGCGGGCAATGCGCCGGCAATGTCGACCTGGGCCATGATCCAGCCGCCGAACACATCGCCATAGACGTTGGCATCGGCAGGCATG
Source organism: Pigmentiphaga aceris (assembly GCF_008119665.1). Lineage (NCBI taxonomy): Bacteria > Pseudomonadati > Pseudomonadota > Betaproteobacteria > Burkholderiales > Alcaligenaceae > Pigmentiphaga > Pigmentiphaga aceris. The sequence continues at coordinate 5,454,499 of NZ_CP043046.1, read as the reverse complement.
GGCATGACACGCAGTACGGGCATGCGGCCGTCGGGCAGCGTCAGACGATCGGGGGCGGTGGCAGGAGTCGGGTTGGACATAAAGGCGGTGGACACTGAGAAGACAGGAACGGTGAAGCCAAAAGCGGGTGGGGCACGGGCAGGGCAAGAACGGACAGGGCGACAGTCAGCAAGTTGAGGTGGGAAGTCAATGAGCTGGGAAGTCAAACACCGGTAGATCAAAACCGGCAAATCAAAAACCGTCCGGGCGGAATTCCAGCGTCCCCGAAGGTCAACTGCCAGACCACCGCCCGTGCGGGATCGATCAAACCCGCGCATGGCTTGCATTATGCCGGGCCGGGCGGCTTGGCGTCGCGTTTATTCCTGTTCCGATCAGGCACGGCATGCGCACTACAATCCGCCGCTTGTCACATTACCGAAGGACGCCAGATCATGGATGCGAAGTGGCTGGAGGATTTCGTCGCGCTGGCCGAGACGCGTTCCTTTTCGCGGGCAGCAGAGTTGCGCCACATCACGCAGCCGGCGTTTTCGCGTCGTATCCAGGCGCTGGAAGCCTGGCTGGGCACCGATCTGATCGACCGCGCGGTGTATCCGACGCGGCTCACTGCAGCAGGGGAAACCTTCCGTCCGCAGGCCATCGACATGCTGGCGCGGCTGGATGAAACTCGTGCCATGCTGCGTGGTCAGCGTCCTGACGCGCGTGATGTCATCGATCTTGCGATGCCGCATACCTTGTCGCTGACCTTTTTCCCTGCCTGGCTCAGCGCGGTGGAACGTGATCTGGGCCCGCTGTCGACAAGACTGATGGCGGTGAATGTGCACGATGCCGTGCTGCAATTGGTGCAGGGCGGTTGCGACCTGACGCTGGTCTATCACCATCCCCGTCACCCTGTAAAACTCGACAGTCGCTACTACGACATGCTGCGACTGGGAACGGAGTCCATGTACCCGTATTGCCGACCCGATGCGCAAGGTGCTCCGGAATTCGGTTTGCCTGGCGACCCGGCACAGACCACGCCGTTTCTGGCTTACACCCCCAATGCCTACCTGGGACGCATCGCGAACCTGATTCTGCAGTCGGCACAATTGCGTCCCGCCCTGGTGCAGCGGTTCGAAGCAGACATGGCCGAAGGCTTGAAGGCGATGGCGCTTGCGGGGCATGGCGTGGCCTTCCTGCCCGAAAGCGCGGTGCGACGCGAAGTCGAAGCGGGTCAGCTGGTCTGCGCCGGTAGTTCGTACACGGAAACCATGGATATCCGCGTCTATCGCGCCCGATCTGCGGCCGATACACCGGCCAAACCGGTGGTCGATGCGCTCTGGCAATACCTGGAAGATGCCAGTGCAATGCTCGCTTGAAAGGCCCTTGTAAGGCCTGTGTCAGCAAGTTGTATCTAAATAGGCGGGTTGTATCTAAATAGACGTGTAATTGGCCTTGGTTGTGCGGGTTGCACCGTCTTGATGGGGGAGCACTCGGGGTGCGTGTGCCGAGCGGGATCAGAGACGCGATGGGTCTCAATTTTTCCTGTTTGGCGCTCTGATCCCTTTGCTACACTTCCCTTACCCCCGAGAGGGATAGCTAGGAGACATTTGTGAAAAAGAACGTCGTCGTCATGGTTGCAGCCGCGGTTGCATTGGTATCCGCATCGGGTGCTGTGTCCGCTCAAGAACTCACCGGACGCCTCAAGAAAATCAAAGACACCGGCGTAATCACGCTGGGTGTTCGTGACGCATCCATTCCCTTCTCCTATCTGGACGACAGCCAGAAGGTCATCGGTTATTCGATCGATATCTGCCACGGCATCGCCGATGCAGTGAAGGCCGAGCTGAAGCTGCCCAAGCTTGAAGTCAAGCACAACGCAGTCACCTCGGCTACGCGTATTCCGCTGATCGCCAACGGTACCGTTGACCTGGAATGCGGTTCGACGACCAACAACCTCGAACGTCAGCAACAAGTCTCGTTCGCCCCGACGACCTTCGTCACGGCAACCCGCTTTGTCGCCAAGAAAGCTGGCAACTTCAGCGATCTGCCTGACTTCAAGGGCAAGACCGTCGTGTCGACCGCCGGCACCACCAACATCAAGTGGCTGACCGAAATCAATGCCAAGGAAAACCTTGGCATGAGCATCATCCCCGCCAAGGATCACGCAGAAGCCTTCCTGATGGTTGACAGCGGCCGCGCCTCTGCCTTCTTCATGGACGACATCTTGCTGTACGGCCTGGTTGCCAATTCCAAGGCACCGGCTGACTGGGTCGTGGGTTCGAAGGCTTACACGGTCGAACCGTACGCCATCATGCAACCCAAGGGCGACGCCGAGTTCAAGAAGGTCACCGACGCTGCTGTGGTCGCCATGATCAAGTCCGGCCAAGTTGAAAAGCTGTACGCCAAGTGGTTCCAAAGCACCATTCCGCCGCGCAACATCAACCTGAACGTGCCGGTTGGTGATCCGCTGAAGAAGGCGCTGGCCAACCCGACCGATTCGGGCGATGGCAAGGACTACCAGTAAGCGCAATCAGGCAAGGGCCGGTTGCCTCTAGGCACGGCCACTAGCCTCTCATCAGAGGACCTCCGGGTCCTCTGATTTTTTATTCAGGCCTACGGAGCGGGCGATGAATTACAACTGGAATTGGGGCATCTTCTGGCAGACGTCGCCAGATGGCTCAGGGACCTATCTCGACACCTTGATTTCCGGCCTCGGATGGACGCTCAGTACTGCGCTGTCGGCCTGGGCTATCGCGTTGGTGCTCGGTTCGATCATTGGTGTCATACGCACCACGGATTCAAGATTGGCAGTTGGACTGGGCAATGCCTACGTCGAGCTGTTCCGCAATGTGCCCTTGCTGGTGCAGATGTTTCTCTGGTACTTCGTACTGCCGGAACTGCTGCCAAGTGCAATGGGTGCTGCGATCAAGCAAGTGCCGCCGCCGTGGGGCGCATTTGTTCCTGCTGTGCTGTGCCTGGGCTTCTTCACGTCCGCACGGGTGGCTGAACAGGTTCGCGCAGGTATTCAGGCTTTGCCGCGCGGTCAACGCATGGCGGGTACCGCGCTGGGTCTGGAACCCGCGCAGGTCTACCGCTACGTGCTGCTGCCGATGGCTTTCCGCATCATCTTGCCGCCGATGACCTCCGAGTTCATGAACATCATCAAGAACTCGTCCATTGCGCTGACGATCGGCCTGATGGAACTGACCGGTCGTGCGCGCTCGATGCAGGAATTCAGCTTCCAGGTCTTCGAAGCGTTCACTGCTGCCACCATTCTGTACATCAGTTTGAATGTGGTGCTGGTGTTCGGCATGCGCTGGCTGGAAAAACGTGCGGCGGTGCCGGGCTTTGTCGGCCCGAGCGTCAGCGGCGGTCACTGAGGAGCAGGGCATGTTCGGCAATTTTGACCTGGACCTGATCTGGCGCTCCGCGCCTTATCTGTTCCGTGAAGGCATGACCTTCACCCTTACCCTGACCGCACTGGCTACCGTTGGCGGCGTGATCTTCGGCACCTTGCTGGCGATGATGCGACTGTCCAGCTACAAGTGGCTGGGCCGTGTCGCCGCCGGTTACGTGAACCTGATGCGCTCGGTCCCGCTGCTGCTGGTGATCTTCTGGTTCTACTTCCTGGTGCCTTACATCGGCGCGTGGTTGATCGGTTCCGCCACCCCGATTCAGGTGGGCGCGTTCTGGTCCTGCGTGATCACCTTCACGTTGTTCGAGGCTGCATACTTCTCGGAAATCATGCGGGCCGGTATCCAGTCGATCTCGCGTGGTCAGACCTTCGCCGGTTATGCGCTGGGCCTGAACTACTGGCAGATGATGGGCAACGTGATTCTGCCGCAGGCATTCCGGAACATGATTCCGTTGCTGCTTACGCAGACCATCGTGCTGTTCCAGGACACCTCGCTGGTATATGTACTGTCGATTACCGACTTCGTCGGCGCAGCATCCAAGATCGCACAGCGTGACGGCCGCCTGATCGAAATGTACGTGTTCGTGGCGCTCGTCTACTTCGTCATCTGCTTCGTTGCATCGCGCCTCGTGCGTCGCCTGCAGCAACGCGTGGCGATCATCCGCTGACGGCCTTGTCGGCTTTCATTCATCACTTATTCACGGAGTCTCGAACATGATCGAGATCAAGAACGTCAGCAAGTGGTATGGCTCCTTCCGGGTCCTGACCGATTGCACGACTCAAGTGTCCAAGGGCGAAGTGGTCGTGGTCTGCGGCCCCTCGGGCTCGGGCAAGTCCACGCTGATCAAGACGGTCAACGCGCTGGAACCGATCCAGAAGGGCGACATCATCGTCGACGGCACCTCGCTGACCGACCCCAAGACCAACCTGCCGAAGGTGCGTTCGCGCGTCGGCATGGTGTTCCAGCACTTCGAGCTGTTCCCCCATCTGACGGTGACGCAAAACCTGACGCTGGCACAGATCAAGGTGCTGAACCGTCCGAAGGAAGAAGCGATTGCCCGTGGCGTGAAGCTGCTGGATCGCGTGGGCCTGTCCAAGCACAAGGACAAGTTCCCCGGTCAGTTGTCGGGCGGCCAGCAACAGCGTGTGGCAATCGCCCGCGCGCTGTCCATGGACCCGATCGCCATGCTGTTCGACGAACCCACATCTGCACTTGACCCGGAAATGGTCAACGAAGTGCTGGACGTGATGGTCGACTTGGCCAAGGAAGGCATGACGATGATGGTCGTCACCCATGAAATGGGCTTTGCGCGCAAGGTGGCGCATCGCGTGGTCTTCATGGACGCCGGTGCTATTGTGGAAGACTGCCCGAAGGAAGAATTCTTCGGCGATCCGTCGGCCCGTTCAGAGCGCGCGCAGTACTTCCTGTCGAAGATCCTGCAGCACTGATCGACGCCCCCAGACGCCTCAAGGCGGTTTTTACATGACGCCTTAAGGCGACTTCCACATGACCAATGCCATTGATCCACTGCACGCGCAGCAGTTGCTGCGCGACGCTTTCGACGCCGCAGTCGCGGCTGCCGATCCCACCCACATCGTGGCGGCGCACCTGCCTGCGCCGCCCGCCGGCCGCACCCTGGTGCTGGGTGCGGGAAAAGCGGCGGCCAGCATGGCGCATGCGGTGGAACAGCATTGGCCAGCGGACGCCGATTTGTCTGGCCTGGTGGTGACCCGGTATGCGCACGGCTTGCCGCTGTCGCGCATTCGGTGTGTGGAAGCCGGGCACCCGGTGCCCGATTCGGCAGGTGAATCCGCCGCCCGCGAGATGCTCGATCTGGCCACCCAGTTGGGTGACGAGGACTTGCTGATCGTGTTGGTGTCGGGTGGTGGGTCCAGCCTGTTGTCGCTGCCGGTGGCAGCAGTGCCGATCGAAGACCTTCGTCTGGTCACCAAGCAATTGCTGGCCAGCGGGGCACCGATCGAAGCCATGAATGTGGTGCGCAAGCATTTGTCGCAAGTGCAGGGCGGCCGCCTGGCGGCTGCCACGCGTGCGCGGGTGTTGGCCCTGATCGTGTCGGACGTGGCCGGGGATGATCCCTCGGCCATCGCGTCTGGCCCGACGGTGCCTGATCCCAGCACTTATGCGGATGCGCAGCAGATTCTGCGACGTTATGACGTAACGCCGCCTGCATCCATCGCTGATTGGTTGGCGGCGGGTGCGGCTGGTGTTCATGATGAGACGCCGAAACCCGGCGACGCGGTGTTCGCTCGGGTTGAGAACAAGGTGATCGCCACGGCGCAGCAAAGCCTGCAGGCGGGTGCCGATGTGTTCCGCCAGGCTGGCATCAAGCCGGTGGTCTTGGGTGATACGGTGACGGGCGAGGCCCGTGAAGTGGCCAAGGTTTACGCGGCGCTGGTGCGTCAGATACGCTTGTTGAATGAGCCGTTCACGGCACCGGTTGCGCTGATTTCGGGCGGCGAGTGCACGGTGACGGTTCGCGGCAAGGGGCGCGGCGGGCGGTGTACGGAGTTTCTGTTGTCGTTGGCGGCGGAACTTGGGTCAGAATCTGGGATCGCGGCGCTTGCGGGCGATACGGATGGAATTGATGGCTCGGAAGACAATGCGGGTGCGTGGTGGACGACGGATCAGGTGAAGGCTGCAGCGGCGCGTAATGTGTTGCCGGTTCCTTTCCTGGATACGAATGATGCCTGGGGATTTTTTGAAGCCCTTGATACGCTGATCGTGACGGGGCCGACGCGGACCAATGTGAATGATTTCCGGGTGATTTTGGTGTTGCCTGTTTGAGGGTTTTTTGCGTGTTTTCGAGCGTCTGTGATTTGGTCAGGCGCTTGGGTTTGTAGCTGGGCAGTGTGTTCAGGCTCGTGGGTTTTGGGCTGTGTAGCCAGTCGCGGGTGGTGGGGCCGGGTCGTCTGCCCCGCTTGACCTTGGCGTCGGGTCTCCGCCCTCCACCTTGTCCAGAAGGGCCGCCAACCCGGCCCCACCACCCACGCCTTCAAGCTTTCTTGGTTTTCTGTACATGCCGCCTTTGGGCGGTTTTTGTTTTTCTGGCTGCCTGGTGCTGGAATCGGTTCTCGGCATGCGTGGGCCACCATTCTTGAACGCTACGCGGCTGGCCTTGGGGATTGGCTGGCCAGGTCGCCACGAAGCGGTTTTTGCGGCTCACGATTCTGACCGTATATCAGCTGCCTTTTACGGCAGCGACACTCAAGAAAATTTGCACGCCTGCTTGATGTTGGGGTGACACCGAAGCGGGTGGCCGCCGCGTCACGGCATGCGGAGAGCAGCAGCGACGATCGTGTCGCTGGCGGTTGATTTGATGCAAACGTGTGTGCGGCGCATTGGTCGATGCACTTGCCTTGCTGCGAGGGAGTGTCAGAAATTCTGTGTTTGGGGTCTGACGTCTCGCTCAAGGAGCATGTATGGCCACCAAAAAGAAACTACCCCCACGCGAGCTGCCGAAGCTACCGCCAGAGCTGGTCGATCAATTCGTCAACGGCCCGATGACGGTCGATGCGGTGCAGCACCTGTCGATGGCGTTCAAGAAGGCGTTAATCAAGCGGATGCTGGGTGCCGGGCTTGGCCTCCACCTGCGCTATCCACCAAGCGAGCATCCGCCGTAGGCCGCCAACCAGCGCAGCAGCAAAACGGTGCTGACTGACTGTTGCCAACGTTCCGCGTTCTCAGCGGCCATCGCCGAGTCCCCGAACGTTTACTGCGCGACCCAAAAACATCAACCGTCAGCGCCCCGCCTTCTCGTCGCATTACCTGGTGCGCGGCCACCCGCTTCCGTGTCACCCCACCATCGAGCAGAAGTGCAGTTTCCTTGCGTGGGATTGCCGTAAAAGGCCGCTGCAGAACCCGTCAAATCGTGAGCCCCAAAACCCGCTTCGTGGCGACCTGGCCAGCCAGTCCCCAAGGCCAGCCGCTTGGCGATTAAGGACGGTGGCCACTGAATGCCGAGAACCGCATCCAGCACCAAGCAGCCAGAAAATCACAACGCGCCCAAAGGCGGGATCAGCTTTTAACCAAAGCAATTCTGAAGGCGTGGGTGGTGGGGCCGTGGCGGCTGCCCTTCTGGACGAGGTGGAGGGCGGGAGTCCCGACGCCTAGGTCAAGCGGGGCAGCCGACGCGGCCCCACCACCCGCGACTGGCTTACATATCGACCCCCAGATCAGCACCCTGAGATTCAACAGCGAAGACATATTCAGCCCCGTCCATGCAGCCTGCTTCTGGCCCAAAGCACGATACGTCCGGCAGAAATCCCACAGCGGATACCCGAAACTTGACCCCACCCCGCACCCGAACTAGTCTTTTCTGCTGCGCGCAACATCCACCCCGTCAGACGCAACACCCCCTCAGATTCTCAGGTCCCCGCAATGTCCACCGATCGCATCGTCCACGCCGCCTGTCCCCACGATTGCCCCGATAGCTGTGCAATCGAAGTCACCGTGCGAGACGGCGTTGCGATCAAGATCGCCGGGGCCGCGGCACATCCGCCCACCGGTGGCGTGCTGTGCGCCAAGGTCAACAAATACGCCGAGCGTGTCTACCACCCGGATCGGGTGCTGTACCCCATGCGCCGCGTGGGCAAAAAAGGCGAAGGCCGCTTCGAGCGCGCCACCTGGGACGAAGCCCTGACCGACATCGCCGCACGCCTGAGCGACATCGCCGCCCGTGACCCCAATCGCATCGTGCCGTACAGCTACGCCGGCACCATGGGACTGGTGCAGGGCGAGTCCATCGCCGCGCGCTTCTTCAATCGTATCGGAGCTTCCCGACTGGACCGTACCATCTGTGCCAGCGCCGGTGCCGAAGCGCTGCGCCTGACCTTTGGCGCGGGCGTTGGCATGGACATGGAACAGTTTGCCAATGCTAAGCTGATCTTGCTGTGGGGCACCAATGCCATCGCGTCCAACCTGCACTTGTGGACGCGTGTCCAGCAGGCCAAACGCGATGGTGCAACGCTGGTGGCCATTGACCCCTACGCGTCCGACACCGCGCAGAAATGCCATCGTCATCTGGCGATCCAGCCCGGTACCGACGCTGCACTGGCGCTCGCCATGATTCACGTGCTGGTGCGTGACGATCTGCTCGATCATGACTACATCGCGCAGCACACCATCGGCTTCGACGGACTGGCCGAGCGCGCGCAGAAGTACACGCCGGCCTACGCCGCTGAAATCACGGGGCTGGATGCTGCCGACATCGAATGGCTCGCCACCTTGTACGGCGAGATGGCAGTGCGTCAGCAGCAGCCGGTTGCCATTCGTGCCAACTACGGCATGCAGCGCGCACGGGGTGGCGCAAATGCGGTGCGTGCGGTGGCCTGTCTGCCTGCGTTGGTGGGTGCTTGGCGCAGGCCCGCAGGCGGGTTCCTGTTGTCCACCAGCGGCTGGTTCCCGGTTGATCGTGTGGCACTGGAACGCCCGGAATTGCTGGCGGGCCGCACGCCGCGCACGGTGAACATGTCGGTCATCGGCGACGCCATGCTGAACCTGAACGACTATGCCGATGCACCGCCCGTCGAAGCCGTGATTGTCTACAACAGCAACCCAGTGGCGGTCGCGCCGGAATCTGCGAAGGTGGCGCAAGGGTTTGCGCGCGAAGATGTGTTCACCGTAGTGCTGGAACACTTCCAGACCGATACGGCGGACTACGCCGACTGGTTGTTGCCGGCCACCACGCAGCTTGAGCATGTGGATGTGGTCAAGCCCTACGGTCATGCCTACATCATGAGCAACGAGGCGGCGATTGCGCCGATGGGCGAGTGCAAGCCCAACACGCAGTTCTTCCGTGAACTGGCTGTGCGCATGGGCTTGGATGACGCCTGTCTGCAAGACAGTGACGAGGTGCTTGCGCAGCAGGCGTTCAACACCCGTCATCCGCATGCTCAGGGGTATGTGTTTGAAGACGTGCGCAAGCAAGGCTGGATGCGCTTGAACATTCCGGCAGGCGACGTGGCACCGTTTGCCAATGGCGGTTTTCCGACGGCGTCCGGGCGCTGTGAGTTTGCGTCTACGGAGCTGGCTGCACGCGGCCAGGACCCGCTGCCAGATTACGTGCCGCCCTATGAGTCCGGGCTGGATTCGCCGCTGGCCGCGCGTTTCCCGCTGTCGATGATCTCGCCACCCGCGCGCAATTTCCTGAACTCCACCTTCGTCAACGTGACCAGCTTGCGCAATATCGAAGGGGTGCCGGCGCTGTGGCTGCACCCGGAAGATGCTGGCTTGCGCGGCATCGAAGACGGCAGCCAGGTTCGCGTATTCAATGATCGGGGTTCGCAGCAGTTGCAGGCCCGGGTCACTGCGCGTGCTCGTCGCGGTGTGGTGGTGGCACCGTCGATCTGGTGGAAGAAGCTGTCGCCCGATGGTCGTAATGCCAATGAACTGACGTCCCAGGCGTTGACCGATCTGGGGCGTGCGCCGACGTTCTACGACACGCGAGTGGAAGTCGAGGCGGCATAACTTGAACGAATTGTGGTTGGCCGACTCGACGTGGATCAGCTCAACGCTTGGTCACCTCAAGCCTGGTCACCTCAAGCCTGGTTAACTCAGCAGCAATCAGATCGCAGCAATCAAATCGCAGCCCTCAGCCTCACGCTGGGCACACCACTGACTGACCACTCAGGTAGGTCAAAAACGTCCTGATACACAGCGCGCGGATCGCGGCATCTGCGCGCATCTTCCCGCTTTGCGCGGCGATCTTCCCGGCTCTGGTGCCTGCATGTGCGCACTACCCGCCAGCAGTGGCTCGCGTCGGGGTCTACCCCCTCGGCGGGGTGTCATGGGCTCGGCTATCATCGATCGACTTTGGCGGCCTTGCGGCGTTGTTCGCGGCCGTCACGCGCATCGTTTCGATGCCGGCGAACACAAGGAGATCCCGATGGACCGACCCTGGCTTTCGCACTACCCGAAAGGTGTGCCGCACGACATCGACATGAGTCAGTATGGCTCACTGGTGGAGCTGATCGACGACGCTTTCAGCCGGCATGCATCGCGTGATGCGTACTACTCGATGGGCAAGACGCTGCGCTATGCCGAGATCGATGCCTTGTCGAAGGCCTTCGCTGGCTGGCTGCAATCGCGTGGTTTGTCGCCCGGCGCACGCGTGGCGCTGATGATGCCCAATATCCTGCAATACCCCGTCTGCATTGCGGCCGTGCTGCGTGCGGGCTATGTGGTGGTCAACGTCAATCCGATGTACACCGCCCGCGAACTCGAACACCAGTTGAAGGACTCGGGGGCCGAGGCAATTGTGGTGCTGGAGAACTTCGCGTTCACCGTGGCGCAGGTGATCTCGCACACGGCCATCAAGCATGTGGTGGTGGCCAGCATGGGTGACCTGCTTGGCCTGGTGAAGGGCACTATCGTGAATTTCATGGTGCGCCGGGTGAAGAAGATGGTGCCGGACTACGCGCTGCCGCAGGCGACATCCTTCCGCGCGGCCTTGTCGGCAGGCAGGCGTCATGGGTTCAAGCCAGTGAAGGTCGGCATGGATGATGTGGCCTTCCTGCAGTACACCGGCGGCACAACGGGCGTGGCAAAGGGTGCGACCTTGCTGCATCGGAATTTGCTGGCCAACGTGCTGCAGTCGCAAGCCTGGTTGCAGCCGGGCATCGATCGTGGCGGCAAGCCTGCGCCGGAACAGATCGTGATCGTGGGTGCGTTGCCGCTTTATCACGTATTTGCGTTGACGGTGTGCTGCCTGCTGGGCATGCGCAGCGGTGCCTTGCTGGTGCTGATTCCCAACCCGCGTGACATGCCCGCCATGATCAAGGTGCTGGCTGAATTCCAGCAGAAAATCGTGATCCTGCCGGCCGTGAATACCTTGTTCAATGCCTTGCTGCGCAACAGCGAGTTCGCCAAGCTGAAATTCCCGGCGCTGCGTATTTCGGTGGGCGGCGGCATGGCGGTGCAACGCGCCGTGGCGCAGAAGTGGCTGGCCCTGACGGGTTGCCCGATCTGCGAGGGGTATGGCCTGAGCGAGACCTCGCCCTCGGCGATTTCCACACCGACCGATACCGATGAATATTCCGGCACCATTGGCATGCCCTTGCCGTCCACCGAAGTGCTGCTTCTTGACGATGACGGCGTGCCGGTGCCGCAAGGACAACCGGGCGAGATTTCGATTCGTGGCCCGCAGGTGATGTCTGGGTACTGGAATATGCCGGATGAAACTGCCAACGCGATCAACGCCGACGGTTTCTTCAAGTCTGGCGACATCGGCGTGATGGATGAGCGTGGCTTTATCCGTATCGTTGACCGCAAGAAAGACATGATCCTGGTGTCGGGCTTCAACGTCTATCCGAATGAAGTTGAAGATGTCGTGATGGAACACCCAGGCGTTCGTGAAGCGGCTGCCGTCGGCATTCCGGACGAAAGCTGCGGTGAGTCGGTCAAGCTCTTCATCGTGCGCGATGATCCGGCGCTGACCGAGCGCGACGTGCTGAATTTCTGCCGTGATCGCCTGACCGGCTACAAGCGCCCACGGCACGTGGAATTCCGCGACGAGCTGCCAAAGACGAATGTTGGAAAGATATTGCGACGAGCGTTGCGTGACGAGCATACGAAGCAGGCTTCTGCTTGAGCCTTCTGCGACAATAGCTGGGTCCGGGCTTTCCGGATTGCGTCAATCCGGAGAGCCTCTGTGCTGTCGTTTTCCCCTTCCTATTTTTCGTCGCTGTCGTGCTTTGCGCGCGCACCGCTCGCACTCGCGCTGTCTTTGGGTCTGGCCGCAGCCGCCCAGGCTGGCGTGACCTTCCGCTTTGACCGCCCGCAGGCCTCGCCTGGCCAGCAGGTGTTCGTCGAAGCCACGTTCTTCAATGACGGCAATGCCGTTGCCAACTGGCAGACCCCGCGCGAGCTGGTGCTGCAGTGGCGCAACGCGCAGGGCGTGCTGATCCGCACCCTGGCCAAGGTCGATCGCAAGGATTCGACCCCCCTGGAAATTCCGGTGGGCAACTTTGTGCGCACCCGTTGGGCTGCTGAAGTTCCGTCGCAGGCCGAGGGCGTTCAGACCGTTACCGTCGAAGGCGAACCCGTGTTGCTGGCGCTCGATACGCGCCCGGGTAACGTGGCTGCTGCCGTGGCCCCGGCCCCCGCACCGCTGGTGGACCCGCGCACGGGTACGGTGTTGCCCGCGTCGGCCGTACCGCCGCTTGGCGAGTCGCCCATCACGCCGCTGAGCAACAATTCCGACTTCGAGACGGCCACGCTGCAGCGTTTCCGCAGTGCCGTGTCGTCTTACGAGCCGGTGTATTTCAGTCTGGGCACGGCTAGCGACACCACGGCCCGTTTCCAGATCAGCTTGAAATATCGCTTGTTCCAACCGGCTGACGACAAGAACCCCCGATTCGTTGACAACCTGTACTTCGGCTACACCCAGACCTCGCTGTGGGACCTGGGTGCCGATTCCGCCCCCTTCCGCGATTCGTCTTACAAGCCGGCGTTCTTCTGGCTGTCGGACCGGGTGTGGGAGTCCGAGAACCGTCGCTGGTCGCTGGGTACGGAAGCCGGTTTCCAGCACGAATCGAACGGCAAGGACGGTGCCGATTCGCGCTCGCTGAACAATTTCTACGCGCAGCCCTTGCTGCGTTATCGCCTTGACCAGGGCAGCACGCTCAGCTTCGGTCCGAAGCTGCGGACGTATATGTCGCTTGAGAACAATCCCGACATCCGCGAGTACCGCGGCAATGTGGATTGGCTGGTCAAGTGGACTCAGGACGACGGCATGATGCTGTCGGCGCTTGCGCGCAAGGGCAACAGCAAGGGGTCTGTGCAAGTCGACTTTGCGTATCCTTTGCGTACCGAGTGGCTGTCCAATCTGAACGGTTATCTGCATCTGCAGGTGTTCCGTGGATATGGCGAAACCTTGCTTGAGTACAACAAACGCGCCGAAACGCAGGCCCGGATCGGCTTGATGATCGTCCGGTAAGCGGTTTGGCGAGGGCAGCAGGGCTGACGTCTTGCTGCCATCTTCAGCGGATAGACTCCCACCATGACTGATTCATCGCTCGTTTCGCACGGCTCCGGCGTTGCCGTGCTCGATCTTGGCCACGCCCTTCAGGTTGCCGTCCAGGCCGCTCATGCGGGTGCCGCTGTCCTTCAGGCGTATGCCCGCAATCGCGCCGATCTGGTGGTCGACTTCAAGGCCCGCAATGACCTGGTGTCCCAGGCCGACCGCGAGGCCGAGGCTGCGATTCTGGATGTGCTGCGTGAACTGACGCCGGAATACGGCATCGTTGCCGAGGAAAGCGGCGGTGCAACCAGTGGCGCAGCCACCTGGTACATCGACCCGCTCGATGGCACGACCAACTTCCTGCACGCCCATCCCCACTACGCAGTATCCATCGCACTGGTGGCGCACACCGGTGCGTCGGTGTCGGTTGACGAAACGCTGGTGCAGGACGCACCCGTGGTTGCCGTGGTCTACGACCCGAGCAAGGAAGAGCTGTTCACTGCCGTTTACGGTGGGGGTGCCTGGCTCAACGGCCATCGCATTTCGTGCTCACGCACGGCGGTGTTGGCCGATGCCTTGTTTGCCACCGGTTTCCCGGTGGTCGACTTTTCCATCATGGACCCGTTCATGGGGGCCCTGCGCGATGCGGTCATCGGCTCGCGTGGCGTGCGCCGCAATGGCGCGGCCTCGCTTGACCTGGCCTGGGTGGCCTGCGGTCGTTTCGACGGCTACTGGGAATTCCGCCTGAAGCCCTGGGATGTGGCTGCCGGCACCTTGCTGGTCCGCGAAGCAGGCGGCCATGTTGCCGACATGTTCAGCCGGGATGCCTGGCCGGTACATGGCGACGTGGTGGCATCCAGCGCGGCAATTGCGCCGGCGTTTGAAGGCTTGCTGGCACCGCATCTTGCCAAGGCCGGGCCGCGCAATCCGGGCTGATTTGGCGCATTGATTCAGAAGGCCAATCTGAAAGGCTGATCTGGACGGCAGACTTGAAGCGCTGATGCAGAAGACTGACTCCGCTTCCCGTCTGCCCGCACTTCTTTTTACCGACGACAGGATTTACCTTGGCACGTACGCTTGCACTGTTCGACCTCGATCACACCCTGATTCCGTTCGACAGCGGATCGACCTGGTTCCGTTACCTGAGCGACATCGGCGTTCTGCGCGAGGAAGACTTTGTTGCGCGCAACCAGGAATTCGCTACCCAGTACAAGGCGGGGAAGCTGGACGTGCTGGCGTTCCATCAGTTCTGCCTGGCACCGCTGGCGCTGCATCCTCGCGCGCAGCTCGACGCGTGGCGCGAAAGCTTCAAGCAGGCGATTCTGCCGCGCATTCCTGCTGGCTCGCGTGCGTTGGTCGATGCGCACCGCAATGCCGGCGACCTGTGCTGCATCGTGACCGCCACCAACAGTTATGTGGCGGGCGTGTATGCCGATATTTTCAATGTGTCCAACCTGATCGGCACCGAGCCTGCCATGGTCGACGGCCGTCCAGATGGCGACTTCACCGGCGACATCCAGGGCACGCCCAGCTATGGGCCGGGCAAGGTGCCGCGTGTGCACGAATGGCTGGCGGCGCAGGGCCTGTCCTTCGCGGACTTTGACCACACCATCTGCTACAGCGATTCCTTCAATGACATTCCGCTGTTGGAGGCGGTCGATGAAGCGGTCGCCGTGGGACCGGACGCCACGCTGCGGAAAGTGGCCGAATCGCGCGGCTGGCGCATTATTGCGCGGCCTGTCGTGACGGGACAGGCAAGCGACAGCGCGGACTGGTGAGCACGCAATCGCGCTGTGTAAACCACGGTTTGTACAGGGCGGATTTTGGCCATAGCGTGCGCGTATCTGATCGAATGTGCAGCTGGATGAAGGTCAGATCATTGCTGTACGACGGGCGGATGTATAAATTTAACAACGTCCGCCTTTGATCGCCCGGAAAGCCTGATATAGCGCTGGAAAACCCTGCTTGTTGTTATTCTCGTCATGTGAAATTCAGCGTAGGCTTTCGTCCTGTTTCAATCATGAGGCCGGGATATGGCACTGCGCAGCGACCAGATGGATTTTCACGGAGCCGAGCGGCGCTGGCTTCCGTGGTTTGGCAAGCAGGGAAAACTGGCCATGCGTTGGTCCTGCCTGGTCAATCGCGGTCAGGCAGAGCGGGTCGAGAAGACCTTCACCGGCTTGGTGCAGACCCGTGCCCAAGTGCTGACAGGCTGGGCCACCCAGTATTGGCGACAGCTTGAAGGCCTGGTCAAACGGGTCGAGGACACCTGGGCCGAACCCGATGCCGATCTGTTGGCACGGGTGCATCATCATCTTCCCGAAGTTGCTGAAGTCTTCATCGTGGCGGCCGATGGCGTGGTGCGTGCGTCCACCCACGCACCCCGCGTCGGGCAGGCACACCGCCAGCCCACGGCCATTGCCGCAGGCCTGGCCGCGCAATTCCTGCATGGTCCCTATATCGATCCGCTTACCCAGACCCTGGGGGCAACCAGCTCGCGCTTCCACGACGCCGTCACCCTGGTTTTCTACCAGCCCATACGCGTGCAAGGCAAAGCCGTCGGTTGCCTGGCGCTGCGCATTCCCAACGACGTGATGAGCGACTTGATTCAGCGCGAAGCGGGCCACGTCTACCGAGATTCGGGCGACAACTATCTGTTCATGGTGCAGTCGGTCTTCGACCCCAGCATCGCCACCGGTACCGCCTTGTCGCGTTCGCGTTTCGAAGACGATGCCTTCACGGCCGGCGACAACCTGAAGCAAGGCGTGCAGACGCGTTTCGGCACGGTCAAGGTGCGTGAACACACGGAATTCGAACTGCGTTTCACCGACCCGGCAACGGGTGAACTGCACCCCGGTGTGCGCGAAACCATTCGCCGTGGCGGCAACCTGTTCGTGTCCTATCCCGGCTACCCGGACTACCGTCATATTCCGGTGATCGGTGGCGGCACAACGCTGCGCATGCCCGGTTCGCCCGATACCTGGGGCTTGATGTGCGAGGGTGATCTGGAAGAAGTCTATCGCCGCCGCAGCCTGGGTTATTCGCTGTTGAGCCACTTGCTGGTGGGCAGCGTGGCGGTTGGCGCGGTGAACGTGCTGGCGCATCGTTATCTGCCCAGTAGCGAATGGATGGCAGGGGCCGTATCGGTGGCCGCTACCGTGTTGATGGCACTGGCCGTGTGGGGCTTCAGTCTGCGGCCGAAAGCCAAGCGACTGCAGTCATTGGCGGACTTCTTCCTGGACACGGCCGAATGCGGTGCCCCGTTGAGCAATCGCCTGTCGTCCGAGAGCTTCCGGCATGACGAAACCGGCGCATTGGCCGGCTGGGTGAAC
Organism: Pigmentiphaga aceris; assembly: GCF_008119665.1. Lineage (NCBI taxonomy): Bacteria > Pseudomonadati > Pseudomonadota > Betaproteobacteria > Burkholderiales > Alcaligenaceae > Pigmentiphaga > Pigmentiphaga aceris. The sequence goes on along the minus strand of NZ_CP043046.1, from coordinate 5,437,793 downwards.
AGCTTCGTCGACAAGATGGACACCACGATGAAAGACATCGTGGCGGCTGGCAGCGCACTGGAAAACACGTCCACCGCACTTACGCGCACCTCAGTCGCGGCTGCGCAATGCGCCTTGCAGGGTCGTCTGGCCGCCAGCACTGCATCCGATGCGATGCGCGATGTGAGCCACAGCATCGGTGAAGTGACGGAACACATTCTTGGCAGCGAAGCTGCATCCAAACAGGCCTTGGGCAATGCGTCCAATGGCGCGGTGGTGGTGAAACAGGCGGCCGACGATATTGGTCAACTGGCCAGCCAGGTGCAGCAGACGGCAGAGACTATTGCCACCCTTAGCCAGCAGGCCGATGCCGTGCAGCATGTGACCGAGGCGATTCGTGGCATTGCCGAACAGACCAACCTGCTGGCGCTGAATGCTGCCATCGAAGCCGCACGCGCAGGCGAGAGCGGTCGAGGCTTTGCGGTGGTGGCCGACGAGGTGCGCAACCTGGCCACCCGCACGGCGCAGTCCACGCGTGAGATTGCTGCGACGCTGGCGATCATTCGCCAACATGCGGTGGAAGCGGGCAGTGCGATGCAAGCCTGCCAGGAAACTGCACGCGGCAGTGTGGCTCGGTCAGTTACGGCCAATGAGGCACTGGCGCGCATTCACACGGATGTGGCGACGGTTCAGCATCAGCTTGGCGAGATCAGCCGGGCAATGCAGTCGCAGCGGGCGCAGGTGCAGTTGGCCAATACGCAGGCCGAGACGATTGATTCGGTGGCGCACGACAGCTCGCGCGCGGCTGGCGACACCTTGAGCGCGGCGCAGGTGTTGGAGCAACTGGTGCTGGATCTGCAGAAGACGGCGAGCAATCTGGGGCGTCAGGCGTTGGAAGGCAGCAATTCGGTGAAGATGACGCCGCCGGTCGCAACGCGTGCTGCTGCGTTCACGGCGGCAGTGGTCTGAGGCGATTGCGTTCTTGAACGCGGAATAGCTCGGCGCATCAGGCCGGATCATCACACCGGATCATCACACCGGATATCACAGCGGATATCACAGCGGCGCATCAGGCCGATCTCGGTTCCGCGCAATCCCGGCCCACGGTCTTTGTGTTGTCCACAGCGCGCAGCGCGCTGCGGCTGTGGACAACACATTCCTGTCGGCACGCCTTCCCTTGTGTGGGCGGTGGGCCACTGATCGCGCAGCCCCTCAGTCCGCGCCGCGCATGCGAATGTAGTTGGGGGCCACGGAAAGGTAGTTCACCGAACGGTTGCGATTCGGTTCACCTTCTTCTGGCGGCAACGTGAACGGCGGGGTGTCGCGATTCAACACGCGCCACAGGCTGCTGCCTGGTGATGCGGACGCGCCGCTTACCAAGGTTCCGCCATCGCCGGGCAAGTTGCCGGCACCTGGACTGTCGTTACCCATACCGTCGCCCGGCGTGCTGCCACCGGTGGTACCTTCGCCGGGAATGACACCGCCGTTGTTGCCGCCCGGGTTGCCGCCGTTGGAATCACCGTTCGATCCACCGTTCGATCCGCCATTGGAACCACCGTTGTTGCCACCGCCCGGGTTCCCGGTTCCCGGATTGCCACCGCCCGGATTGCCACCGCCCGGATTTCCGCCACCCCCCTGGCTGTTCACCGCGAGCGTGCCGTTGCCGTACGTAATCGCGTAATTGCCGCTGCTCAGGCCCTGCGGCGTCAGCACGTAGTTGCCGATCTCGATCGCCCCCTGTGCGTTGCCGACATAACTCAGCGCGCCGCCAAGCACCGAGTCCGTTTCGCCGTTCACGAAACCGGCGTAACGCACGCCATTGCCACCTTGCCATGCCTGGCCGTCATAGACCTTGCCAGCGTCGATGGCGCTGACCGTCAGCGCGGCCTTGTCGACCGTGCCGACCGCGCCGCTGATCCGGGCGGGCAGAATGTAGTTGCCCAGGTTGGTGGTGCCCGTGGCCAGATAGTCGCCGCGCGACAGATCCACCGTCACCATCTTGCCGCTGCCTGCGTTCGCGTTGTCGTACTGGCCGCGTGTCTGGGTAACCGTTGCGCCGTCATTGTTCACCCAGCCCGTCAACAGGAAGTTGCCGGCGTCGAGCGTGGCCGTAGAGGTGCCGTCGTAGGTCTTGCGCACCGTGCCCACTAGCATGCCGCTGATGGTGTCCGGCGCAGTCGGGCCGCCCGGGCCGACCGGCACCAGCACGGCCGGCGTGATGCTCAGGCTGGCAGGGGCGTAGCTGATGTCATAACCTTGCGGACCAGAGTACAGGCCGCCCAGCTGCAGCGTGCCGTCGGTGTTGGTGTAGGTGCCGGCATCGGCGCTGTTGCTGGCGTAGCTCAACGTACCCAGCAGACTGCCGGAGACGTTCTTGGTGTAGCCGGCGGTGCCGCTTGCAATGCTGCCGTTGTAGGTCTTCGACGCCGCGCTCATGTCGGCCGTGACGGTGGCAGCCTGCAGGAAGCTGCGCAGCAGCGGCGTGGTATTGCCAGCGTAGATGCGCCAGACCGCAGCGCTGCCGCCCTCGGTGGCCAGGTTGGTGCCCCAGCTGGTGAAGGTGGCAGGGGTCATCAGTTCGGCAAGGGTTTTGGCAGCGCCGTTCGCATTGCCTGACCAGACGCCAGTGGTGCTGCCGTTGTTGTTGATGGCACCGCCGGCGTTGGTGGTGGCGTAGAAAGCATTGGAGGCGGTACCCGTTACGATGCCGCTCCCTCCCGCCAGTCCGCCGACACTGCCGTTGCCAGAAACCGTCCCCGTGGCATAGGCGTGGTCGATCGTGCCATCGTTCTGGCCGACCAATCCCCCGATGAAACTGCTGCCCGACACGTTCCCTGTGGCGTAGGCATGCTCAATTGTTCCCTGGTTCAAGCCAACCAGCCCACCGTTATGTGCGCCACCGGACACGGTGCCTGTGGCGTATGAACGAGCGATGGTTCCGAGGTTTCCGCCCGCTAACCCACCAGCTCTGAATTGCGATGCGTTTACGGTCGCACTTGCATAGGCGTCGGAGATTGCACCCTGGTTGGCACCTATCAATCCGCCGACATTCAACACGCCTGTCACCTCGCCCGATGCATGGGCCTTGGTAATCGTGCTGCCGCCTTGGTTGTCACCAACCAGCGCCCCTACGTAATAGCGGCCGACGACGCTCACATCCAGCAGGCCGAGATTGCGGAGGGTACTACCGCTGTCGGCGCTGCCGAACAGGCCGACGTTGTTTTCGTTAGGACGGTTGATGAACAGGCTGCCAATCGTGTGATTCTGCCCGTCGAAAGTGCCGGTGAACGATGTCGTGCTGTTACCCAGCGGCTTCCACCCCAGACCACCATTGGCCGTGGCGCTGGCCAGCAAGGTGTACCCGCTGGAGCTGCTGTCCAGGTTGTTGCTCAGGTTGTAGGTATAGCCACCACCCAGCACCTGATTGATATTGGCCAGCTGCTGCCAGTCGGTAATTCCATAGGGGTCTATCGTGGTGCCCATGCCGCCCTGGAACAGCGTGCTGCGCACCATGTCTACCGCACGGGTCACGCCGGTCAGTGCGGGCAGCAGGCCGACTTCATACCCTGCGACTGCAGCGCCACGGGCGAGTGTCCAGATGGCGGGGTCCCAACCAGTGAAGGTCGTGGGGTTCATCAACTCGGCGCGGGTTCTGGCGGTGCCACTGGTGTTGCCGGCCCAGGCGCCCGCGGTGGCACCGCTGTTGTTGATGGCGCTGCCGTCCGCATCGGTGGTGGTATAGAAAGCGTTGGTGGCCGTACTGCCGAAACCGTTTGCTCCCACCAGCCCACCGCGATTGTTGGCGGTGCCGGAAACTGCTCCCGTCGCATATACATGCTCGATTGCGCCGCGGTTGTCTCCCACCAGTCCGCCAATAACCGAGCCGCCTGAGACCGTGCCATGGGCATAGGAAGTGGAAATGGTGCCTGAGTTAAAGCCTGCCAAGCCGCCGGCGCCACCCTGCGCTGTCACGCTCACGTTTGCGTAAGTTTGAGAAAGCGTGCCGTGGTTGTCACCTACCAATCCGCCGACATTTGATTGCCCCTTTACGAGGCTGCCGATTGCGTAGGCGCGGCGGATGGTGCTCCCTGTATTGCTTTGCCCCGCCAGCACCCCAGACCTGTACGAACCTGCGATGTCCGCGTTCAGGATGCCAACATTGCGGATTGCGCCAGTGTTGCCAATGACGCCGAAGAGTCCAACCGTTTCCTGAGTCGGTCGATTGATCATCAACCCGCTGACGGTGTGATTCTGTCCATCGAATGTGCCGTTGAAGTTGGTCGTGTCGTTACCCAGCGGCTTCCACCCCAGACCGCTATTGGCCGTGGCGCTGGCCAGCAGGGTGTAGCCACTGGTGCCGCTGTCCAGGTTGTTGCTCAAGTTGAAGGTATAACCGCCGCCCAGCACCTGGTTGATGTTGGCCAGTTGCTGCCAGTCGGCGATGCCATAGGGGGCCAGCGTGGTGCCCATGCCACCCTGGAACAGCGTACCGTCGCTGACCATGTCTGCGGCACGTGTCACGCCGATCAGCGAGGGCAGGCCGATTTCGTAACCGGCGACGCTTGCGCCGCGGCCGAGTGCCCAGATGGCGGGGTCCCAGCCGGTGAAGGTGGTGGGGGACATCAACTCGGCGCGGGTTTTGCCAGTGCCTGACATATTGCCCACCCAAGCACCTGCGGTGCCGCCGTTGTTGTTGATGACGTCGCCGTTGGTGTTGGTCGTGGCGTAGAAGCCGTTGGTCACGGGAGCAAGCGACTGCCCCACCAGACCGCCGACGGAATCGGTGCCCGACACCGCTCCTGTGGCGTAGACGCGATCGATTGCGCCCGCGTTGAAGCCCACTAAGCCCCCGGTCTGCTGAAAGGCTGACACGTCCCCAGTGGCATACGAATCCGCGATGCTTGCGTTGTTGGCGCCTACCAAGCCACCTGCTCTTGTTTGTGACGCAGTCACCATCGCACTTGAATACGATTGGGAAAGCGTGCCGGCGTTTATGCCTGTCAGCCCCCCGACGTCGGATTCTCCCTTCACTTCACCTGCCACATAGGCCTGTTTGATGGTGGCGCCCGCGTTGTACCCGACCAGGCCTCCTATTCCCATCTGACCCGTGACGCTTGCGCCCAGCAGTCCGATGTTGCTGACCACACCGCCGGTTGTCGTGTAGCCAAACAGGCCCACATAGTCTTCAGTGGGTCGATTGATGATCAAGCCGCTGATGCTGCGGCTTTTCCCGTCGAAGTTGCCATTGAAGCCGGTGGTGGCGTTCCCCAGCGGCTGCCACCCCAGGCCGCCATTTGCCGTGGCACCGGCAAGCTGCGTATAGCCTGTGGAACTGCTGTCCAGGTTGTTGTTCAGGTTGAAGAAATAGCCACCGCCCAGTACCTGATTGATATTGGCCAGCTGCAGCCAATCGGTAATGCCGTAGGGGTTGAGGTTGCTGCCCAGACCGCCTTGGAACAAGGTGCTGCGCACCATGTCGATGGTGCGTGTCACGCCGGTCAAGGCGGGCAGCAGGCCGACTTCATACCCTTCGGCTGCGGCACCACGGGCGAATGTCCAGACGGCGGAGTTCCAGCCAGTGAAGGTGGCCGGGTTCATCAATTCGGCGCGGGTTTTTGCGGTGCCGTTGATGTTGCCGGACCAAGCGCCCGCTGTGGCGCTACCGTTGTTGATGGCGCTGCCGCCGGCATCGGTGGTGGCGTAGAAACCGCGTGTGAGGGTCCCGCCATGATGCGCTCCCACAAGGCCGCCGATTTCAGTGCTGCCCGTTACCCCTCCTGTGGCATAGGCTTCACTGATTGAGCTGAAGGCAGTGCCAAGACCCACCAGGCCGCCGACGAAGGTAGTGCCGGAAACCGTCCCCGTCGCATAGGCGTTCGTGATGGCACTGTAGGCATCAGTGATGCCCACCAGTCCGCCAACATTGCTGGTACCCGAAACGTTCCCTGTAGCATAGGAATTGTCAATGGTCCTCCAGTTGACACCCACCAGGCCACCGGCTCTGTCTTCTGCTCCGGTGACGGCCACATTCGCGTGGGTTTGGGAAATTGTGCCTCGGTTGTCTCCCACCAATCCGCCTAGTCGGTTATGTCCCTTCACCGTACCTGAGACATGAACGCGCGCGATATCAGCGTCACCGTTGTAGCCAATCAAGGTACCGACGACGTGGCGACCTGTGACGTTGGCGTCTGATATGCCGATGTCGCTGATCTTGCTACCTACGGCGCTATTGCCGAATAGGCCAACTTCATCTTGGGTTGGGCGGTTGATGAACAGGTCGCTGACGGTTCGGCCCTTCCCGTCGAAGGTGCCGGCAAAACGAGTGGCTGAGTCACCCAGCGGCTTCCACCCCAGGCCGCCATTTGCCGTGGCACTGGCAAGCTGCGTATAGCCGCTGGTGCTGCTGTCCAGGTTGTTGCTCAGGTTGTAGGTGTAGGTGCCACCGGCCACCTGATTGATATTGGCCAGCTGTTGCCAGTCGGTGATGGTGTACGGGCTTGCACCCGTGCCCATGCCGCCCTGGAACAGGGTGCCACGTACCACGTCTGCGGCGCGGGTCACGCCGATCAGTGAGGGAAGGCCAGTCTCATAACCAGCGACGCTCGCGCCACGGGCGAGCGACCAGATGGACGTGTCCCAGGCGCTGAAGGTGGTGGGGGCCATCAGTTCTGTATAGGTTTTTCCCGTTCCACTGGCGTTGCCATTCCAACCTCCTGCAGCAACGCCCCCGTTGTTGATGCCCGTCCCAGTTGCGTCGGTGGTCGCGTAGAAGCTACGGGCAACACTGCCGTTATTTGCACCGATCAGCCCACCTAATTCGGCGGTCCCGGTACCGTTTACCGGTCCTGTGGCATAGGTGTCAGTAACGGAGCTGGCAGAGACAAAACCCACCAGTCCGCCGACACGACCCGTACCGCTCACGGTGCCGGTCGCATAAGCGTGGCTGATATTGCTATATCCGCTGTTTATACCCACCAAGCCACCGGTGCCTTCTTGCGTCCCTGTTACCGACCCGGTGGCGTAGGAGAGCGTGATATTGGCGTTGTTTGCGTTTGCACCGGCCAAGCCGCCGTTGTAGCGGCTACCGCTGACGTTACCCGTTGCATAAGAACGGCTGATTTGGCCAAAGTTCATGCCAACCAGTCCACCAACCTGACCGTCGATCGTATCGACGGCCCGCGCCGTCCCGGTGGCATAAGCATGGCTGATGGTGCCGTTGTTTGAACCCGCCAGCATTCCAACGCTATACGAGCCCGTCACGCCGCCACCCACCAAACCCACATTGCGGATGGTACTGCCGCTGGCAGTGATGCCAAACAAGCCTAGGTTATTCGTAGCAGGACGATTGATCGTCAACCCGTTGATGGCGTGCCCCATCCCGGTAAACGTGCCGCCAAAGTTCGCAATCGGCGCAAACCCCGCGCCGCTCGACAATGGCGACGCATCGATCTCCCCAGCCAGTGCAAAGTGCCCAGTGCTGCTGGCTGGGATGGCCTGCAATGCACTCACATCCCGCAGCAAGGTATAGCTGTTCAGCGCACCCGTGGCACCGATCTTCAAGGTGGCGCTGGCACCGCTCAGCGTGACGTTGGCACCGTCCTTCAACTGGTAGTCCTTGCCCACCCCATGGGACAGCTCCAGCCCAGCGCTCGCCCCCGTGGCGGTGATATTTTGTTTGATCGCGATGTCGCCCGCCGCCTGTAGCGTAAGCACCGTGTTGGCGCTCCAGGTCACGGGCGCATCGACGGTGATGTCGCCGGCCTGGGTCCCGCCGGCACCGGTGGACACCGTGACATTGGCACCGGCGAGCGCGGCGGTAAGGGTGTTGGCGCCCAGCGTGGAATCGTCGGCGCTGGCAACTGGCGCACCACCGTTGCCGCTGACGATCGTCAGGTTGTAGGGGTCCAGCAGCAGGTCGCCGAAGCGGCCTTGCGTGGCCGACAGATCGGCAGTTCCTTTGAATGCCAGCGTCGCCTTGCCCGATACCTCGGCCTTGCCGCCGTTGCCGCCTTTGGCACCGCCTTTTGCACTGATGTGGCCGGCGTAGTCGGTCTTCTGGTCGGACCAGACGACAACCGTGCCGCCATCTCCTTTCTGCGTGGCATCGGCCATCAGGTTGCTGCCGGCGTCGACGGTCGTGGTCTGTGCACGTGTCAGCGTGCCGCCGCCTTGCCAGCCGCCACCTACCTGGATGTCACCGCCACCGTGGGTGCCGCTGGCGTCTAGCGTGGCCCCGGCCAGCACCACCTGTTTGCCGGTGACCTCGATGCTGCCACCCTGGCCCAAGTGGCCACTGGCACCGGACGTGCCTTGACCCGACGGAGCGCTGGCGTCCAGCTTGCCGCTGACCTGCACGCTGCCATGGTCGCCATCGGCCATCAGCATGATGCGGCCATTGTGGGTGCCCAGCGTTCGTGCCTGCACGGTGCCGGTGTTGGCCACGACGCTGCCCGACAAGGCATCGGCGGCCCGGCCGGTCATCACCACCTGGCCACCATCGGCGACGATCAGCTGACGGTTTTCCACCAGGGTGTGCAAGGTGGAGGGCTGCACGGCCACGCGCAACAAACCGTTTGCACCCGCATCCAGGGTGATCTGGTCACCGGCGGCCAGCGCGACCTTGCCCAGCTGCGCCGTGAGCACGCCGTCGTTCTGCACCCTAGGGGCCAGCAGCGCAATCATGCCGCCTTGTTCCCCATCGCCGGTGGCGGTGATCTGCCCCTGGTTGGTGATGCCGCCAGTCGCACCCTGGCGCGTGAAGACGGCCTTGCCGTCCAGGAGGTCCTGGTCGGTGATGTTCAGCGTGGACGCCACCAGGCCGCCCACGTCGACTCGGCTACCGGCACCGAACACCACGCCGTTGGGGTTGACCAGCCACACCTGTCCGTTGGCGGCCAGCTGGCCGTGTATCTGGCTGGCGTCGCCGGCCACCACCCGGTTCAGCGCCACGGCGCTGCTGCCGGGCTGCTGGAATTGCACACGCGCGTCGCGGCCGATGTCGAAGCTGTTCCAGTTCAGGATGGCTTTGTCCGTGCCCTGGGTGATGGTCATCTGGCTGCCCGCCTGGCCGATGCTGGCCTGGCCCGCCACCACCTGGCCGCCGGTGGGCAGGGCGTTGGCCGCGGGCGGGGCCTGCGCAAAACTCGGCATGCCCAGCAGCGCGGAACTCAATACCACGGCTGCGGGCAGCAGCGCCTTGCCGCTTGCGCGCTTGCCTTGGCTGCGGGCGGTCTCGGCAGCAGGAACATAGCGTTGGTGAGTGGCGTTCCAGACCAGGCGGTAGGTATGGTTCATGGCGGTAATTCCTTGATTGTCTGCAACCACCGCTTGCGCTGTGCAGGGCGGCCGATGTGTTTTTTTGCTACGTGCCCGAGCGCGGGCAGTGTCCACGGGGCGGGCGTCAGGGCGTCGATTGCGTGCGGTGCGTCTGTGTCGGTCCAGCGCACGTGTTGACGATCACAACAGGCGGGTCAGACTGATCCAGCCACGCACGCCGCTGGGGCGTGCGCCATCACCTTGGTCGGGGCGTCTGCCGATCGGGGTGGACAGGCTTGCCGTCAGGAACCAGTCGGGATGCCGCCAGTTCAGGCCGAACCCGGCACCTGACAGCGAGTAGCTGTTCGGTTGACCGCTGCGCGCGTTCCAGCCGGTCCAGGGCTGGTGGTGCTGGCGAATGCGGCCGGTGTCGTAGAACGCAGTGGCTTGCCAGCCCTTGCCCAGTTCACGTTGCAGTTCCAGCTTGAACAGCACCCCGGCGTCGCCGCTGGCTTCATTCACCGCGTAGGCGCGCACTTGGCTGGGGCCGCCGAGCGTGAAGCGCTCGGAACTACCCAGGTTGTCGCCGGCAAACTGCCCCGACAGGGCCGCCTGCACTTGCCAGCCGCTGCCCAGGTTCTGCAAGCGGTTCAAGTTCCACGCAAGCTTTTGATAGCCGCCCGCACTGCGAGCCGTGGCGGCATCTACCGCGCGGTCGTTGTTGATGTCACGAATGCCCAGGCGACCGTGGGTGAGCTGAGCACCGCCCCAGGTGATGCCGCCACCGCCGAATGCGTCACGGACATCCCCGTTCACGCCCAGCGTGGCGGCGTTGACACGGTGACGACGCAGGGACTGGCCCAGTGCATCGTCGTCGTAGCGGCGGTGTTCATAACCGGCAGTCAGTTGCAGGTTGTGTGCGGCCTGACGGATCAGCGGATAGCTCAGGCTCAGGCCGCCGGTATGTGCCTTGCCTTCGGCTTGCAAGTCTCGGTAGCTGCCGCCCAGGGAGTAGTCCAGCGTCGACAGTTGGGTGGCCAGGCGAAGGCCGCTGTCGCCCAGCGGCAGGCTGTAGCGCGCCAAGCCGCTGCGGATGTCCTGGGCTGCCAGCAGGCGCAAGGCCAACTGATCTCCGCCGCCACTCAGATTGTTCAGCGCCAGGCCGGCCACGGCCTGCAACCGGCCGGTCGATGCCACGCCGTAATTGTTCAGCCCGACATCGCCAGTGACGAAGGGGGTGTCCTGGACGGACAGCGCCAACTGTGTTTCCCCTTGCTGGTCGCCCGCCTGCAGCAGGCCGGTTGCCCGGACACCGGGCAAGTCGTTGGCAATCAGCAGACCGCGCTCCAGATCTGCCGACGACAGCGGAGCACCGGGCTGTAGCGAACGGGTGACCATGCGCTGCACCTTGGCGGCGTCGGCGCGCTGGCCTTGTGCTGCGATCGTGCTGCCGCCATATCGGCCTTCCAGCACATGGATGCGGACATTGCCCTCGGTCACGTCTTGCTGGGGCAGGAAGACCCGGGCGTACCAGCCCCGGGCGCGGTAATACTCGGCAATCCGCTGGGCAGTGTATTCCAGTTCGGCCAGGCTCAAGGACTGGCCCCGGCGATCAGCCACCAGGGCATCGAGTTCAGCGGTGGGCACCAGACTGGCACCTTCGATGGTGATCTGTTGCACGGTGATGCGAGCGGCTTTCGCATCCGAGGGCATGGGCCGCGCAGCGGGGGCAGCCTGGGGCTGGGGGGCCGCGCGTGGCACTTGCAGGCTGCGTTCGGTTTCACGCAACAGAGAACCTGCATCCGGCACGGTGGACTGCGACAAGGCGGGCAAGCTGGGCAGGCCCAGCAAGACGACAAGCAGCATGCGAAGGGGCTGGGTGTGGGTGGTCTGGTGCATGGCCGGAACGCCTGGAATAGGTGACCGGCGCAGCGTAGTAGGACGGTAAGGATTTGTATGTCCCCAGATGTGGGGACGTGACCTCAGCCCAGGTTGATGGCACGATGCGCGGCTATGTCTCCTGTTACCGATAGATACGCCGCGCTCCCGATCACTCCACCCAAGCCTGTGTGCGTGGCGATGGTGGAGGACGACTGCGCCTGCCGCCTGGCGGTGATGCAGGCAGTGCAGGGCGCGCAGGGCATGCAGATGCTGTGGGCGGCGGCCAGTCGGCAGGAGGCGCTGACCAAGATTCAAGGCGGCTCAGACCCATCGCCAGACGTGCTGCTGGTGGACCTGGGGCTGCCGGATGGATCGGGGCTGGATGTGATCGCGACTGCTCGCGCAAGCTGGCCGGATTGCGCGGTGATGGTCAGCACCATCTTCGGCGACGAGACGCATGTGCTGCGTGCCATCGAGGCCGGTGCCATGGGTTATCTGCTGAAGGACCTGAGCGCCGAGGAACTGGTGTCCGAGATTCGCAGCCTGCACGCAGGAGGCAGTCCGATCAACCCGATGGTGGCGCGCAAGCTGTTGCTGCGCCAGGCCGCCCAGGCAGCACGGTCGCCACAGGTGCCTGCGCAGGAAACTGCCGTGCCGCCGTCTGCCCGCGAGGCCGAAGTGCTGCGGCTGGTGGCACGGGGCTACACGGTTGACGAGGTGGCGGGCGCGCTGGGCGTGTCCCCGCACACGGTGCAGACCTTCGTGCGGCGCATCTATACCAAGCTGCAAGTGAACTCGCGCGCCGGGGCGGTGCGGGAAGGCGCACGACAGGGGTGGCTGCGTGAAGAATGACGCCGGCCTGCAAGGTGTCGACAGCGGTCTTGCGGGCTTGCGCTGGTGGGCTTGGCGCAGCGGGTTTGTGTCGTGGATGCAGACGTCATGGCCGGGTCGTGCGCGCAGTCACCGTATTGGACTGATCTTTTTTCTGGTCTTGTTTTCTGCCTTGGTGCCGACTGTCTTTCCAGGCATGGCTGGCGGATCGGCAAGCGCGCAATCCCAGCCTCAGCCCCAGTCAGAACCTCAGCCCACGCCCCATGCCGTGCACCTTACCCAGGCCGAGGTCTGGGCATCCACCAGCACCGCCTGGTTGCAGCCGCCTTCTCTGAACGAGCTGGATGCGGGCGACAGCCCCTTGCTCGATGCAGCAACGCACTGGCAATCGGTGGCCTTGCCACACACCCGGCAACGCGATCTGGGCAAGGGGCGCGTCGCCAGCGGCGACCAGACCAGCGTGCTCTGGTATCGCATGAAGCTGCCTGCGGCTGCACTGGCACCGCAGGGCACACGTTTGTATCTGCCGCGCTGGCAGACCACGGGCACCTTGTCCGTCTATGTGGATGGCATCCTGGCCTGGCAATCGCGCGGCGATCAGGCGTGGAGCAACTTCAATTACCCCCTGTGGATCGACCTGAGCGGCATGCTGCGAGCGGGCAACGATGCCTGGGTGCACATGCGCATGGCCAGCAAGGCGGGGGTAGGAGGCGCGTTGTCGACCATGTGGGTGGGGCCGGCAGCAGAACTGCTGCCTCGCTGGCGCTGGCGCACCTTCCTGCAGACCACGCTGGTCGGCTACTGGCGCGGCTCGTATCTGATGCTGGGTCTGTTTGCGCTGGGGATGGCAGCCTGGCTGCGGTTCGGGAAACATCCCGGCATGCAGGGGCAGCGTACCGAAGCTAAGGCCTTTGCCTGGTTCTTCTGCATCGCGCTGGGCCAGTCCTTGGCCGCCTTGACCTTTCTGGTGGGAGACGAGGGACTGGACATGGACTTTGTCTGGTTCACCTGGATCACCCTGGCGGCGATGCTGAGTTCCCCGGTGTGCACAGTGAATTTTCTGGGTCTGGTGCAGCACCGGCCGCGTCCGCGTCTGAGTCGCTGGATGCTGGTCTACACCGTGGCGGCCATTGTGCTTGCGCTGCCCACCTGGTGGGCCGGGCATGGATCCGTGCTGCCCTTGCTGCGTCTGTTGCTGGTGCCGCCCGCGCTGGTGCAGCTATATGTCGTCATCGCCAATGCCCGTTCCCTGCGCAGCGGGGCCAGTCTATTCCTGGCGGCCTGGGGAATTCTGGCGTGGCCCTTGAGCATGCATGACGTGGCCTTGCAGCTTCATTGGCTGAACATCGAAGGCCTGTATCTGCTGCCTTATCTGAACCTGGGTTTGCTGACCTTGTTTCTCTACATGATGTTCCAGCGCTATATCCACGCGCTGGAATCCGCATCACGCGCGCGTGTCGTGCTGACCGAGCAACTGGCTGCACAGGAGTCCGAATTGCGCGAAACCCATGAGCGCCTGCGCGCCGCCGAACGCGAGCAGACGCTGCTGCAGGAGCGTCAGCGCCTGATGCGCGAAATGCACGACGGGGTTGGCTCATCGCTGATGACCGCGCTGCGACTGGTGGAGCGCGGGCAGACGCAGGTAGACGTGGTGCAGTTGCTGAAGGAATGCATCGACGATCTGAAAATCTCCATCGATTCCCTGGACAGTACCGATGCTGACCTGCTGGCCTTGCTGGGCGCGCTGCGCTTTCGTCTGGGGCCCAGGCTGTCGGGGGCGGGCATTGTCTTGCAGTGGCAGATGAACGAACTGCCGCCATTGCCCTGGCTCGATGCGCAAAGCGCGCTGCATGTGCTGCGCATCGTGCAAGAGGTGCTGACCAACATCATCAAGCACAGTGGTGCCACTGCCATCACGGTCTCCACCGGAGAGGCGCTGTCACCACGGGGGGACGGGGCACCCGGCGTACAGGTTTGTGTGCGCGACAACGGCCATCCGTTCTCGGAGCCGCCCAGTGCGTCGGTACAGCCCGGTCGTCGCGGCCTGGCCAATGTGCGCAGCCGTGCGCAGGCGCTGGACGCGCACTGCGCATGGCTGCCAGACAGTGGTGGCGGTACGGTGTTCGCGTTCTGGCTGCCATTGACGCGATCGATAGAGAACGCGCCGGCAGTAGAAAACTAGGCGCGCATCACCCCAGCAGCAGCGCGTCGTCGGCCAGCACTTCGCCGCGCGTCTGCTCGAACCTGCGCAACAGGTCTGGCACATCCATGCCTGCGCGTTCTGGTCCCGACACATCGAGCACCACCTTGCCCTGATGCAGCATCACCGTGCGGTCGCCGTAATCCAGCGCCTGCCGCATGCTGTGGGTCACCATCATCGTGGTCAGCTTGCCCTCGGCCACGATGCGCGCGGTCAGCTCCAGCACAAACGCCGCCGTGCGCGGGTCGAGTGCTGCCGTGTGTTCGTCCAGCAGCAGAATCCGCGAGGGTTGCAAGGACGCCATCAGCAGACTGATCGCCTGCCGCTGGCCACCCGATAGCAGCCCGATGCGATCCGTCAGCCGCTTTTCCAGCCCCAGGCCCAACATCGCCAGGCGCTCGCGGAACTGCTCGCGCATCTGGCCACGTAAGGCCAGGCGCAGACCACGACGCTTGCCGCGTGCCAGCGCAAGTGCCATGTTCTCTTCGATGGTCAGCGATTCACAGGTGCCTGCCATCGGGTCTTGAAACACCCGCGCCACCTGACCGGCACGTGCCCAGGCCGGCTGGCGGGTGACATCGACACCGTCGATGGAAATCTGTCCGCGATCCACTGACTGATCGCCCGACACGGCGTTCAACAGCGTGGACTTACCCGCGCCGTTGGACCCGATCACCGACACGAATTGCCCGCTGGGAATGTCCAGATCGAGCCCGCGCAGCGCACGGGTTTCGATGGGCGTGCCAGCGTTGAAAGTGACGTGCAGTTGGCTGGCTTTCAGCATATCGATGTCGTCCTGCGGGGGGCAGCGTGGTGAACCTGGGTGCAAGGCCGCAGCCATGATGTGCGTGGTGTCATGCTAGTGCTCCCGCTGGCTGGCAAGGCGGCGTTTGAGTTGCCCCTTCAGGCGCGGCAGCACCAGGGCAGCAGCCACCAGCAAGGCAGTCACCAGGTTCAGGTCTTGTGCTTGCAGGCCGATGAAGTCGCTATTGAGTGCAATGGCGATGAACAGCCGATACAGCAGCGCCCCGACAATCACCGCCAGGGTGATCCACACCAGGCGGCGCGCCGGCATCACGCTTTCGCCCACGATCACGGCGGCCAGGCCGATCACGATGGTGCCGATGCCCATGGAAATGTCTGCACCGCCCTGGGTTTGCGCGAACAGCGCACCCGCCAGCCCGACCAGCGCGTTCGAAATCGCCATGCCGACCAAGGTGGCGCGGCCGGTGGCAATGCCTTGCGCACGCGCCATGCGGGGGTTGGCACCGGTGGCGCGTATTGCCAGGCCGGTTTCGGTGGAAAAGAACCAGTCGAGTGCCAGCTTCACCACCACGACCACACCCAGCAACAGCAATGGCCGTTCGACATAGTCGGGCAGCATGCCCGGCAACAGCATGGTGAAGATGGTGGGCTCGGAGATCAGCGGGACGTTGGGCCGGCCCATGATGCGCAGGTTGATCGAATACAGCGCGATCATCATCAAGATGCTGGCCAGCAAGTCCATGATCTTCAGGCTGACATTGAGCCAACCTGTGATCAGGCCTGCCAGCGCGCCGGCAGCCACGGCAGCGGCGGTCGCGACAAAGGGATCGACACCCAGGCCGATCAAGGTGGCGGCTACCGCCCCGCCCAGCGGAAAACTGCCGTCTACCGTCAGGTCGGGAAACCGCAGCATCCGAAACGAGATCAACACACCCAGCGCGACCAGCGCAAACACCAGTCCGATCTCGACGGCCCCCAGCAACGCAAATGCAGACATGGCAGGCTTACTTGACGACGGTCTTGGCGCTGCTCACCAGCGCAGCGGGCAGGGTAGCGCCTTGCTTGGCGGCGGCGTCGGGGTTGACAGCGACCTCCAGCTTTTCGCCACGTTGCGGGGCAATGGCACCGACTTTTTCGCCATTCAAGATGCGCACCACGATCTTGCCGGTCTGACGACCCAGGTCGTAGTAGTCGATGCCGTAGGCGGCTACCGCGCCGCGTTTGACGCTGCCGGTGTCTGCGGCAACCAGCGGAATCTTGCTGTCGCTGCCCACCTTCACCAGCGCTTCGTAGGCCGACACCACGTTGTTGTCGGTGCTGGTGTAGATCACATCGGCCTTGCCGACCAGGCTGCGCGCGGCGGCGCTTACGTCCACGGTACGCGGGGCGGCGGCTTCGACCAGGCTCAGGCCGGCAGGCGGCAACAGCTTCTTCAATTGGTCGATCACCACACGCGAATTCGATTCGCCCGGGTTGTAGACCACGCCCACGCGTTTGGCATTGGGCACCACTTGTTTGATCAGCTCGATCTGCTTGTCCAGCGCCAGCTCGTCGGACACGCCCGACACATTGGTGCCCGAGGCATCCCAGCTTTTCACCAACTGTGCAGCCACCGGGTCGGTCACGGCCGCGAACACCACCGGCACCGACTTGGTGGCGGCCACTACCGCCTGCGCAGAGGGAGTGGCGATGGCCACGATGGCATCGGGCTTGTCACCGATGAATTTGCGGGCGATCTGCGCGGCAGTGCCAGGATTGCCCTGGGCGCTTTGATATTCCCACTTCAGGTTCTTGCCGGCTTCGAACCCTGCTGCTTTCAATTCGTCTCGCACGCCGTCGCGCACGGCATCCAGGGACGGGTGCTCGACGATGGCAGTGATGGCGACAAACTTGTCAGCAGCCAGCGCCGGCGTGGCGGCCAGGCCAGACAATCCGCTCAAGGCCAGGGCAAGCAGGACACGACGACGAACTTCGGCAGTGGGGGTGAACATGTAGCGGTCCTTGAATAAAGGCGCACCCGCTCGGCACGGCGGGGCATGGCGAGCCTAGTCTAGCGCAGGCGTGAGCAGACACGAGCATTGCGCCAGATCAACTGGGCTGCCTCACTGACGATCTTTCCTGGGGCGTGCCTGCAAGGCCGCCGACAGTGTGGGGCCGATTGCGTATCATGCGCGGGTGTTCCAGCCCCTTGTCCTTTCCGTCCCGGCCTTCGACGCCGCAGGCTCGCCCTTCAGCCCCCGATATGGCGAGGCCTATCGCGCCGCGCAGGCGGGTGCCTTGTCATCGCGCAGTCTGGTCGCGGGTGCCGGTTTGCCCGCGCGCTGGCGTGCGCGCGAACAGTTCACGGTGTTCGATACCAGCTTTGGTCTGGGACTGAATTTCCTGGCGACCTGGGCGGCATGGCGAGACGACCCGGCGCGCTCCGGACGTCTTCATATGGTGGCGGTCGAGCCGCATCCCTTCGATCGTGCGGGGCTGGCGCAGATGCTGGCGGGCTGCGTGCCGCCTGCGTGGCGAGACTTGGCCGACCAGTTGCTTGCCCATTGGCCGCCGATGACACCTGGCATGCACCGGCTGGACTTGGATCAGGGCAGGGTGAGCCTGACGCTGGCGGTGGGCCCGCCGCGCGAACTGGTGCCGCAACTGAGTTTTCGCGCCGATGCCTATTACCTGGATGGCTTTTCACCCTCGGTGAATCCCGAACCCTGGGCCGACGAGTTGTTGCGGGCGGCAGCACGCCGCGCGGCACCGGGTGCCATGCTGGCAACCTGGTGTCAGGCCGATGCCGTGCGTCGCACCCTGGTCACGGCCGGTTTCGAGATCGAGCACCATCCGGGCAGCGACGACACGCAGCCCATGATGCTTGGCCGGTATGCGCCGCGTTATGTGCCACGCAATGCGGCTCCCGCCCCGCCTGACTTTGCCGAGCGTCGGGCTATCGTGATCGGCGCCGGAATCGCCGGGGCGGGCGTTGCCCACGCACTTGCCTTGCGTGGCTGGCAGGTGGATGTGATCGACGCCGGCCGCGACGATACCCACGCCGGCCACGTTGCCGCTGCCTTGACCCCCTTGATTGCCCGCGACGACAGTCCGCGCGCCCGTCTGGCCCGTGCCGGCACCTTGCGCGCACATGCACGCTGGCTGGCTCATGCGCCGGCAGCCGCTGCCGTGCTGGCTTGCGGCACGATGCAGCAGATGCGCAGCGACAGTCAGGTAGACGAAGCCTACGCCACGGTTGCCGCGCTGGACTTCCCGCCTGAATGGTTGCAGGCGGTGGACGGCAAGACGGCCAGCGAATTCGCCGGTCGTCCGCTTGCGCGCGGTGGGTTCTGGTTCCCACGCGGCATGCGGGTGCAGCCCGGTTTGCTTTGCCGGGGCTTGCTGGATATGCCGGGCGTGACCCGCACACAGGCATCGGTCGATCGCCTGATGCGCACACCGGCCGATGTGCCGGGTGGCGAAGTCTGGCTGGCGCTGGACGCAGCCGGCCAGACCTTGGCCCGTGCCGAAGCCGTGGTGGTGGCCGCCAGTGTGGATGTGCCCGGTCTGCTGGCACGCAGCGGCTTGGCTACCTCCAGTCTGGATGGCATGCGGGCGGTGTCCGGGCAAATTGCCCGGGTGCCGGCGGCTGGCATCGATCCCCGCTGTGTGGTGGCGGGCGAGGGCTACCTGTTGCCTGCCATCGACGGAAGGTGCGTGGTCGGCAGCACCTATGTCTACGACGCGGACGCACCGCGCATCACCGATTCCGGGCGCGACACGGTGCTGGCCAAGCTGGCCGGGCTTTTACCCGGGCTGGATTTAGCAACCATTGACGGTGCCGCGCTGGATGACTGGGCCGGCTGGCGCGCGGTGTTGCCCACCCGACTGCCGGTTATCGGAGCCTTGCCAAGTGCACCCGGCGTGTGGCTGGCCACGGCCTATGCGTCGCGCGGGCTGAGCTGGTCGGCGCTGGCTGGTGAGCTGATTGCCACCCAGTTGGCCGGTGAACCGGTGCCGCTGGAGCGAAGCTTGCTGGCGACCATTGCGCCGATGTAACCGCAGCCGCTGCAAATTGTCCTGACCCGCCAAAAAATCGCGAAACCTGTCCCGCTGGACGGTCAATGCACGATATTTCTTCCAAAAATCCGCATTAAATCGCCAGAAGAACGCGATCTAAGGGGTTTCCGATGGGCTAAGCGGTTTCTTTGATCCACCGAATCCGTCAAAATAGCGGTTTTGACGGTAAATGTGGGTGGCCTCGGGCCATTCGCGGCGGTGGCCTTCGGCCATCTGCGCTGTGTTCGCCAATCGCCCCGGTTCAAATCGCGGGTGATGGGTAGTCTTGCGGCCTGTCCGAATTCAGGACAATCGACATATGCATTAGCTGTGTCGACATATCAGGGCGTATGACGCTTGCAGAGGTCTTTGTAGGGCGAACTGGATTTCACGTCAATATGCTGGATGCGATCGAGGGAACCTGTGCCATTTCAATTCGACTCTTCCCGCTACACGCGTTTTGTGTCATTGACCGAGCGTGCCACCAACGGGCCGAGCATTCAATTCACGACTGACCAGGACTGGTCGGTACTGGTCGAAGCGCACGCGCCGGGTGTTTTTCGCCTGCGCATAGACACCACGGCCGAAGGCGAGACGACATCGCGCGCTGCGCGTCCGTCCTCGCAACGTTACGAGCTGCTGGCTCGCGACGAGGCCATTGGCGAAGCATTGTTCGAAGCCGTTGATGGCGGTTTCCGCCTGACGCAAGGCGAAGACGTGCTGAATGTGCTGACCAATCCGCTGCGTATTTCGCTGTCGCGCAAGGGCGTGCCGGTGCTGACCAGCATCGATGAGCCCGAACTGTCGGCGTTCGGCGTCGGCGGGCTGGTCGGTGACGACACCCAGGACCGCGAGTGGACGGTCGGATTCGCCCTGCAGGAAGGTGAAGCGGTCTACGGTCTGGGCGAAAACGTCTACGACCTGGATCGACGCGGCGAAGTGCTGTCCACCGACGACGCAGCAGCTCGTGTGCTGCCGCTCGCCTGGAGCACGCGCGGCTGGGGCGTGTATGTCAACACGGCCGGTGCCACGGTACATAACGTCGGGGTCGACGCGGCGGCGGGTTATCTCGCTGGCTGGCGCGACATCAATCTCGACGTGTTCATGTTCCTGGGCGATCCGTCGGAAATCCTGAACCAGTATTCGCAGCTGACTGGCCGCGCCGGCCAGCCGCCGCTCTGGGCCATGGGTGCCTGGGTACGTCAGGCGCGCGGTGCTGCCCCTGAACTGGCGGTCGATCTGGCTGCGCAGCTGCGCGAACGCGGCATTGCGTTTGATACCGTCACGCTGGACACCCCGGGTGCCTGGGATGTGCGCAGCCGCCTGGCGCTGGAATGGGACGGCAAGCGTTTCCCGGACCCGCGTCAATTGCTGGGCAACTTCAAACGCCACGATGCGCGTGTGGTCCTGCCGGGCTTCCCGGGCGTGCTGCAAAGCTCGACCATGTTCGAAGAGCTCGAAGACAAGGGCTGGCTGTTGACCGATGCAACCGGGGGCGCACATGCCTTCCCGGGTGTGGCGGCAACCGGCGGCGAAGCCTTCGGCCTGCTCGACCTGACCCACAAAGACGTCTGGACCTTCTGGCGCGACAAGCTGCGCCAGTTCCAGGACGACGGCGTGGATGCGGTCGCCTGCGACGCGCAGATCGAGATGCCCGATGACATCGTCGGTCGTCATGGCGACAGCGCCAGCCGACTGCGTACCGCCTACCCGCTGCTGGTCAAGCGCTGTCTGTTCGAAGCGGCCTCGTGGAACAAGACTCCCGCCGAAGGCGTGGTGCTCAGCCGCGACCTGCTGCCCGGCGCACAGCGTCTGCCGTGGCAAGCTGCCACGCCGGTCGCCAACACCTGGGACGGCCTGATCGAATCGATCCGCGCTGCACTTACCGTGGGTTCCAGCGGCGTGCCGGTGCACATGCATGACGTGGGCAACCCCGACATGCCGACCGATGCACTCACCCCCGAGCTGTATCTGCGCTGGCTGGGTGCTGCGGTGTTCAGCGGCAACCTGCGTCTGCAAGGTTCGCCGGGATTGCTGCCCTGGGACTTCGACGAAGAAACCCAGGCGCATGTCCGTACTTGGCTGCAGTTCCGTTATCGCCTGATTCCGTACGTGTTGGGCGTGATCGAAGATTCTGCCCGTACCGGTTTGCCGGTGCAGCGTTCGATGCCCATGGCCTTCCCGGACGATCCGGACGCGCACAAATATGGCCTGCAATACCTGCTGGGCCCGGCACTGCTGATCGTGCCGATCGTGCAACCGGGCACCACCGTGACCGTGTACTTGCCCAAGGGCGATGCATGGTGGGACATGAGCACCGGCTGGCGCTACGAAGGTGGCACCACCTGGACCATCGAAGTGGGCATGGATCGTCTGCCGGTATTTGGTCGCGAAGGCCACATGCTGTGCCTCGGACCTGCCGCACAACACACCGGTGAGTTCAATTCCGCGCGGATTCTGGATGAAGTCTGGCTGT
The DNA here is from genome assembly GCF_008119665.1 of Pigmentiphaga aceris. NCBI lineage: Bacteria > Pseudomonadati > Pseudomonadota > Betaproteobacteria > Burkholderiales > Alcaligenaceae > Pigmentiphaga > Pigmentiphaga aceris. Next base: position 5,416,368 of record NZ_CP043046.1, on the reverse strand, counting down.
TCGGCATGCCCATCCATAACCCGAGCGTGATGCGCAACAAGATCCGCGTGATGCAGATGCAGGGTTCCAGCTACGTGAAGGGGCTGGAAGGGCTGAAGATTCTGCCGTCCGAAGGACTGGAAGTGAAGCGGCGCGGTGCCGAGGTGCGTATCTCGCGCGCACGTTGATCTGCGATCTGTCTTGACCAATAGGGCCTGTCCGCTGCTGCGGCCAGGCCCTATTGCATGGTGGTAGAGGTATCTGCGCCCGCAGTCGCGCGGTCATTGATGTCGACGTTTTTGCTGACAGGCGTGGCTGCAGCTTTAGCGGCATCCGGGTCCCCATCTGCAATCCCACCGGCACCCCCATCCGCACCCACATTCCGATATCCATTGCGCGCCTGCTCGTCCACCATGCCCAGGAAATTCTGTCCGGCGGTCGGTACGCCCAGCAGGAAGCCTTGCAGCGAATTGCAGCCCAGTTCGGTCAGGAATTCCTGCTGTTCTGCCGTTTCCACGCCTTCGGCAACGATATTCAGATTCAGCGTCTGACCCAAGGCCACGATTGCAGACACGATGGCGGCATCTTCGTTGTCCTGTGCCAACTGCATCACAAAACCGCGGTCGATCTTCAACTCATTGGCCGGCAGGCGCTTCAAGTACAGCAGGCTTGAATAACCCGTGCCGAAATCGTCGATGGAAATCGAGGTGCCCAGTGCCACCAGACGGTTGAGCACGTCCAGGCTGGTTTCGACATCACGCATGGCCGTGGCTTCCGTGACTTCCAGCACCAGATTCTTGGCGGGCACGCCATGACGTTTCAGCGTACTGGCCACCAGATCGACCAAGCCGATATGTGCAAACTGCACAGGCGACAGGTTGACCGCCATCGTCCATTCGGGGTGACCAGCGTCCATCCAGCTGCGCAGTTGCCGACAGGCTTCGTCCAGCACCCACTCGCCAATCGTCACCATCAGCCCGGCTTTTTCGGCCAGGGGAATGATCAGATCAGGCTTTTGCAGACCCAGCGTGGGGTGCTGCCAGCGCAGCAAGGCTTCCGCGCCAAGCGCAGGCCCTGCCGGTGCCCGGAATTTCGGCTGGTAGTGCAGCACGAATTCGCGGCGCTGGATGGCAGTGCGCAGGTCGTGCAGCAGTTGCAGCTGTTCCTGGGCATTGGCGTTCATCGAGGGTTCGAAGAAGCTGTAGGCGTTGCTGCCGCTGCTTTTTGCGTGATACATCGCGGCATCGGCGTTGCTCAGCAGCGCGTGCGGGGTGCGACCGTCTTCCGGGTACATCGCCACGCCCACGCTGGTGGTCACGCACAAGCGGTGCCCCGCCACGTAGATGGGTTGATCGACCGCGCGGATCAGCTTGTCTCCGATGGTGGCGGCGTCGGTCAAGTCGTCCAGCTCGATCACGATGACAAATTCGTCGCCGCCGATGCGGGCAACCGTATCGCGGCTGCGCAGTGAATTGCGAATGCGATTGGCTATTTCGACCAGCAATTGGTCGCCAATGTGGTGGCCATAGGCATCGTTCACCGCCTTGAAACCATCCAGATCAAGGAACATCACTGCAAAGTGCAGATGCTTGCGCTCTGCCTTTTCCAGCGCCTGTTCCAGTCGGTCCTGCAACAGAATCCGGTTAGGCAGCTTGGTCAGGTTGTCGTGCAACGCCAGTTTGATCAGTTGTTCGTTGGCGACCGCCAAGGATGAAGACAGCAGCGAGGTGCGTGCGGCCATGCGCGCATCCAGAATCGCCACCAGCAAGGCAATGCCCAGCACTGCCAGCGTGATCACCGCCACCAGAATCGCCAGCCAGCCCGCATCGATGCCGTTCTTGCTGGAAATCGCCATGCAGACGCTGTTGGCCGGGAAGCGGGCGGCGGCCATGCCTGCGTAGTGCATGCCGACAATCCCGATACCCATGACGATGGCCGCCAGAATACGCAGCAGCCCCACGTAAGGTGTGCCCGAGCGCAGCCGGAAGCTGATCGTCAAGGCCGCGCCCGAGGCACCAACGGCAATCAGCAGTGACAGCGCAAACCAGGCAGGGTCGTAGTCGATGCCGGGTGACATGCGCATGGCGGCCATGCCCAGATAGTGCATGGATGCCACGCCACCGCCCATCAGCAGCGCGCCGCCAGCCAGGCGCGTCCAGGGCAGGGTGGTGCGTGTCACCAGGAACAGGGCCAGCGCAGAGGCGGCCACCGCAATGGCCAGGGACGCTGCCGTCATGGGCAGGTCGTAGCCAATCGCGATCGGCAACTCGAACGCCAGCATGCCGATGAAGTGCATCGACCAGATGCCCAGGCCCATGGCGAATGCGCCGCCCGCCAGCCAGCTGTGCGCGGAGCGACCGTCAGACGCCCGGACGCGTTCCGTCATGTCGAGCGCGGTGTAAGCCGCCAGTATTGCTACCAGCAACGAGACAACGACGAGGGGCGGAGAATAAGTGCCTTGCAGCATGGGAAGTCGCGAGAGGGCGAGTCGTCAGGAAAAGCGCTACAAGTATGGCGCAACGAACAAGATACGGGATGTGACACAGGGTGGATGCAGCGGTGTCGCGTCAGCGCTACAGCTGGTTTTCGTCCTGCATCTGGCAGGTGTGAGGCACGTGCTCGATGGGGATGGACAGCCCCGCGTGTGGAGGCTGTCTTTCAAGCGGCTGGCTTGCGCTTATTTGCTTGAGCTTGCTTGCCCCACTTTACCAAGTGGGTTCGAACTCCAACCGTCGGAATTCGTCAAAAGATCGCTGCTGCAAACGAGTCGACGCAGCAGCGCTCCGCATTTACTTGCGCAGTTCGGGGATCAGATCGGCTTCGGGCAACTGCGTCAGCGTGTAGTTCAGGCTGGACGTAATCGGTCGGCCGGCCAGGTCAAGCAGGCGCAACTGGCTGGTGGAGGTGAACTCGTACAGGCCACCTTCGTTGGCGTCGCCGATCAAACGCAACTGACGGCCACGCTCGCCGCTGCGTTCCCAGGTGCCGCGAGCGGTAAAGCTCAGGTCTTTGCCGCTGGGGGTGCCAAAGTAGACACGGCGCAAGCGCCAGGTCTGGTCGGGCAGCAAGGTCAGGGTGACACGTTGTCCGGCGCAATCCGCGCAGGGCAGCACGCCACGGAAGCTTTGTGCTTCGCTGATGCCGGGGGCGGCGGGGAAGGCATTGTCGGCACGGGCTTCCGGCGGTGCGGGGGTGTCGCGCGACGCATCGGAAGACAGGTTTTGCCTGCTTTCCGGCAACGGAATGCTGCACGCGCTTAGCAAGGCAGCGCCAGCGATGGCGAGGACCGGCAGCGCGCGGCGCAGCGGGGCGGACAAGGAGGAAAGTTGGGGTAGGGCAGACATGAATAGCTCCGACGCCAGGGTGGTGGCGATCAAGTAAGCAGTCTAACTGAGAGGGCACCCGCCCAAGTGTCTTGTATACGTATATTCACGTTCTGCCCTCGATGTCCTGCGCGTCGTGCCGCTGACCTGATTGGCGCGTTAATCTCGCGCGATGACATCGCCTGACACGTTCGCCACCTTTGCCGCCCATCCCTGGCTGTTTCCTCTGTTCGCTGTATTGCTCGGGCTGCTGATCGGCAGCTTTCTGAATGTGGTGATCGTCCGCCTGCCGCGCATGATGACGCGCGACTGGGCGGCGCAATGCAAGGCCTGGCAGGAAGCCGAGGCGGTACAAGCGCTGGAAAAGGTCGAAGCGCTCCCCACCACTGAACGAACCGTGCCGGCTGTACCGGAGGCCCCCGAGCCACCCCCCGAGCGTTTCGATCTCGCCTGGCCACCGTCCCACTGCCCGCAATGCAGCCACCGCCTGCGCTGGCATGAAAATCTGCCGGTCATCGGCTGGCTGCGCCTGAAAGGCCGATGTGCCCACTGCGCGAATGCCATCCCCTGGCACTATCCGGCTGTCGAGGCGCTGACCGCACTGCTGTTTGCCATCTGCGCCTGGCAGTATGGCCCGAGCGTGGCGGCGGTAGCGGCCATGGGGCTGTGCGCCGCGCTGGTGGCCCTGGCCTTCATCGATGCGCAGACCTCGCTGCTGCCCGACGACATCACCCTGCCACTGCTGTGGGCCGGGCTGTTGCTTAATATAAGTGGCATGTTCGCGCCGCTTGCCGATGCTGTGCTTGGCGCGGCGCTGGGTTACGGCGTGTTATGGGTTATCTTTCAGGCGTTCCGGCTGGCGACGGACAAGGAAGGCATGGGCTTTGGTGACTTCAAGCTGCTGGCGGCGCTGGGCGCCTGGCTTGGCTGGCGGGCACTGCCGGAAATCCTGTTGTTTTCCTCGGTGGCCGGCGTGCTGGTCGGTGGGGCATTGTTGATCACTGGTCGTGCGCAGCGCGGCGATCCGCTGCCCTTTGGTCCTTATCTGGCAATGGCCGGTCTTGCTTGTTTGCTGCTCCGGCAAAACGGTGTGGGTTTGCTCGGTTTCTAGCCCGGCCTGCAAACGTCGGCGGGCTGGACCGGACGCGAGTGCGCGCGCTTACTGCACAATGTCGGTTTCGCGCATTTAATTCACCTTTAAAACATGCTCAAAATCGGTTTGACCGGTGGTATCGGCTCGGGCAAGACCCGTGTGGCCGATCTGCTTGAAGCGCGTGGCGCAGCGATTATCGATTCCGATGCGATCGCGCACGCGCTCACCGCGCCGGGCGGCGCAGGCATTGCCCCGCTGCGCGCTGCTTTCGGTGACGAGATGATCGACGCCCAAGGCGCACTCGACCGTGCGCGGATGCGCGAGCTGGTGTTCCGTGACCGGGCCGCCAAGTCTCGGCTGGAAGCGATCCTGCACCCGATGATCCGCACACATATCGATGCGGCTGCCGCCGAGTCCATTGGCCTGTACCAGGTCTTCGTGGTGCCGCTGCTGGTTGAGTCAGGCCAATGGGCCGGTCGGGTCGACCGCGTCTGTGTGGTCGACTGCGATGAAGAAACCCAGATTCGCCGGGTGCAGTCCCGCAGCGGCCTGACGCGTGATGCGGTGGAACGCATCATGTTGGTGCAGGCAATGCGCGACGAGCGCCTGGGTGCGGCCGATGACGTCATCGTCAATGACGGTGCCACGACTGCCGACGAGCTGGAAGCACGCGTCGAGACGCTGCACGCGCGCTGGCGTGAATTGTCATCCTTGGCCTGACGCGCTACTGTGTTCTTCCGAACTCGCCACGCGTTTTTCTTCCTCGGTAGCGTATTGAGACGGTACGAACGGAATCCGCTTGCGGCTTGCTCGTCGGCAACCGCGTGGGTACATCATGCATTCGACCCGGACGGGCAAACGTGATTCTTTACGACTACCCATTCAATGAGCGGATTCGCACGCTGCTTAGGCTTGAAGACCTGTTCGAGAAGCTGTTTTTCTTCATCGGGCGCGGCGATGCACGTGAGCATCACGTTGCACTGACGCTGCTTTTTGACATTCTGGATGTGACTGCGCGTGCCGACGTGCGCAGTGATCTTGCCCAGGATCTGGAGAAGCAACGCCAGTCGCTGGCCGGTTTGCGCGAACACCCCGGTGTCGATCAGGATCTGCTGGCGACCATGCTGGGCCACATCGAGCAGGCGATTGCCGCCTTGACCGTGGCCACCGGCAAACCGGGTCAGGCTTTGCGCGATCACGACTGGTTGAACAGCATTCGCAGCCGCCTGGCGATCCCGGGCGGCGTCTGTGAATTCGACCTGCCGTCGTACCATGCGTGGCGTCACAAACCGGCGGAACTTCGCGAGAAGGATTTCATCGAATGGACATCGTCCTTGTTGCCGTTGCGTCATGGCCTGGCGATTGCGCTGAAATTGCTGCGTGAATCCGGCCAACGGGTCGATGCATTGGCGCAACAAGGTAACTTTCGTCGTCCGCTGGACGGCAAGGGCTACTTGTTGATGCGGGTGTATATCGACCCGCAGTTGGGCGTGTTTCCCGAGATCAGCGCCAACAAGTACATGGCGTCCATCCGATTTTTCAGCCAGGACGGCGCGATGCGCCCGCAGCCGGTGTCGCACGACGTGCCATTCCAGTTCGCCCTGTGCGCGAACCCCTGAATATTGCAGGAAGCGGTGTTGCGTTCACCTCGTAGCGCGACGCCGAGGTCTGCCCCCACCCAGGAACTGTTGCCGCAATGCCCAAAGTGAAATGCCCCACCTGTTCGCGTCCGGTCGAATGGGGCCCGGATAGCCCGTATCGACCGTTCTGCTCGGAACGCTGCAAGAAGATCGATCTGGGCGCATGGGCCGCCGAGAAGTTCTCGATTCCTGGCGCACCGCTGGAAAACGATGGATTGAGCGGTGACGCGCCCGACAAGCTGGATACGTACAAGCTGCAGTGAGGCTTCGATGGGCTGCTTTGATGTACAGCCTCGATAGACCGCTGCAATAGACGTGTCGCGTCGGTTGGCGGCATGACTGCCACAGGCAATTCTTTTCCGACGCTGTCTGAAAAAAACGGGGCTCAGGTTTTTGACCTGAGCCCCGTTTCACATCTGGATATTCAGCGCTGACCTGATCGACCCGCGCTTACCCAGCCTCTTGTTCGTTCCGTTTATTCGTCCCACACCCCACGAATCGCCGCAATCCCATGCGCGCCGTGACCAATCGCGGTCGCCAGTGTGTCCGGCCCTTGTCCGCCCAGCGCAAATACCGGCAAGCCCGCCTGGAGATTGAGCGCGGCAAATTGCTGCCAGCCCAGCGGTGCCCGGTCGGTATGCGAGGGCGTGGGCAGCACATTGCCCAGTGCCACGAAGTCTGCATCCAGCTTGCGCGCATTGGCCAGGTCATGTGCGGCATGAACCGAGACGCCCACCCAGCTTCCGGGGGCGATGTCGGGGCGGGGGCCACTGGCATCGCTGGCGCGCAGGTGCACGCCGTCGGCCTCGTTCCACCAGGCGGCCGGGTGCACGCTGTTGACCAGCACACGGCCACCGGCTGCGTGGGTGCGTTCGATCACATCACGCAATACCGCCAGCAGCGACGGCGCATTCGGGCCTTCGGGCCAGCCCGGTTCGCGGAATTGCACCAGGCGCAGACCACGTGCCAGCGCGGAATCCAGCTTGTGCATGAAGGCTGACAGATTGTCGGGGTTGTCGATGCCGGTGATGCCGTAGATATCCGGCACCTGCAGCCAGCGCATGGGCGGCAAGGTGGCGGGCAGCAGGGGGCCAACCGGCGGCGACAAGGTCAGGCCCAGGCCTTCCTCGACCGACAGCGCCGTGGCAGCCACGTGTGCCTCGGGCGAGGCATCGGGTGCCAGCGCCGCAATGCGTGCTTCGCGCGCGTTCACTGCAGCGGTAATGGCCGAGGTTTCGGCACGCCAGGCCTGTACCCACTGCACGTCCTGCGATTCCAGGCCGCGCGGCTCGCCATGCCAGCCGGTCACCCGGCAGAAGTGCAGGCGCACGGTCGCGTGCGGGTACGTGTGTTCGTGCGTCACCCAGGTGGTGGCCGCAGTCACGTCGATGCCAAGCTCTTCTTTCAGTTCACGTGCCAGGGCTTGCAGCACGGTTTCACCGGGTTCGAGCTTGCCGCCGGGCAGTTCCCACCAACCGGCGTAGGCCTTGCCTTCCGGGCGCTGGCCCAGCAGCACGCTGCCGTCGGCGCGCAGCAGCACGCCTGCCGCCACTTCCATTACCTTTCGCACTTCCTGGCCCGCTTGCAGGTTCATGATCAATAGTCCGCCACAGGATTAACGGTCACGTGCCCGGCCGGCAATGCGTCGCCTGCCGCAGCCTGGCGCGCTGCCCAGTCCTTGGCAAATTGCCATGCCACCCGACCCGAGCGCGAACCGCGTTCAATGGTCCACTGCAAGGCGGCGTGGCGCGCGGCGCTGATCGATGCGTCCGGCACACCCAGGTCACGCAGCCAGTGTTCGACGATGTCCAGATAGTCGTCTTGCTTGAATGGGTAGAACGACAGCCACAGGCCGAAGCGCTCCGACAGCGAGATCTTTTCCTCAACCGTTTCGCCAGGATGGATTTCGCCATCGGTCTGGTGCTTGGTCGACAGGTTTTCGCTCATGTACTCCGGCATCAGATGACGTCGGTTCGAGGTCGCGTAGATCAGCACGTTGTCGGTCGATGCGGCAATCGAGCCGTCCAGCACCGACTTCAATGCCTTGTAGCCGGCTTCGCCTTCCTCGAACGACAGGTCGTCGCAGAACACCACGAAGCGTTCCGGGCGGGGCGCCACCTGATCGACGATTTCCTGAAGGTCGGACAAGTCACCCTTGTCGACTTCGATCAGGCGCAGACCTGCCGGGGCGTGCGCCGCCAGCATGGCCTTCACCAGCGAGCTTTTGCCGGTGCCACGGGCACCGGTCATCAAGACGTTGTTGGCCGGACGACCCGCGAGGAACTGGCGGGTGTTGCGGTCAATGATTTCCTTCTGGCGATCGATGTGTTGCAGGTCATCGAGCTCGATGCGCGCAATGTGCTGCACCGGCTCCAACCAGCCTTGATTCCCGCGCCGACGCCAGCGAAACGCGTGCGCCGTCCAGTCGATCGGCGGCGGAGCCGGCGGCAGCCAGGCTTCCAGCTGGGCCAGCACACGTTCGGCGCGGCCGACCAGACGGATCAGGTCGGCGGCGGGCAGGGTCGGTTCGGGGGTGCTCACATCGTCTCCAGGCAGGTGTTTTGCGGCCGAGGTTCCACGGCCGGTTTCTACGAGCAGTGTTTTAAAAACCGGCTTTCAGGGCCGGTTTGAACGCGGCGCTTGCGAGCCGCCTATGAGGTCGATTGCAAGGCTGGTTTTAGACCAGTCTTGAAACCAGCGTCAGATTTTTATGAGCGGTAATCAGCGTTGATGCTGACGTACTCATGCGAGAAGTCGCAGGTGTAGACCGTGTCGGTCACGTTGCCACGACCCAGATCGATGCGCACCAGGATTTCTGGTTGCTTCATCACGCGCTGGCCGTCGGCTTCCTGGTAGTCGGGGTTGCGGCCACCGTTCTTGGCCACCCAGACGTCGTCCAGCCACATGTTCACGCCGCCCACGTCCAGGTCAGCAATGCCGGCGTAGCCGATGGCCGCCAGAATGCGGCCCAGATTTGGGTCCGAGGCGAAGAAAGCGGTTTTCACCAGTGGCGAGTGGCCGATGGCGTATGCCACCTTCAGCGCTTCTTCCGTGCTGCCAGCGCCTTCCACTTTCACCGTGATGAACTTGGTCGCGCCTTCGGCATCACGCACGATCAGTTGTGCCAGTTCGGCAGCAACGTCAACCAGCGCCTGGCGCAGTGCCGCGAAATCGGCGTGCGCGCGGTCGTTCACCTGCAGGCCGCTCTTGCCGGTGGCCGCGATGATGAAGGAATCGTTGGTCGAGGTATCGCCGTCGATGGTGATGCGGTTGAACGAGTTGTCGGCCACTTCACGGGCCAGTTCCTTCAGCAGCGCCGGGGCAATGCCCGCATCGGTGCCCAGGAAGCCCAGCATGGTCGCCATGTTCGGGCGGATCATGCCCGCGCCCTTGCTGATGCCGGTGAAGGTCACGTCCTTACCGCCCAGCTGGACTTTGCGCGACACGACCTTCGGCAGCGTGTCGGTGGTCATGATGCCGTGTGCGGCCTCGAACCATTGGTTCGGGCCCAGCGCAGCCACAGCCTTGGGCAGGGCGGCAACGATGCGGTCCACCGGCAGGGGTTCGAGAATCACACCGGTGGAAAACGGCAGCACTTGTGCGGGCGCAATGTCCAGCAGCTTGGCGACGGCATCGCAGGTGGCGTTGGCAGCGGCCAGGCCCGGTTCACCCGTGCCCGCGTTGGCGTTGCCGGTGTTGATGACCAGCGCGCGAATGCCGTTGCCTGCCTGTGCCAGGTGCGCTTGGCACACTTGCACGGGAGCGGCGCAGAAGCGGTTCAGCGTGAACACGCCGGCCACCGAGGTGCCTTCGGCCAGACGGAACACCGTCAGGTCGCGGCGGTTGGCTTTGCGGACACCGGCTTCGGTCACGCCGATTTCAATGCCGGGAACGCCGAAGATGTCTTCCTGGGCGGGGATATGCAGATTGACGGCCATGTCGATCCTGGAAAAAAGGGGGCGGGCGGCTTGCGCACACCGCAGGGGGAATATTTTGCCTCAGGCCCCGGGCCACAGCAGCCGTGCTGCCGTGTTTCGGGGCCAGGAGATGGTCAGCAATTGTTGGATTGCAGCCCGTGCCTGGTGGTTGATATCAGCGGTCGATCTCAACAAGGTCAGGGCTGCCAAGCAAGTCTGCCGGCGAGCAGTTACCGAAGTGCGGCAAACGCCAGGTCGGTGACGGCGCGCGTTGCTTCGATCACGTCATCATCATGGGTGATCGACACGAACCCGGCTTCGTAGGCGGACGGCGCAAAGTACACGCCGCCTGCCAGCGAGCCGTGGAAGAAGGCGTTGAAGCGTTCACGGTCCGAGGTCGTTACCTGGGCGAAGCTGGTCGGAATGCTTTCGCTGAAATACAGGCCGAACATGCCGCCCACCGAATCCGCCACAAACGGAATGCCGGCTGCTGCGGCACCGGCTTCCAGCGCATCGACCAGCTTGATGGTCTGGGCTTCCAGGCGCGGGTAGAAATCAGGCTTGTCGATCAGCTTCAAGGTCTGGATACCAGCGGCCACGGCCACCGGATTGCCCGACAGCGTGCCGGCCTGGTAGACCGCGCCCAGCGGGGCGATGCAGGCCATGATGTCCTTGCGGCCACCGAAGGCACCCACCGGCATGCCGCCGCCAATCACCTTGCCCAGCGTGGTCAGGTCGGGCGTGATGTCGTACAGGCCTTGCACGCCTTGCGGGCCGACGCGGAAACCGGTCATCACTTCGTCGAAGATCAGCACCGCGCCGTGGCGGGTGCACAGCTCGCGCAGGCCTTCCAGGAAGCCCGGCAGCGGTTTGATCAGATTCATGTTGCCGGCAATCGGCTCCACGATGATGCAGGCGATCTGGTCCGGGAAGGCATTGAAAGCGGCTTCCACCGAGTTCAGGTCGTTGTAGTCCAGCACCAGGGTATGGGCAGCGAATTCGGCCGGCACGCCAGCAGACGTCGGGTTGCCCAGGGCCAACATGCCCGAGCCCGCCTTGACCAGCAAGCTGTCGGAGTGACCGTGATAGCAGCCTTCGAACTTGATCAGCTTGTCGCGGCCGGTGAAACCACGCGCCAGGCGAATCGCGCTCATGGTGGCTTCGGTGCCCGAGCTGACCAGGCGAACCTGTTCCATCGACGGCAGGCGTTCGATCAGCAGTTCGGCGATCTCGATTTCGCCTTCGCTGGGCGCGCCGAAGGACAGGCCGTTGACGGCCGCTTCCTGCACCGCCTGGATCACCTGCGGATGGGCGTGGCCCAGAATGGCCGGACCCCAGGAGCCGACGTAGTCGATGTATTGCTTGTCATCGGCGTCCCAGACGTGGGGGCCAAGAGCGCGCGTCAGGAAGCGCGGCGTGCCGCCAACCGAGCGAAAGGCCCGCACCGGCGAGTTCACGCCGCCAGGAATGCTGCGGGAGGCGCGTTCAAACAATTCTGCGTTACGGCTCATGGGGGTAGGTCCGGTCAAAGAATAGGGGGAAGCGCAGGGGAAATCGCGGAGGTAGTCGCGGCCGGCACTGCGCCAGCGGAACCAACAGGCTGCGCGCTGAACGCCTGATGCAAGCGGCGCGCCGTGGCCTCGATGTCCGCGCTGTCGAACAGGGCGCTGATGACCGCCAGTGCATCGGCACCGGCTGCCGTCACCTGCGCAGCGTTGTCTGGCGTGATGCCGCCGATGGCCACCAGCGGTACGTGTGCTGCGCCAGGCAGCGCACGCGCTTGGGCAAACAAGGAAAGCGGCGCGTGCACGGCGGCCGGTTTGGTGGGAGAACCGAAGACTGCGCCAAAGGCCAGGTGATCGGCACCCGCTGCCAGCGCCGCCTGGGCGCGGGGCAGTTCGTTGTAGCAGGTGGCACCAATGCGCAAATGCGGGCCGGCAGCGCGTGCGGCGGCAATGTCGCCATCGTCGCGCCCCAGGTGTACGCCGTCTGCGCCCACGTCCAGCGCCAGTCGCCAGTCGTCATTGATGATGAACAGCACCCCCAGTTTCAGGGTTTCGTCGCGCAAGGCCAGAGCTTGCGCCCGGCGTTGCTCGGGCGTAACCAGCTTGCGGCGCAGTTGCAGCACGCGCATGCCGCCCCGGGCAGCGGCGCGCACGCCGTCGATCAGGCGATCGGTGTCGTCCCATTCGGGCGTCAAGCCGTAGACGCCCGCCAACGAGGTGGACGTGTTCAGTGTGCTGGGGGTCATGGGTTCCTGCTCATGCTGTCGTGCTCATGCAATGCCACCCGATTCGGTCATGGTTCGATCTGCGTGGTTGATCTACGAGGTTGGTCTACGAGGTTGATCTACATGCAACCCGCTCAGTCCTCGGTTTCCGCATCCAGCCCGGCTGCAGCTGCCTCGGCCGCTTCTGCTGCGGCCTTGCGGGCCCAGAAGAAACGATCGGGCAACATGCGGCCCATGCCAGGGCGAAAACCTGCCGACAGTGCCTGCCAGGTGTAGTCCTGCGCCTCGGCCACCGCGTCCTGAATATCCAGGCCGTGCGACAGCAGCGCGGCCACAGCCGTCGACAGCGTACTGCCGGCACCTCGGTAATTGCCGGGCAGACGCGGCCAGGGGTAGGCCACGGTCGGCTCGTCTGCACCGTACAGATGGTTGACAACCTGTTCGCCCGGCTCGTGCAGGCCGGTGGTCAGCACGCGCTCTGCGCCCAGCGCCAGCAGCATCTGCACCGCATCTTCGGCATCGCTTTCCGCGCCTTCGGTGTCCGAGATCAGCACCCCGTCGTGCAGCCACTGGCTCAGGCGCTGACGATCGACCACCACCAGCTTCGACTGCGGCACCAGCAGTTCGATGGTGGCGGCAAGCACGTCTTCCGCGCCATCTTCCGTCTCGGCATCGGGCGTTTCCGGGGGGTCGGCGCCCAGGTGCAGCACCAGCGGCAGGGCGCTGTAATCGGCAGACAGTTCGGCCACCACGCTCACGGCCTCGGTGGTGAACAGGCCACCCACCTTCATGGCACGCACCGGCATGTCTTCAAGCAGGCAGCGCGCCTGGTCATCGATCCAGTCGGAGTTGATCGGGCGCGAGTCTTCCAGGCCGGCAGAGTCTTGTACGGTCAGGCCGGTCAGCACACTGAGCACGTGGCAACCCATGCTGGCACCGGTGAGCAGGTCGGACTGGATACCGCCACCGCCGGTAGGGTCCGACGGCGACAGGCAGATCATCAAAGGAGGGGGAGGAGTCTGAGCGGTCAAACTGTGTGCAACAGCCAGAAACGGGATTGCGCATGCGCTGGAAGACGGGCACGCGGTCCACGGTGATTCGGTAAGATTGGGGATTCTAATTGATGCTCACCAAAGAACCCCCAATGCGTACCTGGATGTGTCTCATCTGCGGCTGGATATACGACGAGGAAACCGGTTGGCCCGAAGACGGTATTGCGCCCGGCACCCGGTGGGAAGACGTGCCGCCCAACTGGGTCTGTCCGGAGTGCAATGCGCGCAAGGAAGATTTCGAGATGGTCGAAGTCTGAGCTGAAAATTCTGCAAGCGTCTGCCGACCTCGTCGGACGTCCACCTTGTGGTGAATGCTGTGGCGGTCTGCGTGTGCCGCGACAAGGCAATGCGCCTGATATGTCTAGCCTGATACGCCTGTATTCATAGGCGCGTGCTACATAGGCATATTAGGCATATGCAGCCTGACCGGCTTCACCCTCGCATTACAATAAAGCCATGAGCGACGCCTCTCCCATCGATTTATCGAATCAGTTCCTGATCGCCATGCCCGGCATGGTCGATCCGAACTTTGCTGGTGCCGTCATCTATGTGTGCGAACACAATGCCGACGGAGCGCTAGGCCTGGTCATCAATCGGCCTACCGATCTGAGCATGGCGACGCTGTTCGAGCGTATCGACATGCCGCTCGAATCGTCGCCGATCAAGGATTCCCCGGTGTATTTCGGCGGTCCGGTGCATACCGACCGCGGTTTTGTGCTGCACGCTCCGATTGGTGCCTATGGTTCCAGTCTGGCGGTGGGCTCGGGCCTGGCGCTGACCACCTCTCGCGATGTGCTGCAGGCAGTTGCCAATGGCGAAGGGCCGGCGCAAATCCTGGTCACACTGGGGTATTCGGGCTGGGAAGCGGGTCAGCTTGAATCCGAAATTGCGCAAAACGCCTGGCTGAGCGTGCTGGCCGACCCGGCCGTGATCTTCGATGTGCCCGCCAGCGACCGCTTCACCGCTGCGCTGCGCCTGCTTGGCATCGATCCCATCATGCTGGCGGGTGAAGCAGGGCATGCCTGAAGAAACCCTGTTGGCCTTTGACATCGGTGTGAAGCGAATCGGCGTGGCCATGGGCAATACGCTGATGCGCGAAGCCCGGCCGCTTGAAATCATTCCTGCCGGCACCCGTGATTCCCGATTCGCCCGGATTGCCGCCTTGTTCAAGGAATGGCAACCGCAGCGCATCGTGGTCGGCCTGTCTTTGGCCGCCGACGGCGGCGAGCAGCCCATGACAGTCCAATGCCGCCGTTTCGCCAATCAGATCTATGGCCGCTTTGGCCTGCCGGTGGTGCTGGTGGACGAGCGGTATTCGTCGATGATCGCGCAGTCCCAGCGGAAACTGAAACGTGGCGAAGGCGACGACGCCTTGGCTGCTGCCGTGATTTTGCAGCGTTATTTCGACGATCCGCTGGCCATTGAGCTGCCCACAGCGATGCCGGTTGCGAAGTCGCCAGCGGCGTCAGTGCCAGACGGCGAGGGTGCTGATGCGCCGCCTGTCGCTGCGCAGTCTTCCGACGCCCCGCCCCCCATTTCCCCCGAGACGAGTTCCTGATGACCCTCTCCGCCAGTCCTTCGCCGGCGCCAGACGCCGAAGCCCTGTATGCCGTGCTGCGTGACGCCATGCGTGGGTGGATCGACGCGCTGCCCGCTGGCAGCGTCCACCTGGTCGGCCTGCATTCCGGTGGTGCCTGGCTGGCCGAACGGCTGCATGCCGACCTGGGGCTGGCGTCTGCACTGGGCACACTCGACATCAGCTTCTACCGTGACGACTACGACCGCATCGGCCTGCACACGCAGGTCAAGCCGTCCGACATCTCGTTCCCGGTGGACGACAAGCACATCATCGTGATCGACGACGTGCTGTACACCGGGCGCACCATCCGTGCTGCCATGAACGAGTTGTTCGACTATGGCCGTCCGGCATCCATCCGCCTGGCGGTGCTGGTGGAACGTGCCGGCCGAGAATTGCCGGTGGAAGCCGGCTTTGTGGCTGCTCACCTGGACGTCGCGGCCGGCACCAGCGTGGTGCTGTCGCAGCAGGACGCCCGTTTTGTGCTTACCTTCGAACCCATCCCGGAGTCTCGCGATGCGTAACCCGCAACTGAACAAGCACGGCGAGCTGACGCACCTGCTGACCATTGAAGGGCTGCCGCGCGACATCGTCACGCACATCCTGGACACCGCCGAATCCTTCGTGCCGCTGGCCGAACGCGACGTGAAGAAGCTGCCGCTGCTGCGCGGCAAAAGCGTGTTCAACCTGTTCTTCGAGAACAGCACGCGCACGCGTACCACCTTCGAGATCGCGGCCAAGCGCCTGTCGGCCGATGTGTACAACCTGAACATCAATGCGTCCTCGACCAGCAAGGGCGAGTCGCTCTTGGACACCATCAACAATCTGTCGGCCATGCAGGCCGACATGTTCGTGGTGCGCCATGCGTCCAGCGGTGCCCCGCACCTGATCGCCCAGCACGTTGCCCCGCATCTGCACGTGATCAACGCCGGTGACGGCCGCCATGCGCATCCCACGCAGGGCTTGTTGGACATGTACACGATCCGTCACTACAAGAAGGAGTTCCACAACCTTCGTGTGGCCATCGTGGGCGACATTCTGCATTCGCGCGTGGCACGTTCGGACATCCATGCGCTGTCCACCCTGGGTGTGCCGGAAATCCGTGCCATCGGCCCGTTGACCTTGCTGCCCGCAGGCATGGAGCAGATGGGTGTGAAGGTCTACACCGACATGGAAGAAGGCCTGCGTGGCGTGGACGTGATCATCATGTTGCGCCTGCAGAACGAGCGCATGCGCGGTGCGCTGCTGCCGTCGGCGCAGGAATACTTCAAGCACTACGGCCTGACGCAGGAGAAGCTTGCGCTGGCGGCTCCTGACGCCATCGTGATGCACCCCGGCCCGATGAATCGCGGGGTGGAAATCGAGTCGGCCGTGGCCGATGGCAAGCAGGCTGTGATCCTGAATCAGGTCACGTTCGGCATTGCGGTCCGCATGGCCGTCATGAGCATTGTTGGAGGGGCGTGAGGCCATGAAACTGCATATTCAAGGCGGTCGCCTGATCGATCCGGCCAATGGTGTCGACGGTTTGCACGACGTATTCATCGCAGCCGGCAGGGTGATCGGCATCGGCGATGCGCCGGCCGATTTTGTGGCCGACCGCGTCATCGACGCCAAGGGCCTGGCGGTATTGCCCGGGCTGGTCGATTTGTCGGCGCGACTGCGCGAGCCCGGTTTCGAATACCGCGCCACGCTGGAATCCGAGATGCGCGCGGCGTTGGCCGGTGGTGTCACCAGCCTGGTGCTGCCGCCCGATACCGATCCCACGCTGGACGAACCCGGTCTGGTCGAGATGCTGAAGCATCGTGCCCGGCTGTTGAACCAGGCGCATCTGTATCCGCTGGGCGCCATGACCGTCGGCCTGAAAGGCGAAGTCATCACCGAGATGGCCGAATTGACCGAAGCCGGGTGCGTGGCCTTCTCGCAAGCCGATGTGGCGATTACCGACATCAACGTGCTGCTGCGCGCCATGCAGTACGCCAAGACCTTCGACTACGCGCTGTGGCTGCGTCCCCAAGACCCGTGGCTGACCCGTGATGGTGTCGCCGCCGCCGGCCCGATGGCCTCGCGTCTGGGCTTGTCGGGCATCCCTGTCATGGCCGAAACCATTGCGCTGCACACCATTTTCGAGCTGCAACGCGCCACCGGTGCACGCCTGCACCTGTGCCGTATTTCCAGCGCGGCTGGCCTGGAATTGATTCGCCAGGCACGTGCCGAAGGTCTGCCCGTTACCTGCGACGTCAGCGCCCATCACGTGCATCTGACCGACGTGGACATCGGCTACTTTGATTCCCACTGCCGTTTGATTCCGCCGCTGCGTGGTCAGCGCGACCGCGATGCGATCCGTGCTGGCCTGGCCAACGGCGTCATCGATGCCATCTGCTCGGATCACACGCCTGTCGATGACGACAACAAGCTGTTGCCGTTTGCCGAGGCAGAAGCCGGTGCCACCGGTCTGGAATTGCTGCTGTCGCTGGCCGTGAAGTGGGCCATGGACGGTGGTCACTCTTTGAGCGATGCCATTGCGCGCGTCACCATCGACCCGGCTCGGGTGCTGGGCAGCAAGGTATTGCCGTCTTGCGGTCAGTTGGGCAAGGGCTCGCTCGCCGACCTGTGCGTGGTCGATCTCGACACCTACTGGACGGTGAACGATTCGACGCTGCTCAGCCAGGGCAAACACACGCCGTTCCTCGGCATGGAGCTGCCCGCCCGGGTGCGCACCACCGTGGTGGCCGGGCAGATCGTGTACGAACTGCCTGCGTGATGGCGGCGCGCGTCTGATGCAAGTCCTTCGTTTCGGTGTTCATCTGGTGGCCGTGCTGTGCTGGCTGTTGCTCGCATTCGTTGTGATGCTGCTGCTGTACAGCTGGGCGGGTCAGGATCGGCGCGCGCGTCTGGTCAGCTGGTGGTCGCGCGGCTTGCTGCGCCTGTCTGGCGTGCGCGTGAATGTGCGCGGTAAACCGCTGACCGGCAAAGGCGGTCTGTGGATTGCCAATCACGTGTCCTGGGTCGATATTTTCCTGTTGAACGGGGTGCAATCCACCTCGTTCATCGCCAAACAGGAAATCCGCAACTGGCCGGTGCTGGGCTTGCTGGTAGCGTCCGTGGGCACGTTGTTCATCGAACGCGGCAACCGCCGCGCCGTGCCGCGTATCAGCGAATTGATGCGCGAACGCTTCGAGCGCGGCCAGCGTATTGGCCTGTTCCCCGAAGGCACGACATCCGATGGCCTGGACGTGCTGCACTTCCACGGCGGCTTGTTCGAAGCCGCCTTGCGCAGTGGTGCTGCGATTCAGCCGGTGGCGCTGTGCTATCGCCATCACGGTAAACGCAGTGACTTCGCCGCGTATGTGGGCGATCAGTCCCTGGCGCAGAACGTGTGGAAGCTGTGGGGCGGTGGTGGTGTGTCGGTGGATGTGGTGTTTCTGCCCGAACTGGCAGGTACCGACGAACCCGATGTGCAACGCCAGGTGGTTGCGCGCCGGGCTTATGAAGCCATCCGGCGCGAAGTCATCAAAGAAGTTGCCGAGCCGGCAACCGAGGCGCGTGTCGCGCAGGTGGTCTGAGCTCACCTGCTGGCCAAGCTCACCCGTCGTCCAAACGCACCACCGAAGATTGCATATCGCCACCTGCTGACGACATGCAATGTTCCAACTACCGTTAACGAACGATCTTGCCGTAGCCGCCGTAACCCATTGACCGCACCATCAGCAGGTCGCGGATATTGGTGTCGATGGGCATGGCATAGTCATGCGCCGCCACCACGCGGTTGCCGTTCGGCACCACGATTTTCAGGCTGATATACAGCATGTTGCGCGACGATGCGTAGGTGCCCACCACAACGGCCTGCGCACGATGCGTCTGCGTCAGTTCACGCACTTCACGCGACAGCAGCAGCGCGCCTTCCTGCTGAATGAACAGGTTTTCACGCAGCTTCAGTTCTTCGACCGCATGGCCGTGCGCGGTGATCCGGCTGGAAATCTGCTCCGAGAACAGCCGCCCCAGGCGCGACGACTCGTTGAGCGAATCCAGGCTCACCAGGGTGGCCACCAGCAGCGGCTCGTTCGGTGCCAGCTGCACCCCCGCCAGCAGGATGTCGACGGCCTCGTAGTTGGCAGCAATCAGATCCGTGCGTACAGCGGCCTGTTCAGGCGTAGGGGCGCAGCCCGCCAGCGCCAGGGCCGATGCGCCCAGCGCGGCAGCACAAAAAACTCGTCGATTCATCACCATTGCACCGTCTGCCAGGTTTTCACGACCGTGGGCACCGGAGGCGGCGCACGGTAATACAGCGACTGCTCCGCGCGCGTAATGCGGTAGGAATTCGACGTGCGCGACAGATACAGGTCGTTGTTCTGAAGCGCGGTGCTGATCAGCACTTCGTTCTGCTGGGAAATCACCTGGGCATCGAAGCGAAGCTCCAGCCCGCCGGCGATCAGCGACGTGGCAACCGGAACGTTATGGTCCACCAGGCGCGTGCGCAGCAGTTCTACGAAACTGTCGTCAAAGGGCGTGGCGCGCGTACCGGATACATACACCGGCATCGGCGGACCTTCCTGGCGACGGACAGCCTCGGATGCGCGTGCGGCAACCTCGTTGGCAAGCCTGTCCCATTGCTGGAGCGCGCGCAGGCGTCGTCGCTCGATCACCTGAACTTCAGCGGCGGGCGTGCCACCGGGGATGGCCGATTCATTGGCAAGCCTGTCCCACTGCGGCAAGGTACGCAGGCGTTGTTGCTCGCTCGGCTGCATATCGTCATCGGCAAGCAGGTCGCCACGCGGGGCGCATCCGGCAAGCCAGAGCGCAACAAAGGCCAGCGAGGCCAGCCGGAAAATATTCATTGGAATGTCTCGCAGGAATCTATCTGCCGAGCATAGACGCACGGCCGAGCCGCTGTCTTGGGAACAGACGTGGCTTTACCGGGTAATTGTCGCGGCAATGCCGCAAATCATCCGGGTTTTTGGTATTGCGGGCACTGAATCTGCACTTTTTCACGGGTTTCCAGGCAGATAGCCGTCAATTGGCCACCCCAGACACAGCCGGAATCCAGCGCCAGCAGATTGGGCCGTTCCACCACCCCCAGCGTCGACCAGTGCCCAAAAACCACAGTCACATCGTTGGTGGCGCGTTTTGGTACGTCAAACCAGGGGTACAGGCCCGACGGTGCCTTGGCCGAGTCTTTAGTCTTGAAGTCGATTTCGCCCTTGGCGGAACAGAATCGCATTCGGGTCAGCGCGTTCACGATCACACGCAGGCGGTCACTGCCCTGCAGGCTGTCCTTCCAGCGACGCGGCTCGTTGCCGTACATCTGGCTGAGAAACGCCTGCCAAAGCGGGCCGCGCAGCACTGCACCGATCTCATCGGCCAGCGCCACGGCTTGTTCGGCGGTCCAGTCCGGCAGCACACCGGCATGCACCAGCAAGTGTCCGTTCTCGAAATGGGCCAGCGGCTGCATGCGCAGCCAGTCGATCAGCTCGATCGCATCCGGGGCGTCCAGAATTTCCTGGATGGTGTCCGACTTGCTGGCGGGACGAATGCCAGCGGCAACTGCCAGCAAGTGCAGGTCGTGGTTGCCCAGCACCGTCAGTGCACGCGCACCCATGGCCTTGACGCGTCGCAGGGTGGCCAGCGAAGCAGGCCCCCGATTGACCAGATCACCCGCAAACCAGAACCGTGCGTCGGCGTCGGCCGCAATCGAGGGCTGCGCCAACAACGCATCCAGGGATTCACAACATCCCTGCAAATCGCCCACTACCCAGGTACTCATGTCGGAGCCTGGCGCGGTGGGGGCGGTTTACGTCCGGTCAGCCGGGCCATCTTCAAGGCAATGGCGTTACGGTTTTCCATCAGCAGCAGGGCGGTCATGGCCAAGACCAGCGCAAACGCGTTCGGTACGATGGCCGTCACCCAGGCCGGCCATTTGTTCAGCATGCCGATGTTCAGCGACAGCTGATTCAGCAGGAAGAAGCCCACACCCAGCAAAATGCCCGCGAACACCTTGGTGCCCACGCCACCTTTACGGGTCTGCACAAACCCCAGCGGGGCGGCAATGGCGATCATCACCAGCAAGGTGAACGGATAGATCAGCTTGCGCCACACCGCCACAATCTGCCGGTCGGCAGTCAGGTGGTTGTCGCTCAGGTACTGGATATATTCGAATAGATTCAGGAACGACATGCGTTCAGGGGTCAGCACCCGCGCCAGCAGCAGCTCAGGCGTCAGGGTGGTGCTGATTTCGTGCGTGGCTTCCGAATGCACCTCGACCGGCTTGGTGTCGGGTGAAATAGGGTCATTCGGGTTGCCCAGCGGGTGGATGGTGTTGATCATCACCTGCTGCAACTGCATTTTTCCGGCTTCGAAGGTGGCGGTTTGCGCCGCCATCAAGGTCTTCAGTTCCTGCGCCTGATCGAAGTCATAGACCGTCACGACCGCCGCATTGTGCGATCCGCGCAAGGCACCGACATTGATCACCCGCAGTCCGCCAGCGGAATTGGTCTCACGGAACCAATAGCCGCTGCGCAGAATGTTCGAGCGCCCGGCGTCACCACGCAGCGCCAGTTTGGCTTCGCTGAGCTTCAGTTCAGCCAACGGGGTCAGGAACTCCGCCAGCAGCAGCGCACCTACCAACACCGGGATCGAAGACAGCCACAGCATGCGCAGCAGCTTCATGCCGCTTACGCCCGACACCCGCAAGATCACCAGTTCGTGTCGCTGCGCCAGCCCCGCCAGCCCCAGAATGGCCCCGATCAGCAATCCGATCGGCAACAGGTCGTACAGCCGGGTCGGGAGCGCCAGGAATTCCAGATAGAACAGGTGGTAGAGCTTGAACGAGCCGCGTCCTACCTGATCGAGCTGGTCAACGACGGAAAAGAACGTGAACAAGCCGATCAAGGCAAGCACGACAACGGCAGCCGATCGATAAATCTCGCGGGCTAGGTAACGACGGGCAGTCTTCAAGGCAGCAGGCTAGACAAAGAAGCGCAGGGAACTCAAACGAAGGGAACTCAAACGCAAGAAACTCAAACGCAGGGAACTCGCGCAACGAGCGTTGCGCGAAAGAGGAGCATTGCGTCTTTTATCAGAAACCGTGGTACTTGCGGCCCAGGGCCATGGTTGCTGCGAAGAAACCAGCCTTGTTGCCGCAGTCGAAACGCTCGCCTTCGTAGCGGTGCGCAAACACTTTGCGCTCGGCCAGCAGGGCTTCGATGCCGTCGGTCAACTGGATTTCGCCGCCAGCACCGGTACCCAGGTGACGCAGCTTGTCGAAGATTTCGCCTTCCAGCACGTAGCGGCCAACCACAGCCAGCGTGGACGGTGCTGCCTCGGGCGCGGGCTTTTCCACAATGTGGGAAACGCGCTCGGTGCGATCGTCAACCGGCGAGGTTGCCACGATGCCGTAGCGGTTGGTCTCGGCGCGCGGCACTTGTTGCACGCCCAGCACGCTGCCGCCTTGGGCTTGTGCAACTTCGATCAACTGGCGGGTCACTGACACGTCCGAATCGATCAGATCGTCAGCCAGCAGCACGGCAAACGGGTCACGGCCGACCACCGGTTCTGCGCACAGCACGGCGTGGCCCAGGCCCAGCGGTGCCGATTGGCGGATATAGATGCAATTCACGTTCGACGGGATGATGCCGCGCAGCACGCCCAGCAGCTCGTGCTTGGACTTGCGTTCGAGTTCGGCTTCCAGTTCCGGTGCCGAATCGAAGTGATCTTCGATCGCGCGCTTGTGACGACCGGTGATGAACACCAGGTTGGTGATCCCGGCGGCTACCGCCTCTTCAACCGCATACTGGATCAGTGGCTTGTCGACCACGGGCAGCATTTCCTTGGGCATTGCCTTGGTGGCGGGCAAGAAGCGGGTGCCGAGGCCGGCTACCGGGAAGACAGCGGTGCGAACAGGATTCATGAGGGGTGGGTCTCGTTTTGGATTCAGGAAAGCGCCTAGCGTCTGCGTAGCTTGAGCAACCAACGTGGCACGCGTAGTGTTGCGATGCGTCGGTACAACCATACATAAGACACGCAAAATACGCAGAACAGTCCGATAAGCATCGGTGTCCGGTCGTAACAGATGGCTGCGGGGCCGATAGCCAGCAAAGACAGTGCCCAAAGATACGGTGAGGTAAGGGCATTGCGCAATGCAGGCGCGTCATTGACCCGCTCGCCAGAGGCCCGTCCCACCACGCGCTTGAAGATCAATTGATGCAAATGCGCGGCGTCCGGTTGGCCGGAAGCGGTGCCGCGAACGATCTTGCGCCGGTAAATAGAGAAGGCAACCTCGACCAGTGGGTAGGCCAGCAGCAGTACCGGGAACCACGCCGACACCACCGGATTGCGCTGGACGAGCG
The DNA here is from genome assembly GCF_008119665.1 of Pigmentiphaga aceris. Taxonomy (NCBI): domain Bacteria; kingdom Pseudomonadati; phylum Pseudomonadota; class Betaproteobacteria; order Burkholderiales; family Alcaligenaceae; genus Pigmentiphaga; species Pigmentiphaga aceris. The sequence continues at coordinate 5,393,216 of NZ_CP043046.1, read as the reverse complement.
AAATCGCCAGCGCGCCCACCATGAAGCCCAGGAAATACGCGCCGCCGTCGCCCAGGAAAATGCGACCGTGGGGGTAGTTCCAGTACAGGAAGCCAACGATCGAGCCAGCCAGCATCAGGCTGGCCGACAGCACCAGCGAATCGCCAACCTGGTAGGCGACCCAGGCCAGCGCGCCGAAGATCAGGGTGGTGACCACACCGGCTAGGCCGTTGAAACCGTCGATCAGGTTGACAGCGTTGGTGATCGTCAACAGCGCAAACAGGGTCAGACCCAGCGCCAGCGGTCGCCACGCGATCAGCATGGAGTCGAGCGCAACGATTTCAGTACGTGGAATGGCCAGCGACACCAGCCAGAAGGCCAGCAAGCAGGACACCGCCATGCAGGCCATGCGCCAGCGGGGGCGCACGCGTTTCGTCAGGTCTTCCACCACGCCGCCGGCAAACGCCGGCAGCGAGCAGGTGATCAGCCACAGAATGGCGGCGCCGTTCCAGGAATCGCGCAGCCAGATCAGGCCGGCACCGACCAGCGCGGCCAGGAAAATCGCCACGCCGCCCACACGTGGCACGGGTGTGTCGTGCATTTTCTGCACGCCGTCGAGTTCGTGATCAAGCAGATATGCTTGGCCAGTACCCTGCGCCCAGCGAACGATCAGCAGGGAAATGCACAGGGAGACCAGCAGGGAAATGCCAAAGGAATACACGCTTCGTCGTTGCAGTATCTAGGTTGATCGGCGCGCTCGCGGGGCGCAAGCATAGTCGGATTCGGGCCGCCCGTGCGTGCTTGGCGCAGCCCTCAGCCGATAATCTGGCGAATGCGGGCGCGGTCGGCGTCGATCAGCAACAAATACCAGCCTGCGACAACGGTTGCCAGGCCGAGCAACACACTGGCACCCAGCAATGCACCAGGACGTCCCGCCAGCCATTGACTCAGGCAAGCGCCCAGCGTCAGGGTCACAATGATCAGTGCCCATCCGGTTGCGCCGATCTGCGAACCGCGTCGTTGTGACCAGCGCGGCCGGTAGGCCAGCGATCCCAGCACCAGGTAATCCAGGACGGCTCGGAGTGTCCATGCCAGCGCGGCACCCGTGACGCCAAGCCAGTAGGTCAGCACGCCCACCGCCGCCACAAAAGGCAGCAACTGCAGCAGATGGACCGACGCGGTGACCCGCGCGTGGCCCCGGCTCTGGATCAGCCCCGATGGCGCATGTGCCAGCGAATTGAACAGCGCGGCCACCAGCAGGATCTGGGCGCACAGGGTTCCTTGCGCGGCGAACCGCTCACCCAGCCACCATGCCAGCGCAGCGGGGATCAGCGCCATAGCACCGCCGATGATCGGCAGGATCGCCAGGGCGACAAAACGCTCGCTGGCCGCCGCCAGGCGCGAGCCGACGGTGTGGTCATTGCCATCGGCACTGGCCGACATGCGCGGGAACAAGGCCAGTGACACCGCCGTCGGCACGATCTGCAGCCGGCCGATGGCCTCTTGGGGGATGGCGTAGAAGCTCAGGCTGGACATGCCCGCCACGGCGGTCACGATCAGGCGATCCAGCGTTGTCATCAGCGGTCCGACCAGGCCGGAAATGCTCTGCCAGCCGCCTTCGCGCATCATGTGGCCCAGTTCTACCGGGTGTTTGCTGGGCGGCAGCAGCCGGCGCACCGGTATCCAGTGCAAGGCCCACAGAATGATGCGGCTGACGGCGATCAGCGCAAAGACCAGGTCCAGCCGGGGGGCGAATGCGGTGGCCAGCGCCGGGGCAGCGTAAGCAAAGGCACTGGCCGTCATGCGCAGCGAGTTGGCAAGCGCGAAGCGTTGCAGGCCTTCCGCACCGCTTCTCAATATATTGGAGCCGACAGCAGCCGGGATGGCGATCATCAGCCAGGGCAGCCCGGCACGCGCCTCCTGGGCCACGGTAGGCGTCAGGCGATTTGCGCCGGACAACCATATATAGACAGCAATGCCCACGATCACAACAAAGACCACCGCTGCGGTCAGTGCAATCCGGTGTGCCCGCCAGAGCAAGGCACCTGCCGTGGCGATGTCTCCCCGGCGGTCGAGCACGGCAACCTGTCGGGTCACTACCCTGGACAGACCAAGGTCCAGCAGACCCATGTAGCCGAACACCACCCAGGTCAGCGCAATGAAACCCATGCGCTCATCGCCGAGCTGGTGCAGCAGCCAGGGAATGGTGAGCAATGCAAAGACGATAGGCAGCGACTGACCCGCCAAGGACCAGCCTACCGCACGTACGCCTGTCGATACGCGCTGCATCATGGCAGTGATGGCCTACCTTCGGCGATGGGGCGTATGGACGAGTTGAGCAAGGCGTTTTCCGTTTCAGTTGGCGCCGGATTTTACGCTGCAACTATTAATACGATGCTAAAGCCCGCATCCATACCCCTGAAATGCGGTTCAGCTTAAAAATTGATACACGTATTCGGTACATTTCCTGCTGATCGGCGCATCCCTGCCCGATAATCCGGTAACTGTTACCCCCTCAGGTGAGTCCTTTGTCTACCACGTACACCGCACCCGATACGAAGAGCCCTTCTTTCTCGTCCGCCTTCAAGGCCTATGACATCCGCGGCGTGGTCGATACCGTGCTGACCCCCGGATTCGCCTACGCACTGGGTGGCGCGTACGCCGCACAGGCGCGCGAGCGCGGCATGACCGAAGTCGTGGTTGGTCGTGACGGTCGTCTGTCCGGTCCTGCCTTGTCTGCGGCCCTGATCCAGGGCCTGACCGAAGGCGGCATCAATGTCATCGACATCGGCATGGTGCCGACGCCGCTGGTGTACTTCGCCGCCGTCACGCTCGACACCGGTGCCGGCATCGCCATCACCGGCAGCCACAACCCGCCGCAGTACAACGGTTTCAAGATGGTCATCGGCGGTGATGCGCTGTACGGCGACGCGATCCAGTCGCTGCGCGCCCGCATCGAAGCCGGTCTGCCGGTTGCTGCGCTGCAAAAAGGCACGGTCCGCAACGTGGACATCGTGCCGGACTACATCGCCCGCATCGTCGGCGATGTCAAACTTGCTCGTCCGATCAAGGTCATCATCGACGCCGGCAACGGCATCGCTGGTGCAGTGGCCCCCGCGCTGATGAAAGCGCTGGGCGCACCCGCCGTGGAACTGTTCTGCGATGTGGACGGTACCTTCCCCAACCATCACCCCGATCCGGCCGACCCGCACAATCTGGAAGACGTGGCCCGCGCGCTGCGTGAAACCGACGCCGAGATCGGCCTGGCCTTTGACGGCGATGGCGACCGCCTGGGCGTGGTCACCAAGTCTGGCCAGATCATCTGGCCCGACCGTCAACTGATCCTGTACGCGAAGGACGTGCTGTCCCGCGTGCCCGGCGCGCAGATCATCTATGACGTGAAGTGCAGCCGTTATGTGGCCGAAGAAGTCCGCAAGGCCGGTGGCGAACCGCTGATGTGGCGCACTGGCCATTCGCTGGTCAAGGCCAAGCTGAAGGAAACCGGCGCACCGCTGGCAGGTGAGATGAGCGGCCACGTGTTCTTCAAGGAACGCTGGTACGGTTTCGACGACGGCCTGTACGCCGCCGCCCGCCTGCTGGAAATCCTGTCGCGCTCGGCTGATCCGTCGGCCGTGCTGGAAGCGCTGCCGCAAGCCGTGTCCACCCCGGAACTCAAGCTGGAAACCGGGGACGGCGAACAGTTCGACCTGGTGGCCGATTTGCAGGAAAAGGGCGAATTCCCAGGCGCAACGGAAGTCATCACCATCGACGGCGTGCGTGCCGAGTACCCCGATGGCTTTGGTCTGGCCCGTCCGTCCAACACTACCCCGGTGGTGGTGTTGCGCTTCGAAGCCAATGACGACGCCGCCCTGAAGCGCATTCAGGACGTGTTCCGCGCGCAGATCCTGCGCGTGTCGCCTGACGCCAAGTTGCCGTTCTGATGGCTGGCCGGCGCGGCGCGCGTCGGCTTTCGCCGGCCACTATTGACCAAAGTGCTGAACCACGCACTGACCTTGCTCCACCCGAGCTTGCACCTACCCTGACTGGCCACTCAATGCCCGCTGCCTTTTCGACCGAGATTCGTCCCCTGACCGAAGTGCCCGAATGGGACGAGTTTGCCAAACAAGTGCCGCTTGCCGACCGCCGCGCGTCGTCGCTGCGCGTCATCAAGGCCGCCAGCCTGAGCGTGGACCTGAGCGGGCAGGTGCAATCTCCCGAACTTGAAGTTGCTGCTGAAGCGCTGCTCAAGGCGCGTCACTTCGAACAGGCTCGCAAGACGCTGTTCGAAGGCGGCATTGCCAATCCCACCGAGCATCGTGCGGCCTGGCACACAGCGCTGCGCAGTGGCGAGCCGCCGGCGGAAGTGGCGCGCGAGCGCCAACGAGTCATCGAATTTGCCCGCAAGGTGCAGTCCGAAGGCCGTTTCACCTCGGTCGTGCACATCGGGATCGGTGGCAGCGACTGGGGCCCGCGCCTGTGTGTGCGTGCCTTCGGCAATACCGGCACCCGTATCCGCATCCGCTTCGCGTCGAACATCGATGGCCACGCGGTGCAGGGCGCAGTGGCCGGGCTCGACCCGCACAAGACACTGATCATCGTGTCGTCCAAGACATTCACCACCACGGAAACCCTGCGCAACGCCGAACGTGCATTCGACTGGCTGCGCAAGGGCGGGGTGGAAAATCCCAAAGACCACTTGGTGGCCGTCACGGCCAGCCCCAAGGCTGCCGCCGCCTACGGGGCCAAGCCCGAGCACACCTTCCAGTTCTGGGACTACGTGGGTGGCCGCTATTCGCTGTGGGCGGCCATTGGCCTGCCGGTGGCGCTGGCCATCGGCGTCGATGCCTATGAAGGATTGCTGTTCGGTGCAGAAGCCATGGACAAGCACTTCGCCACCGCGCCGCTGGCAGACAATGCGCCGGTACAACTGGCATTGGCAGGTGTCGCCAACCGCAGCGTGCTGAACTATGGTTCGCTCAACATTGCTGCCTACGACGCGCGCCTGGTGTTCCTGTCTTCCTATTTGCAGCAGCTGGACATGGAGTCCCTGGGCAAAAGCGTGGACCTGGCCGGCAATCCTTCCACCGTACCCACCGGGGCGGTGGTCTGGGGCATGGCCGGCACCGATGCCCAGCACACCTTCTTCCAGTGGCTGCACCAGGGTACCGATGGCGCACCGGTCGACTTCATCGTCTGCCGGGAAGCCGATCACCCGCACCCGGAACACCACCGTCTGTTGCTGGCGAACTGCCTGGCGCAGCGCGAAGCCCTGCTGCAAGGCAAGGATTTCGATGCCGCGTTGGCGGAAACCAAGCGCATGACCAAAGACCCGGAAGAAGCCGAATGGTTGGCGCGTCACCGCGTGCACCCGGGCGGCCGGCCGTCCACCCTGATCGTCTTGCCCCGTCTGACGCCTTATACATTGGGTGCCTTGCTGGCCATGTACGAACACAAGGTCTTCACCCAAGGCGTGCTGTGGGGCATCAATCCCTTTGACCAATGGGGTGTCGAATACGGCAAGGTGCTGGCTGCCGGCATCGGGCGCGAGCTGGACGGTGAAGCGCCTGGCACCACGCACGACGTGTCGACTGCGCACTGGATCAACGTATTGCGTACTTGACCCAGGTATCGGGACCTCAGACTTGAAGTCATCTCAGAATTTCACGCCTGGATTCCCCTTGAAACGTCGCGTTCAAGCTACCCATTCTCGGCTGCTGGCCCCTTGAACTTACCCTCCGTGACATCGAAGCGATGCACGGAGTCGGGGCCTGCGGTAACATTTACCGGTTCATGACACGCGCACCTTTGGGTGCGCGTCGTTTTTTCTCTTCCCCCAGGGATCTTCCAGTGCCCATCAAGCTTCAACCCGTGATTCTCTCCGGCGGTTCGGGAACGCGCCTTTGGCCGCAATCCCGCGAGCATCATCCCAAGCAGTTGCTGCCCTTGATGGGAGAGGAAACCATGCTCCAGGCTACCGCCCGGCGCGTGGAGGGGTTCACCGCGGCGCAAAGCTTGCCGCCGTTGGTGGTCAGCAACAACGAATACCGTTTCATCATTGCCGAACAGCTGCGCCAGCTGGGCCAGGATCACGCACACGTGCTGATCGAGCCGGTTGGCCGCAACACCGCGCCGGCCCTGACGCTGGCAGCGCTGCACACGGCCGAAGAAGATCCGGTCCTGCTGGTCATGCCGGCAGACCACGTGATCGGTGACCTGGACGCATTCCACCGTGCGATCGAAGCCGGCCTGTCATCGGCCGAGCAAGGTCTGATCGTCACCTTCGGCATCGTGCCGGCCGGCCCCGAAACGGGCTACGGCTACCTGCGCGTAGGCAAGGACGGTGCGCTGCGCGATCTCGAAGAGTTCGTCGAAAAGCCCGATGCCGTCACCGCCCAGTCTTACGTCGACAGCGGCAACTACCTATGGAACAGCGGCCTGTTCATGCTGCGTGCCAGCACGTGGTTGAAGGCGCTACGCCAGTTGCAACCCGCTATGTACAGCGCCGTCGAGCAGGCCTTCGCTGCCGCTGACGTGCAAGGCCCATTCACCGTGGTGCAGGCCGAAGCCTTCGCCGCCTCGCCCTCGGACTCCATCGACTACGCCGTGATGGAAAAGCTGGCCGAGACCGATATCAAGACCAAGGTTGTGCCCCTGTCGTGCGGCTGGTCCGATGTCGGCGCGTGGGACGCCTTCTGGGAAGCTTCCCCCAAAGACGCTCGCGGCAACGTGACCCGTGGTGATGTCGTGCTGGAAAGCGCATCTGACTGCGTGGTGCTCAGCACCGATCGCCTGGTTGCATGCGTGGGCGTGGACAATGTGGTGGTCGTCGAGACCCCCGACGCCGTGCTGGTGATGGACAAGCGCCAGGCACAGCTGGTCAAGCCCATCGTTGACCGCCTGAAGAAAGCCGAACGTCCCGAAGCCCGTGCGCACCGTCGCGTCTACCGCCCCTGGGGCATGTACGACTCCATCGACATGGGTGAGCGCTTCCAGGTCAAGCGCATCGTGGTCGAGCCGGGCGGCACGCTCAGCCTGCAGATGCATCACCACCGTGCCGAGCACTGGGTTGTGGTGCGTGGCACGGCCGAAGTGGAACGTGGGGAAGACACCTTCCTGCTGACCGAGAACCAATCGACCTACATCCCCCACGGTGTTCGTCACCGCCTGCGCAACCCCGGCAAGATTCCGCTCGAAATGATCGAAATCCAGTCGGGAAGCTATCTGGGCGAAGACGACATTGTGCGTTTCAGCGACACCTACGGGCGTAACTGACGCATCTGATACAGCACTAGGGTAAACCCGGCGTGCTTATGGCACGCCGGGTTTTTTCATGCCTGGCTGGAAAGCCGCGCCAAGCCTAGCGATTGGCCTGTTCAGGCTTGCGTCAAGCTCTTTGTCTTGTATCAATCAGTAGATATTCCGCCGGCCGGCGACACTAGATGTAGTATTATTTGGTCTTGGAAGTCGCCGCCAAAGTCCTCGGAAAACACCGAAAACCAAGGTGGCGCAAGGCCTTTGAGGTCCCAAGGCTTCAGCAAGTCTTCGTTACTACCAAGAATTTCGACCGGGTTAAATCGTCATTTCATCACTTCCTTCCGTCAGCGGAAGGCTGGGTGCAGTGCGAGCTCGCACGTCTGTTTCCTGACCAAGCCGGCAAGCCCGCGTACCACTATTCCGTGACTCTAAAGGAATGAATATCATGAGCGTTATCGTTTACAGCAAGCCCGCTTGCGTCCAATGCGTTGCCACCTACCGCGCGCTCGACAAGCAAGGCATCGCCTACGATGTAGTCGATCTGACGCTGGACGACGTCGCGCTCACGACCGTTCGTGGCCTGGGTTACCAATCCGTGCCGGTGGTCATCGCCGGTCAGGATCACTGGTCGGGCTTCCGTCCCGACAAGATCAACGCGCTGGCCCAGCTGGCTGCGTAAGCAAGACGTTTTTGCCAGAGCGGGGTCCGCAACGGCCCCCGCATCAAAGCCTGAATGGCCGCGCAAGCGGTGCCAATGACAGGCTTGTACGGACATCTTCATGAGCCTGCTCGTCTACTTCTCTACGAAGTCAGAAAATACCCATCGTTTTATCGGCAAGGTCGGCTTACCCGCGCAACGTATTCCTATTGCGACGGACGCCGAAATGCTTCAAGTCGACGAGCCCTATGTGCTCGTCGTGCCCACTTATGGTGGTGGAAGCATGCAAGGCGCTGTACCCAAGCCAGTCATCCGATTTCTGAATGACGAGCGGAATCGATCTTTCATCCGGGGCGTGATCGCCGCGGGTAACACTAATTTTGGCCAGGCGTATTGCGCTGCTGGCCGGATCATCGCGCAGAAATGCCACGTACCGATCCTCTACAACTTCGAGTTGCTGGGGACGCCCGAGGACGTGGAACGTGTGCGCGACGGAGTAGAGACATTTTGGACACAAGCAGCAATCTCCTGAGCCCGGTTCGTCCTTCCGCAGGACACACCGAGATCGACTACCACGCGCTGAACGCGATGCTCAACCTGTTCGACGACGGTGGCAACATCCAGTTCGACAAGGACAAGCTCGCCGCGCGCCAGTACTTCCTGCAGCACGTAAACCAGAACACGGTCTTCTTCCACAACCTGGAAGAAAAGCTGCGTTATCTGGTCGAGAAGGGCTATTACGAAGCCGACGTGCTGTCGCAGTACTCGCCGGAGTTCATCAAGGGATTGTTCGAGCAGGCCTACAAGCACAAGTTCCGCTTCCAGACCTTCCTCGGTGCGTTCAAGTACTACACCAGCTACACGCTGAAGACCTTCGACGGCAAGCGCTACCTCGAACGCTACGAAGATCGCGTGTGCATGGTCGCGATGTCGCTGGCTGCCGGCGACACCAAGCTGGCCAGCGAAATGGTGGACGAAGTCATCAGCGGCCGCTTCCAGCCGGCCACGCCGACCTTCCTGAATGGTGGCAAGAAGCAGCGCGGCGAACTCGTGTCGTGCTTCCTGCTGCGCATCGAAGACAACATGGAATCGATCGGCCGTTCGATCAACTCCGCCCTGCAGCTGTCCAAGCGCGGCGGTGGTGTGGCGTTCCTGCTGACCAACATCCGTGAAGCCGGTGCCCCGATCAAGCAGATCGAGAACCAGTCGTCGGGCATCATCCCGATCATGAAGCTGCTGGAAGACGCATTTTCGTATGCGAACCAGCTGGGTTCACGTCAAGGCGCGGGTGCCGTTTACCTGAACGCCCATCATCCGGACATCCTGCGTTTCCTCGACACCAAGCGCGAAAACGCCGACGAGAAGATCCGCATCAAGACGCTGTCGCTGGGTGTGGTCATCCCCGACATCACCTTCGAGCTCGCCAAGAGCAACGAAGACATGTACCTGTTCTCGCCGTATGACGTGGAACGCGTGTATGGCGTGCCGTTTGCCGACATCAGTGTGACCGAGAAGTACCGCGAAATGGTCAACGATGCGCGCATCCGCAAGACCAAGATCAACGCCCGCGAGTTCTTCCAGACGCTGGCCGAGATCCAGTTCGAGTCCGGCTACCCTTACATCATGTTCGAAGACACGGTGAACCGCGCCAACCCGATCAAGGGTCGGATCAACATGAGCAACCTGTGCTCGGAGATCCTGCAGGTCAACACGCCCACGATCTACGAAGACGACCTGTCGTACAAGGAAATCGGCAAGGACATCTCGTGCAACCTGGGCTCGCTGAACATCGCGCTGGCCATGGATTCGCCCGACTTCGCCAAGACCGTGGAAATCGCCATCCGTGGCCTGACCGCCGTGTCCGACGCCAGCCACATCCGTTCGGTGCCTTCTATTGACCAGGGCAATGCACAGTCGCACGCCATCGGCCTGGGCCAGATGAACCTGCACGGCTACCTGGCGCGTGAACGCATCTTCTACGGCTCGGAAGAAGGGTTGGACTTCACCAACATCTACTTCTACACCGTGGCCTTCCACGCCATTCAGGCATCGAACCGCATCGCCATCGAGCGTGGCCAGGTCTTCAAGGGCTTTGAAGATTCGACCTATGCATCGGGTGCGTACTTCGACAAGTACATCAGCCGTACCTGGTTGCCGAAGACGGCCAAGGTGCAAGGCCTGTTCGACGCCGCCGGCATTGCCATCCCGACCCAGGAAGACTGGGCCGCGCTGCGCGAATCCGTGATGGCGCACGGCCTGTACAACCAGAACCTGCAAGCTGTCCCGCCGACCGGTTCGATTTCCTACATCAACAACTCGACGTCGAGCATTCACCCGATCGTCTCGAAGGTTGAAATCCGCAAGGAAGGCAAGATCGGTCGCGTGTACTATCCCGCACCGTTCATGACCAACGACAACCTGGAGTACTACCAGGATGCGTATGAAATCGGCCCGGAAAAGATCATCGACACCTATGCCGAAGCCACGCAACACGTGGACCAAGGCCTGTCGCTGACGCTGTTCTTCCGCGACACCGCCACGACCCGCGACATCAACAAGTCGCAGATCTACGCATGGCGCAAGGGCATCAAGACGATCTACTACATCCGCCTGCGCCAGGTTGCCCTGGAAGGTACGGAAGTCGAAGGTTGCGTGTCCTGCACCCTGTAAGTCAGACGACCGAAAAAAGCAAAACAGAAAAGCCAAAGCGAACCACCGAACATGAACAGCCCGCAACGTCTCGTCGTGCCCCCGACGAAGCTCATCCAGCGCGTCAGCGCGATCAACTGGAACAAGATCGAAGACGACAAGGATCTTGAAGTCTGGAATCGGCTTACCGGCAACTTCTGGTTGCCCGAAAAAGTGCCGCTTTCCAACGACATCCCGTCCTGGGCGACGTTGAACAAGCACGAACAGCAACTGACGATACGTGTGTTCACGGGTCTGACGCTGCTCGACACCATCCAGAACACGGTCGGCGCGCCGGTGCTGATTCAGGATGCGATCACGCCGCACGAAGAAGCGGTGCTGACCAACATCTCGTTCATGGAAGCGGTGCACGCACGTTCGTACAGCTCGATCTTCTCCACGCTGTGCATGACCAGCGACGTGGACGACGCCTACCGCTGGAGCGAAGAAAACGAGTACCTGCAGAACAAGGCACGCATCATCCTGGACTTCTATCGCCACGATGAGCCCTTGATGCGCAAGGTCGCCAGCGTGTTCCTGGAGTCCTTCCTGTTCTACTCGGGCTTCTACCTGCCGATGTACTGGTCGAGCCGCGCCAAGCTGACCAACACCGCCGACCTGATCCGCCTGATCATTCGCGACGAAGCCGTGCACGGCTACTACATCGGCTACAAGTTCCAGAAGGGCCTGGAGCAAGTCAGCGAAGCCAAGCGCCAGGAAATCAAAGACGCCGCGTTCGAGCTGATGCACGACCTGTACGACAACGAGGTGAAGTACACCGAAGAGTTGTACGACGGCGTGGGCTGGACCGAAGACGTGAAGAAGTTCCTGCACTACAACGCCAACAAGGCGCTGATGAACCTGGGCTACGAAGCCTTGTTCCCCAGCAGCATGGCCAACGTCAACCCGGCCATTCTGGCGGCACTGTCGCCCAGCGCGGAAGAAAACCACGACTTCTTCTCGGGTTCGGGTTCGTCGTATGTGATCGGCAAGGCTGTGAACACGGAAGACGACGACTGGGCGTTCTGATCGCCTGATCGAACAGGGTGGTGCGCAGATTGCACCATCAGAAAATCCCGCAATGCCCGATGGGCGCTGCGGGATTTTTTTCGCGTTGAATAACGCGATCAGAAGAAAACATCAAATTCGATGCTTTTTTTAAAACCCAACACTGCCGTTTTCTGAAATAACAGCTTATGCGCTGTTATTGGCATCAGGTTTATAAGTCATAACCGGTTCTGTCATCAGACTTTCTTATCCAAAACCTCGTCATTTTGAATGATGGACGAAGAAAAGCTACTTTAGCGCGACGATATTTAATTTTTGCTGTCTTTTGTCGGAACCTTGCTCGGCCGCTTGTTACTCAAGCATGACTTCACTATCCGGACCGATTCGCCATGGCTTCCACACCCACCCAACTGACCATTGCCACGCTTTACGCGGCCGCTTTCAATCGTGCACCCGACGCTGCCGGGTTTGATTTCTGGTTGCAGGCACACGAGCAAGGGGTGGGCTTGGCCAATCTGGCCGGTACCTTTTTAAGCGCGCCCGAAGGACTGGCCACTTATCCGGCCGGGCTGAGTTCTCAGGAATTCGTCGCGGCTTTCTACAGTTCGGTATTCGGCCGCGCGGCCGATGCGGGTGGCCTGGCCTTTTGGACGGCTGCACTGGATTCGCTTGGCGGGGCGACCAATACCGCGGCCAAGGCGGCACTGATGGTGCGCATCATCGACGTGGCCACCACACCGCTTGGCAGCAAACCCGCCGACCTGAGCGATGCCGCCTATGCGCAGACCGTCGCCGACCGTGCGCGCTTCGCGAACAAGGCCGAAGCCGGTGTGTATTTCGCGGCCGAGTTGCGCAGCAATGACCTTGCCTTGGCCAAACAGATGTTTGCGATGATCACCGACGATCCGGCATCGTTGATCGCCGCGCGCAACTACGTCGATTCGATCATCAACCCGCCGCCGGTAGTGGTGCCGCCAGTCGTCGTGCCGCCGCCTGTCCTGACCAGCGCCGACGATGCTCCGACGATCACCAATAAGCTCAACAGCTACAGCGGCACGGCTGCGACGGCAGATACCACGGGCATGGATGCCGCGCAGTTGAAAGCGCTGGCAGCCGGGGTAAGCAAGTTCGTCGCGGGCGCGCTGACGGGGGCGATGGCGCTGGACAGCACGGTGACCATCAACGAGGCAACCGACCTGCTGGCCAAGTACGCCGGTACCACGGCAAGTGCCAATGCTGCCGGCATGGATTCCGATTATCTGGTGTTGCTGGCGTCCTCGAGCAAGTTCGCGGCAGCGAGCATTGCCGCGCCGACGCTGGTGCTGGGCAATGCCACGCTGGACGACACGATGACAGAAACCTTGCTGGGCAAGGCCACGGGGGCGCAGATCGACGCCACCGGCGCGACGGCTGACGAGTTGCTCAGCATCATCAATCACATTGGCAATGTGGCGGCTGGTGGCATCTCGGGCAACTTTGCGCTGCTGGGCAGCTTGACCGCCACGCAGCTGACTGCCTTGTTCGGCAAGTTCGACACCGGCGCGAGTGTGACGGCAGACGTATCGGCCATGGGTGCAGATCAGTTGGCCGTGCTGGCAGCGCACCCGTCTGCAATGGGCATAGGCGCGTTGACGGGTGCCTTGCACCTGAGCGATTCCCTGGATGCCACTGAAGTAGAGCTATTGCTCAATCGATATGACGGCACGGATGCAAGCCTCACGGCCAGCGCCACCGTCGGCAGCGACGTGTTGAATGTTGTCGTGCCGGCACTCGGCAAGGTGTCGGGCATTTCCGGTGCCTTGACGATCCTGGCCGATGTGAGCGCAGCCAATGGGCTGTCGCTGCTGGGCAAGTACACCGGCACCACGGCATCGGTGAACGCCAGCCTGTACACCAGCACCGAACTCCAATCGCTGTACGGCAACCTGAGCAAGCTCACTGCTATTACGGTGCCCCAGTTGGTCCTGGAAGACACGTGGTTGGACACCACCGCGATCAACGAGCTGTTTGCCAAGTCGACCGATGTGGGCCTCACGGTCAGCGCTGCCAGCAGCACGAAGTTGACGGGCCTGTTGAGCCAACTGTCCAAGGTCGCCAACAATGGCATTGTCGGCACCCTGAGCCTTACCAAGGATACGGGGGTGGCATCGCAACTGCAGAGTTTGCTGGCGAAAACGGCGACAGGCGCTACGGTCAGCGTGGATGCCACGGACATGGCCGACGGCCAGCTCTATGCACTGGTCGAGAGCGCCAGCAAGGTCGACAGCGTGAGCAATCTGGTCGTGCCGTCCAGTGCCTGGTCGCTGATCGGGGCACAGCCGGTGTCGAATCTGGGCAACCTGCTTGGCAAGAGCACGGAGGCGAAGCTGTCGCTGACCAGTGCGACCGCTGACCAGATCAAAACCGTGGCAGATCATGTCGCGCAATATGCGGTGGATGGTCTGACAGGCAGCTTTATTCTGAACAGCACGTTTCTTTTGACGCAGCTGGAGGCCCTGCTGGGGAACAAGGTGGCCGACGGGGCCAACGTCACGGTGAACGCGAGCTCCATGGACATCGATCAGGTGGCCGCGCTGTTCACCAATGCTGCCAAGATCGACGTGCTGAACAACCTGTCGGCACCCAGCGGCATCATGGCCCGAATAGGCAACAATTTTGGCTTGCTGTTTACCAAGGGAATCGGGCACGCCGTCGATCTGACAGGTGCCACCGCGGCTCAGCTGGCCGTCATTGGGCAATTCGTGAACCAGTACAAGGCAGATGGCCTGACGGGCAGCTTCACCATAGACAAGGACCTGCAGTCGTACAGCTTTGCCGCGCTGCTGGGCGACCGCGTCGCCGATGCCGCCAATGTGACCATTCAGGCTGCGGGCATGGATAACGACCAGCTGGCCGCCGTGGTGCAGGGCATCGGCAAGGTCGATTCGGTGCTTGGCCTGTCATTGAGCACGGCGAACGTGTCCTCGTTGTCGAGTACCGACCTTGGCACGCTGTTGTCCAAGGCTACTGACGCCAGCGTGGTGATGCCGAGCCAGATTGTTTCCACCCAGGGCGACGTGCTGGTGGCCAACCTCACCCATGTGGCTGATGGTGGCCTGAGCGGCCACATCTTGATCGGCACGGCTTCCAATACGACGCTGCGTGCGGTCGACACCAAGCTCGCCAGTGGCAACGCCCTCGATATCTCTGGCGGACCTGTTGACGACGTCATCGATCTCACCGGGTTCACCAAAAACACGACCATCGCGATGGGGGCGGGGGCGAACACCATTACCCTAGGCAGTGGTGTGGACACCGTCTACATCGGCGGCACAAGCCGGGGGCTCAGCTTCAACACTGCAAACACGAACACCAACAACCTTACCAAGATCAGCGGTTTTCAGAATACCGATGTGCTGATGCTCTCCACGTCTTCGTTGGCTTTCGGTAACGGGTTTGCCTTCACAGCCGGTACACAAGTGAATCGTCTCTCGTTGACCGAAGACGGGACCGGCATCACGACCATCGCGGATGTACTTGCCGCGTTGCCCACCCCTGGATCAGGAGCCGTCGGATCGACCGCCGTACTGGCCGAAATTGCTGTCCTGACCATCACCGGTGGCGGCTCGTTTGGCGGCAAGACGTTCATGGTGATCAACGATGCCAACCCCGTGTTCACGTCCGCCGACACGATCATCGAGCTCGTCGGTGGCCTGATTCCGACGATCACCTTTGGTATGCCGTCATTCTGACCATCAACCACACCCGTTCATGTCGGGGGATGGGTGGTTGCGGACGAAAATCGACAGGTTGCGATGTCGGCCCGCGTCACGCCACCAGGTAGGCGCGCGCCAGTGCTTCGAACGCCGCCTGTCCCGGATCGACACCAAGTTCTTCCCGCAAAATGTCAGCAACCGCAGGTGCCACTGCCAGCGCCTGCTTCGCATCCAGGAACAACAGTCGCGAGCGCCGTGCCAGCACGTCTTCCACCGTGCGGGCGTACTCGAAGCGCGCGGCAAAGCGCACCATGGCCTCAGATAGCCCGGGACACAGCATCCGATCAGCACCCGGCAGACTTTGCACCATCGCAGCTTCATTGCCATACAAATGCAGACCGGGTGATGCGCTTAACGGCACGCGTGGCGTATCGAACGACGGGCTGCCAACCAGGGGCAAGTCCGCGGTCTTGCAGGGCGATTCGTCCTTGACCAGCTTGGCCTCGATACAGCGCGTCAGCACGTCTTCGGCCATGGCCCGATACGTCGTCCACTTGCCGCCCGACACGGTCACCAATCCGCTCGCGCTCAGTTCAATCGTGTGTTCGCGGCTGATCTTTTTAGTGGCACCCGCAGCACCTGCGGTGGGCTTGATCAAGGGTCGCAATCCGGCCCATACGCTCAGGACATCGGCACGCGTAGGAGCATCGACCAGGTAACGCGCGGCTTCACGCAGGATGAAATCCACGTCGACATCGGCCGCCTTAGGTTCTTCAGGCAAGTCCTGGCGTGGCGCGTCTGTCGTCCCCAGCAAGACCTTGCCCAGCCACGGCACGGCGAACAGCACACGGCCGTCGCTGGATGGCACCAGCAGCGCATGCTCACCCGGCCAGAACTTGCGGTCCACCACCACATGCACGCCCTGGCTGGGCGCGACCATGGGGGCGGCTTCGTGGTGGGTGGCCTGGCCGTCTTTGAGGCGCAGGTCGTCTACCCAGACGCCGGTGGCGTTCACCACGCAGCCTGCGTCGATGTCGTAGAAGATGCCAGTTTCTTTGTCCACGCAGCGCAGACCCGCCACGCGGTCATTTTCATAACGCAGCTCGGTGGCCGCGCAATAGTTGACCAGCAGTGCACCATGCCGTGCTGCGGTGCGCGCCAAGGCCAGTGCCAGTCGCGCATCGTCGAACTGGCCGTCCCAGTATTCGATGCCCCCGCGCAAGCCTTGCGCATTCACACCAGGGGAAAACTTGCGCACGGCAGCTGCGCCCATCATGGCACTGGCCTTCAGCCGCTCACGCCCGGCCAGCAGGTCATAGGCTTTCAGCCCAATGCCGTAGAACGGCAGCTTCCACGCCTGATACGCAGGTAGCAGAAAGGGCAGCGGCTGCGCCAGGTGCGGCGCATTGCGCAGCAAGGCGCTGCGTTCATGCAATGCCTCGCGCACCAGCGAGATATTGCCCTGGGCCAGGTAACGCACGCCCCCGTGCACCAGCTTGGTCGCGCGCGATGACGTGCCCTTGGCGAAGTCATGCGATTCCACCAGCACGACCGACAAGCCCCGCGATGCTGCGTCCAGTGCCACCCCCAGGCCGGTTGCGCCGCCACCGATGACGGCGACGTCGTAGCGACGGGCTTGGGCAAGTTGGGTCAGCAGTGTGGTGCGGTCAGTGTGCAGTGGGTCCATGCTCAGTCGATCAATACGCCGTTATCGTGAAAAGGGAAGGGGCCTTCGTAGCGGCCACTGGAAATCAGGTGCGTCACCAGACGTTCTGCCCGCCATGCGTGAACCTTGAAACCGGGGGGCTCCAGCATCCAGGCTGAATCTGCGTCGGGGTCCAGGTCCAGCGCCACTTGGTGCGCGATGCCCGGTGAGGTAGATGCCACGGTGCCGCCAAAACGCACGTCGATGTTCCGGTGCAGGTGACCGGAAATCAGGCGTTCGACGTTCGGGTAGCGGGCGATCAGCGCTTCGAGTGCTGCCGCGCCTTCCAGCAGACCGATCTTGTCCATGTGGCCGATCAAGGTCTCGAACGGGGGGTGGTGCAATGCCACGATAACAGGCTCGTCACGATGACGTTCCAGGGCGTCGGCCAACCAGGCCAGACGTTCCGCACACAGGCGGCCTTCGGGCCGGCCGTGCACCACCGTGTCGAGCGCGATCAGGCGCAGCGCACCGACCTTCACCGAATACTGGATGAAGCCTTCCGTGCCCAGGTAAGTGTGCGACGGGAAGCTGCGACGCATCTGGTCGCGGTCGTCATGGTTGCCGGGCATCAGGTACACCGGCATGGTCAGCGGTTCCAGCATGCGCGCCAGGTACGCGTATTCCTCGGCGCGACCGAAGTCGGTCAGGTCGCCGGTGAACACCACGGCATCGGGCTGCTGGCGCAGTGCCAAGACCGACTGCACGGCTTGTTGAAGATACGGTGCGGTGTCGATGCGACCGTAGGCCAAGCGGCCCGGTTCGCGGATATGAAGGTCGGTCAGCTGGGCAAGAAAGGTGGTCATTAAAAAGTGTCCGAAGCGGGGATCAAGCGATCAGGAGATATCCACACGCCAACACGGCTGCCCACGGTCAGCGGGGAATCGCGGTCGGCGTCGGCCAGCAGGCTGGTGTGTTCATCGGTGCGCAGGCGCAGTTGCACACGTTCACCCAGGAACACACGTTGTTCCACGGTGGCCGTGCCCCAGCCGGGGTGCGCATCGCCCAGCTGGATGTCTTCCGGGCGCACCAGCAAGGTGGCGTGGCCGCGCCAGTTGGGCGAGCAGTCGATCTGGGCACCACCCAGTTGCAGGCGGTCTGCCTGCATGTCTTGCGGCGTGCGCGCCAGGCGGTTCACACGGCCCAGGAATTCCGCCACGAACGGGTGGCTGGGCGCACGGTACAGGTCTTCACCGCGCCCTACCTGCACCACCCGACCGGCATGCATTACGGCCAGGCGATCGGCGATCACCATGGCTTCGTGCTGGTCGTGCGTTACATGCACGGCGGTGATATGCAGACGGCGCAGCAGGTCGGCCAGCTCGTCGCGCAAGGACTCTTTCAGCTTCGCATCCAGCGCGGTCAGCGGCTCGTCCAGCAGCAGCACACGCGGGCGCACGGCCACGGCGCGGGCCAATGCCACGCGCTGCCGTTGTCCGCCAGACAACTCTGCGGGGCGCTTGTCTTCCAGACCGTTCAGGCGCATCAGGTCAACCAGTTCACCGACCGAGGCACGGCGCTTGGCTTCATCGACGCCACGCACCTTCAGGCCGTAGCCGATGTTGGCCGCGACCGTCATCTGCGGGAACAGGGCGTAGTGCTGGAACACCATGCCCACGCCGCGTTGCTCGATGGGTTGGCGGGTGACGTCCAGTTCACCGAAGCGAATGGTGCTGCCTGCGTCGGCACTTTCCAGGCCGGCGATCAGGCGCAACAAGGTGGTCTTGCCGCAGCCCGACGGCCCCAGCAAGGCCATCACTTCACCGGGCTCGACCGACAGCGAGGTGGTCTGCAAACCGCGTGTGCCGTCGGCGTAGGTCTTGGCGCAATCGACGATGTCGATGCGAACGCGTTCAAGTTCCATGGCGCTTCTGTATGTGTTGGGCCAGATGCTGCAAGCTCCACAGCACCGGCAAAATGACTGCAATGAACACCAGCGTGTAGGCAGAGCCGATCTCGATACGCATTGATGCGTAGCTGTCGGCCAGACCCACCGGCAAGGTGCGCGTAAGCGGGGTGTGCAGCATCCAGGTCAGGTTGAATTCACCGACCGAGAGCGTGAAGACCATCAGGCTGCCCGCGACAATGGCGGGGAAGGCGGCGGGCACCAGCACACCCAGAAAACGCTGGCGAAAACTCGCACCCAAGGACCGCGATGCTTCTTCCAATGCCTGGATGTCGCGGCGACGAAACGCGGGCGACACGGTGCGCACCATGAAGGGCAGGGTGAAGACCAGATGGCCTACCAGGATGAAGAAAAAGCTCTGACGGAAATCGCGATAACCGCCGTAGGTCAGGATCAAGGCCAGCGCGGTGGCCAGGCCGGGAACGGCCACAGGCAACGTCAACAGTTCTTCAAAGGCACTGGCCCAGCGTGAGCGTGTGCGGGCCAGTGCATAGGCGCAGGGCACGCCGATCAGCAGGTTGCCCACCACGCAGGCCACCGCCAACACCAGAGACCAGCCCACGGTGCCGCCGTAGACATTCCAGACCTCGCCCAGCCAGCGCAAGGTCAAGCCGCTGCGAATGCCGCTGCTGTAGTTGTTCACCAGGCCAGCCATCAAGGACAAGACCATCGGGGCCAGCATGAACAGCGACACCAGCACGGTGACGACCAACAGCAGCGGGGAAGAAAGGGGAGTATGGCACGTGCTCATCGCAGCTCCTTGCCGCCAGCCAGGCGTGCCGCAAACAGCACGGCCCAGGTGACGATGCCAAGCGAGATCGACAGCGCGGCGGCCAGCGCGAAGTTCGCGTAATTGGTGAATTCGTTATAGATCGTGATGGGCAGCACTTCCACCTTGCTGGCCAGCGTGAAGGCCGTACCAAACGCCCCCATCGCCGTGGCGAACAAGATGGCACCGCAGCCCAGCGTGGTCGGTGCCAGTTCCGGCAACCACACGTCGCGCAGCACGCCCAGGCGTGATGCACCCAGCGAACGTGCAGCTTCTTCAAGCTGTGGGTCCATGGCTTCGGCTGCTGCCGTGTAGGTAGCAATTGCACGCGGCAACGAGAAGTACACATAGGCCAGGAACAGGCCCAGCAAGCCGTAGGCGAAGGTCACGCGACCAGCGCCTGCCCACGAGCTCAGATCGGCCACCAGGCCCTGCCTGCCGCCCAGCAGGATCACGAAGAAACCCACGATCACGCCGGGGAAAGACAAAGGCAGGGTCAGCAGCGACAGCAGTACCCGGCGACCGGGAAACTGACGACGCGCCAGGCATATGCCCACCGCGCCGCCCAGCAACAGGGTCGCCAAGGTGACCACCAAGGACAGCACAAGCGTATTGGCCATGCTGGTCAGGTAGCGGCTGTCGGTCAGCACCGCGAAGTAGGTCTGCCAGCCGTCTTTGGCGGGCAGCACCAGCAGGTGGGTGACTGGCAGCAGCCAGAACGCAGCGAAGAACGCGACCGCAGGCGCACTGCATGCCAGCAGCAAGCCTCGCGGCGTTGAAGATCCAACATGGCTCATACGACTACCTTTACTGCGCTTCTTTCAGATAACGCTGCGAGAATTCCTTCTGCACGGCAGCCATCTTGTCGTAGTCCACGGTGGTGGCGCGGGCGTAGTCGCTGGCAGGCAGGAAACGCGCTTGCACGTCCGAAGGCATGGCGCTGGCACGCACCGGGCGCAGGTAGGCGTTGGCCCATATGCCCTGGCCTTCGTCAGACAGCACGAAGTCCAGCACCTTGCGGCCGTTGTCCGGGTTCGGACCCTTGGCGACCAGGCTCATGGTGTAGGGAACCACCACGGTGCCCTCAGAGGGGATCACGAAACGAACGTTGGCCTTGTCCTTGTAGCGGGCGCGGTAGGCGTTGAAGTCGTAGTCCAGCAAGATCGCAATTTCACCCGACAGCACGCGTGCATAAGCGGTCTGCTTGGGCACGATGGGTTCGTTCTTGGCCAGTGCCTTGAAGTACTCGATGCCGGGGCCGAAGTTGTCCAGCGTGCCGCCGCGTGCCTGGTTCACAGCAACCGCGCCGACATAACCGGCGAAAGCGGAAGCCGGGTCCAGATAACCCACCAGGCCCTTGTACTCAGGCTTCAACAAATCAGCCCAGGAGGTCGGCACCGGTTTGCCGTTCAACGCATCCACATTGACCATGAAACCCATGGTGCCCGAATGGATGGTGAACCAGCGGCCCTGCGGGTCTTTCATGCCGTCAGGGATGTCCTTCCAGGCTGCTGGCTGATAACCCGTCACCAGGCCATCCTTGGCAGCTTGAATGGCGAAGGTCACGCCCAGGTAGGTCACGTCTGCCACCGGGCTTGCGCGCTCGGCGGTCATTTGCGCCAGCGCCTGGCCGGAATTCTTGTTGTCCGGCGGAACCGTCACACCAGTCTTTGCCTTGATGGCAGCGATCTGTGCGCTCCAGTCGGCCCATTCGGGCGGGCAGTTGTAGCAGATGGCGTTCTGGGCAGACGCCGCAGTGCCGCAGAGCAGGCCGACCGCGAACAGGCCGGCGCTCGCGATGTGTTTGAGCGAGAAGGTCATGGGAGGTTTCCTGACGTGCATGGGGAGGGGAATGGCCGTCATGGCGGGGCCGTGACGACGCGGGAAAAATAGAGTCTTGGTCATGAGGTCGATCCCGCTGCTGCGCCGCAGGATTCCCCCGCGCGCCAGCTGTGGGACAGCATCTGGCTGGCATCCGCGCCGGGCACGCTGCCGTCGATCAGCGACTGCACGATCAGCGCCACGGCGGTCTCGCCGATGCGTGCATTGGGCTGCACCACGGTGCTCAGCATCGGGGTCAGGTCCAGGCCCAATGCAATGCCGTCGAAGCCGGTAACCGACACGTCTTCGGGCACACGCAAGCCGGCCTGACGCACTGCGCGAATCGCGCGAATCGCCAGCAAATCGTTGGAGCAAAGCAGGGTGGTGGGACGTCGTGCGCTGTGGATCAGATCAGCCAATGCGGCGGCTGCATCGTCAATGAAAGGCACTTCCAGCAGACGTGGTGAAAGGCCTGCAGACTGCATGCCTTGCAGGAAACCGCGATAGCGTTGCTGCGCACGATCGGACGCCGACAACTGGCCGCTGACCATGGCGATTTCACGGTGCCCAAGCGCTGCCAAGCGGGTTACTAGCTGCATCACCGCAAGCTCGCTGTCCACCGACACACAAGGGTGATCGGCGTGCCGGTTGTAGGCCAAGACATAAGGCGTGCCGGCCTTGCGCAGCCGTTGCAGCGCAATCGATGTGGCGGGGTTCGACACCACCAGAATCATGCCGTCGACGCTTTCCGACAGCAGCAAGTCGACCGCCCGTTCTTCCTGACCAAGCTGGTAGTCAGTCGTGACCGGCATGATCGAATAACCGAGTTCGGCCGCCGCGTGCGCAATGCCGTCCAGGCATTCGGCAAACACCGGGTTCAACAAGGTGGGCAACACTACACCGAGCACCCGGCTGCGCTGCGTGCGCAAGGTGCGTGCGCTGGCGTTCGGCCGATAGCCGAGTTCGCGCGCGACCGAAGCCACGCGTTCGCGTGTCTCGGCCGACACCTTGTCCGGCAGGTTGAAGGCGCGCGAGACGGTAGCGACCGATACGCCTGCCTGCCTCGCGACTTCCTGAATGCTCATTGGGCGGTCCTATGTAAACGATTACATTGGACCGCCGTGGGATGACGGGGTGATGACAGCGACGTTATGTCAGACCGAGTTCAACGCCACGCGACGTTTGAATGCGCGTTACGCGTCAGATGTCGTGCACACGTTTTCAGACGTATGTACTTGCCAAGTTCGTCGTCATCGAACTTACGTTTCTGTCCGCGACTCAGCGCAGCAGTTGCTGAACGACTTGCTGCACACCGTCCTGCCATGCCGGCAGACATACACCAAAATGCGTTTTTAGCTTGTCGCAGCAAAGGCATGAATTGGCCGGGCGCGCAGCGGGCAACGGATACTCAGCCGTGGTGATTGGCAGCACATCGCGCACCGCCAACGCGTCAGCACCAAGCGTCGTTCGCGCCTGCTCGACCACGGCAGCAGCCAGGCCATGCCATGACGTCGAGCCTGTGGCAGTCAGGTGGTAGGTGCCACTGCTGGCCGCCGCATCCACTACGCCATTCATCATGCGTGTCAGACACTGCACCGTGACGTCCGCAATGCATGCCGCACCCGTAGGCGCGCCGATCTGATCGGCCACCACCCGCAGCGTGTCGCGCTCTCGCGCAAGCCGAAGCATGGTGCGCACGAAATTGTTCCCATGGGCGGCATACACCCAACTGGTGCGCAAGATCAGATGCCGTGCGCCCGATGCGCGAATAGCGTCTTCACCATCGCGTTTGGTGCGGCCATACACTCCTTGGGGGTCGGTGGCATCGTCTTCGACGTAAGGGGTTTGCTTCTGGCCGTTGAAGACGTAGTCGGTGCTGTAGTGCACCAACAGTGCGTTTACATCGCATGCGGCTCGCGCCAATGCTGCAGGGCTGTCGACATTCACCGCCTGGGCCAGCGTCGCTTCCGATTCAGCGCGATCCACGGCGGTGTACGCAGCCGCATTGACGATGAGGGTAGGGCGTTGTTCTCGAACCAGGTCGCGCAGCGCATTCGGCTGTGTGAAATCCGCCTCGTCGCGGCCGAGTGCGATGACGGTGCCCAAGACACCCAGGCGATGAGAGAGCTCGGTGCCGACCTGGCCGTTTTTGCCGAGTAGAAGAATGCGTGACATGGCAGGTTGCTTCAAAGACAAGGTCGGCAGCGTAGCACCCGACCCCGCATATTCCACTGCAAGAGATTGCATTCAAAGAAAAAGCCGGACATCAACGATGTCCGGCTTCAGACTGCTGACAAAGCCTCCCGTAAAACGGAGGCTTTGTTCATAATTGGGTGATGTTAAGAGCACCGATCCCCCACCAGCACGAGCTGGAGATGGTGACGCTGGAGTCGTTGGTTCCGGCCGATCACCTGTTGCGCAAGATCGCGGCAGCGGTCGATTTTGAGTTCATCCGAGAGAAGGTTGCGCACCTGTACAGCATGAACAACGGCCGTCCGGCGCTGGATCCGGTGGTGATGTTCAAGCTGCTGTTCATTGGCTACCTGTTTGGGGTGCGCAGTGAACGGCAGTTGATGCGCGAGGTGCAGGTGAACGTGGCGTATCGGTGGTTCATCGGTTTCCGGCTGACCGACAAGGTGCCCGATGCATCGACGTTCTCGCAGAACCGCAGGCGACGCTATACGGACACCTCGGTGTACCAGGAGATTTTTGACGAGATCGTGCGTCAGGCGATCGGGCGGGGGATGGTGGATGGCCGGGTGCTGTACACGGACAGCACTCACTTGAAGGCCAACGCCAGCAAGAAGAAATTCGACGTGGTGACGGTCGCACAAACACCCTCGGCATACTTGGCTGAGCTGGATGCGGCGGTCGATGCGGATCGGGCGCTACATGGCAAGCGGCCGCTCAAGCGTGACAGCGGCGACGATGATGCGGGCGGCAGCGCTGCCCAGACCAAGGACGTCAAGATCAGTCGTACAGATCCGGACAGCGGGTTCATGGTGCGTGACGACAAGCCGGTGGGGTTCTTCTACCTGGACCATCGCACGGTCGATGCGAAGTTCGCGATCATCACCGACACACACGTGACGTCAGGCTCGGTGCACGACAGCCAACCTTACTTGGCGAGGCTGGATCGGCAGCGCGAGCGCTTCGGCTTCGGTGTGCGCAAGGTAGGCCTGGACGCGGGGTACTACACGCCGATGATCTGCCACGGGCTGCATGCGCGCGATATCCAAGGAGTAATGGGCTACCGCACGCCGAACCACAAGCCTGGGCTGTTCTACAAACGACAGTACACGTTCAACCGCTACCGCAACGAATATGTCTGCCCGGCTGGGCAGCGGCTGCCGTACAGCACCACCAATCGGGCGGGCTACCGCGAATACAAGTCAGACCCGACGCAATGCCAGCAGTGCGAGGTACGCAGCCAGTGCACCAACAGCCAGAGCGCGATCAAGGTGGTCGTGCGCCACGTGTGGGAACGCGACAAGGAACTGGTTGACGCACGCCGCCACACGGACTGGGGTAAGAAGATATACGCCCGTCGCAAGGAAACTGTGGAGCGCAGCTTCGCCGATGCCAAGCAACTGCATGGGCACCGCTACGCGCGCATGCGCGGGCTGCGCAAGGTCGCCGAGCAATGCTTGCTGGCGGCGGCGGCGCAGAACATCAAGAAGATCGCCCTGGTGCTTGCGCGCCTTTTATTGCGCCTGCAGTGGTCGATATCGGCCCCTGTTGCGCCCTGGTGGCGCGCCCTGACCGCCCGTGCCGACGGATGGCTCGATAGCTGGCTGTCTGCACAACCCGCCGCGCTCGCTGCTTGATCCCCAAAAAACAAAACCCCACGTCCGAAAACGGGGGGTTGGTCAGCAGTCTGAAGCCGGACATCAACGATGTCCGGCTTGCGTACTGTTGCCAGACCGAACGACTTACGGCGGCGTGGGTTCCGACGCGAACAATTCAAGATTGGCCTGTGTGAACGTCACGCCACCAGCCAGCTCGATCTTGATGGCAAAGTCCTTTGCCGCTTCATAAGCGCCATTTCCATCCAGGTCGACGAACAAATAGCCTTGATCTGGCGTCGGCAAGGTGGCGAAGACGACATTTTTGCCTTGCGCAAACTGGGTGGTGATGGCGACCTGGGCAAACGCAAGGTCCACGTTGTCGGTGCCGAATGTGACATTGCCAAACGTGCCTCTCTCGGCTGCTGTTTCGATCCTGATCACATCGGACGCGCCGAAATTCTTGATCGTATCGTAGGCGTTGACCACACCCTCTCCAAAGACTTCCCGGGTGCCAACGCGCGACACACCTGCCGTGCTCACGCTTGAGATCGGCAGTTGTGTCGGGTCTCCGTAGGTGTATTGCAGTGACCCCAGATAAGACACCACATCGTCGCCGCTTCCCAGGGTATAGACACTGCCATAACGACCAGCGATATTCAGGGTGTCACCATGCTGACTACCGGTGTAGTCGACTTGGCTGCTCGTTGATGTAAGACCCTCGTACGACGAGTCCAGCACAATGCTTTGCTGCGCATCCTTCAGATTCAGCAGGATGTCTGCGGTGGTCAGGAAGGTCAGCTTGATGTTTGTCAGCTGGCTGAGTTGGGATGTGTCGGTCAGCACGAATCTGGCGGTTGTGTAGATGCCAGAGAGCTCCAAAGTCTTCAGTGCATTGGCATCCAACGTCAGTTGAATATCTTGGGTCACGCCGTATGAAATCGCAGAGAAGCTGATTTCGGAGCCACTTGATTTCACATCGATCTGATACGGTGTGGTCCGATCCGAGTTGTCGGACAGCCAAAAAGTGCTCTTGTCGCGTTGTAGCTCGATGTTGGATGAGCCCCCGATAGTGAAGGAATAGCCGGCCTCCTCGGTGAACGTCACCAGCTGCGGTACATCGCCCTCCAATTCGACGCGAGTATCGAAATTCACGGTTATGTCATCGGTGCCAGCCGCGATGATGTAGGCAGGGAAGGTTCGGTCATGGCTCAAGACCTGGACGGTGTTCCCGTTGACCATAGTGTTTTGCAGTTCAATGCTTGCCCAGGACGGCGTGCCGAACTCGGGGGTGACGAACTCACCATGCACTGCCTTCAGCCCACCTTCCTCGCCAAACAAGACGCCTGTCCCGTTGCCGGAGATCAAGGTCGCGCCCTTGAAGACCACGCCATTGATGTCGGCCTCGGCATCCTCCGGGTTTGCAAAGATACCAGTGCCTTTCGTGTAGAACGCGAGACCAGTTCCGTTATTCGTCGCCGACACATCAGTGAACGTCAGGTCTTTGCTGACCTTCCAATCCGGAGCCGCGTCCTTTGCCACCACTGCAATGCCATCCTTACCGTAAGCTCGCACGGTAACCTGCGACAGCGTCGCCCCCGCCACGCCATTGAGGTACAGGCCAGTGGCAGCATCGCGCTCGTCACCGATCAGGGTCACGTGGTCCAGCGTGATGCCCGATGCATCCTTGAACGCAAGCTGGTATGTCACTGCATCGTTCTCCTCGAACACCATGTTCTTGATGGTGATATTCGATGCATGTTCGGCCAGCACTGCCGTGTCGCTGCCCGCCGACACGACCTTCACATCTCCTTGGCCTTCCAACGTGATGCTGCTCTTCAACACCAGGTCTTCGGTATAGATACCTGCCGCCACCTTGATCACGGCGGCTCGGCCATCGCCCACGGCATCGATTGCTGCCTGGATCGTCTTGAATGCGCCAGTGGCGGGGTTGTCGTTTTCCAGGGCAGCATCCACCGTGAAGGCAAGGGTCGCTGGGGGAGACACCACAGGCGGGGTGACTAGCGGGGGATTGACCACTGGCACGCCAACTTGCTCCAGCACGCCCTTGGCAAGATCAGTGACTTTTTCCTGTGCTTGCGTAACCGACGCAGGATCGGCGGTTACGCCGTTCAGCAACTCGCGGGCGGCGGTCAGGGCCGCCGCAGAGATCTGGCTGAGGTCGGCATCAGGGCCGGCTTGTTGCACGAGTTGCTCGGTGAAGCTCTGCGCCACAGCTGCTGTGTTTTTCGCAACGTTGGCGTCGGCGGAAGTCGGGTTGGCCACCACTGCCTGAACAACCTGCGCAGCCACTGCAGCAAAGCCTGCCAGCGTGGATTCGCCTGCATTGGTCAGATTTTCGATACTGCCTTTCCAGAAACTGGCGCCGTCTGCGTCGGGCGCGCGGCCCGTCAGGTTCTGGTAAAGGGTCGCAAGGAACTCATCAGCGCTGAGTGCACCGTAGGTCGCGACGAACTCGGCGTTGTCGGCAGAAATGAACTGCGTGGCAAGCGCCGATGCATCGCCACCAAGCGAGTCCAGTGTTGCCGTCCAGAAGTTCAGGCCATCCGGATCAGCCGGGCGTCCATAGACGGCCACATAAAGGGTCTGCACGCTGCTGTGCACCTTGGACAAGGTGTCGGTGGCCACGGTCTGAGCCACGCCAGTGATCGCCGTTGCCAATGCCGCCGCCTCGGGCAGTGCGGTACTTCCCGTCTGGGCTAGCAGCGCCTTGGCAGACGCCAGCGTGGTGGCATCAATTGAATTGGCGTGGTCTGTGTTCGACAAGGCCTCCGTCAATGCAATGGACACCTGCGTTTTATTGACAACGGCTTGGCCGTCGGCTGATTCCGGGGTTGGCAGCGAGATGATGCTGGCGGCTGCACGCGCAACTGCTGCCAAGTCACCGCCATCAGCGGTGATGACCGACAGCCAGAAGTTCAGTCCGTCAGCGTCCGGTGCGCGTCCGAAGGCATTTTGATAAATACTGGTCAGCAACGACGTCGTGGTGATATCGGCAGACGCTTGAAATTCAGGTGAGGCAGCAAGTGCTTCATAAAGCTGTGCGTCGCTCAGCGACGCAGAGACGTTGTCCCAGAACGCCAAGCCAGCCGGGTCGGCCGGTCGGCCAAATAAGGTGAAATAAGCTTGTTGAACACGTGCGGACATAAACATCTCGTCTGGGAAAAAGCACTGAATTATTTCAGTGCTAAAAATTTGCAGCGAGATTAACGCCGTTCAGCGTGATTTCAAGTGAAATAAGCTGATAATTAATATATTGATGAATATTGAATATCAATAATTTTATATTATGTTCTTTGTGTCTTTTGGTTTCAATGGGTGTAAGTGCGCACTTTGTGTCATGGCTTCATTCAAATAAACTACGTATTTGACGTTGCCTTTGTGGAAGCTAATCGTCAGGGTCTTATGCCCGACATCTACAATCTGGGCCAGGGCGCGAGAGGCTACTGCGGCCCATCCTTTTCCCATCGTCTTAGCGGTGCCCGTCAGCAAGTAGGAGAACAGGCGTTGTCTGCGCGCAGGAATCAGCATGGAGCGCCATGCGCCGCTCGGCTGTGTGCCAGCGTCAAGACAGCGCTGAAGGCACGTACTGCGACATTGGTTGTCATCCTTGCGTGGATATTGCCGCTGCCCTTCGCTCCCGCCTACGCCCAAGTCCCGATCTGGCGCGTGGGGGTGGTCACCCAGGCGCCCTACGCGACGCTTGATGCCGCCGGCGGTCTGGCAGGGTATGACATCGACTTGCTTAGTCGCCTTGCGCGGCGAGCAGGTGTCCACCTGGAATGGCATGTCTTCCCTGACACCATGGCGCAGGAAACCGCACGCGAAGCAGGGCAGATCGACATGGCCGTGGGCGCACTGCAGACGCCAATGGGGCTGCGCCACTGGCGTTACACCGACCCCTATCTGCGGGTGCCCATGGTGCTGGTCGGCGGACGCGAGCTTGACCCCGTATCGCTCGCGCGCATCCCTGCGGACACCCGTCTGCTGGTCGGCCCGGTCAACGAATTGCCCGCCCAGGTGCAACAGAACCTGCCCGCGCTGCGGGTCGAGGTGGCGGCTGATCCGCAGGCTGCCTTGCGCCAGCTTGCCGAGGGCACGGCCGACTACGCGCTGGTGGATCAGGTCCAGTTCGATCGGCTGGCGCGTCAACGTCTGTTTGCCGGCTTGGTGCAGATCGAAACCGCTGGCTACCCGCTGCTGCGTCGCATCGCAGTGGTCAGCGAACAACCGCTGCTGCTGCGGCAACTGGATGGACTGCTGGCCGCATTGCCTGATGCCGACGCCGTACAACTGCGACAGCGCTGGTTGGCTCCACCGCCTGCGTCTGAGTTGTCGCCTGCACTGTGGCGCAGCCTGGCCTTGTTGGCAGGTCTGCTGACCACTGCGCTGGCCGCCGCGCTGATATGGCAATTGCGGCAACGCCCGGTCATGGAGCGGCGGGTAACCGACCTGCGCCGCGAACTTGCGTTGCGTGAACAGGAAAAGGAGGCGCTGCGCCTCACGCAGTTCTCAGTCGACCAGAGCGTCACGGGCATTCTGTGGGTGAACTGGGACAGCCGCATCCGCTACGTGAATGCGGCGGCAGCGAACATGCTGGGCATTGCGCCGTCTCTGTTGCTTGAACGGCCCCTGGAAGATTTCGACCCCACCTTGCATATGGACCGCTGGTTGTCCTTGTGGAAACTGGTGCGCGACGAACAACCCCCGGCTGGCTCAGAGACCGTCTGGCAACGTGGTGACGGCAGTTGGTTGCCGGTGGCGGTCAACCTGAGCTTTCTGCGTTTCGGCAGCGCGGAATATCTGGTCGTCTTTGTGCTCGACCTGAGCGAAAAACGGCGCGCCGATGCCGCACTGGCCGAGCGCGAAGCCCAGCTGCGCGGCATTGCCGCCAACGTGCCCGGCATGGTGTTCCGCATGGAATACGGCGAGAGCCACGATGGCGCGGTGCTGACCTTCGTCAGCGACGGCAGCCAGGCGCTGGTTGGTCACGCGCCTGCGGCACTGACCGATCGCGAGCGTGGCTTGCGCAGCCTGATCCACCCTGCTGATGTGGGCGACTATGTCGCGCGGCGCGATGCAGCCATGCAGGCACGCATCGACTGGCACTGGCAGGGTCGCATGTGCACGGCGACGGGTGATGAACGCTGGGTTGATCTGAAGGCGGCCATGCGGCGCATGGACGATGGCCGTTTTGTCTGGGATGGTGTCGTCTGGGACATCCACGACAACAAGCGCGCGGAACTTGCACTGGCGCATTCGCAAGCACAGCTGCGCGACTTGTCCGCCCACCTGGAAACCGTGCGCGAAGAAGAGAAGGCCCGCATCGCACGCGAGGTGCACGACGAACTGGGGCAGGTGCTTACCGTGCTGAAGCTGGAGTTTTCCATGCTCGGGCTGATCACGCCCGACCCAAACGCCGCCCAGCGCGAGCGCTTGGAGAGTATCCAGCGGTTGATGGCGCAGCTGTTCCAGCTGGTGCGTGACGTGGCCACCGCCTTGCGCCCGCCGATTCTGGATGCTGGCATCGTATCGGCCATCGAATGGCAGGCGCGCCGTTTCGAAGCGCGCAGCGGCATTCCCTGTCTGGTGCTGGCCACTGATACGCCGCTGGTGCTGAGCGACGCGCAGGCCATTGGCCTGTTCCGCGTGCTGCAAGAGGCGCTCACCAATGTCATGCGCCACGCCCAGGCGCATTCGCTGGAAATTCGCCTGACGGTCGAAGACGGTATGCTCGCGCTGACCGTGGCCGATGACGGTGTGGGTTTTCAGCCCAGCGCAAACCAGCGATCATTCGGGGTGGTGGGCATGCGAGAGCGTGTGCTGATGCTTGGCGGCACCCTGACGCTGGACGGTGAACCCGGCAACGGCACCACGCTGCAAGCGCGCATTCCGCTGCGTTGAAATCGAATCGATAACAGATCAACAAAAAACGAAAAGGGACATGCATGATCCGCGTGCTGGTTGCCGAAGATCACAAGATCGTGCGCGAGGGCATCAAGCAATTGATCGGCATGGCCCCCGACCTGCTTGTCGTGGGCGAAGCCGTGAACGGCGAGCAGTTGCTGGACAGCTTGCGCAACACGCCGTGCGATGTCGTTTTGCTGGATATCTCCATGCCCGGCATGAATGGCCTGGAGTCGATCGCGCGCATCCGTGCCCGTGCCGGAGCGCCCAGCATTCTGATGCTGTCCATGCACGACGAACCGCAGATGGCCGCCCGTGCGCTGAAGGCCGGGGCGTCTGGCTACGCCACCAAGGACAGTGAACCTGCGCTGCTGCTGACTGCCATCCGCAAGGTCGCCGCTGGCGGTCGCTACATTGACCCGGAGCTGGCCGACCGCATGGTGTTCGACGTGGGCCTGGCCAGCGACAAACCACGTCACACGCAGCTGTCCGAGCGTGAGTTCTCGGTGTTCGAACGTCTGGTGAAAGGCGAGGGCGTGAACGAGATCGCCCAGCACCTGTCGGTCAGCAGCAAGACCATCAGCACCCACAAGGCACGGCTGATGCAGAAGCTGGGCGTGCACTCTGTTGCCGACCTGGTGAAGTACGCACTGGAGCACAAGCTGGGTTGAGCCTGTCGGGACACACGCCCTGTGCTTGAGCCGCGCTGGGTGCAAACCTGCGCCACCCATCGCCCTTGTCAGGCGATCCCTACAAAAAGCTCTCCTGTCGGGTAAGGCAAATCAGTCTGCCGCGCCGATAGGCCGTCTGCTGCTGTTTTTCTACGCTTGATGCCTGGCTTCGATGCGTGGGGAAACGGTGATGACGGCGACGAACAACGATGTGCTGGTGAGCTTTCGCGGCGTCCAGAAGACCTACGACGGCGCAAGCCTGATTGTCAAGAATCTGAACCTCGACATTCGTCGCGGCGAGTTCCTGACGCTGCTGGGCCCCTCGGGTTCGGGCAAGACCACCAGCCTGATGATGCTGGCCGGTTTCGAGACGCCCACCGCAGGTGAAATCACACTGGACGGCAAACGACTTAACAACGTGCCGCCGCACAAGCGTGACATCGGTATGGTGTTCCAGAACTACGCGCTGTTCCCCCACATGACCGTGGCCGAGAACGTTGCCTTCCCGCTGACCGTGCGCGGCATGAACAAGGTAGACGTGGCCGACAAGGTGCGTCACGCGCTGTCGATGGTTCAGTTGGACGCCTTCGGTGGACGTTATCCCACGCAGATTTCCGGTGGCCAGCAGCAGCGCGTGGCATTGGCCCGTGCACTGGTGTTCGAACCCCAGCTGGTGCTGATGGATGAGCCGCTGGGCGCGCTCGACAAACAGCTTCGCGAACACATGCAGATGGAGATCAAACACATCCATCAACGCCTGGGTGTGACGGTGGTCTACGTCACCCACGACCAGGGTGAAGCACTGACCATGAGTGACCGTGTGGCGGTGTTCCACAACGGTGAAATCCAGCAGATCGCCGACCCGCGCAGCCTGTACGAACACCCCTGCAATACCTTCGTGGCCCAGTTCATCGGCGAGAACAATCGACTGCCCGGTCGGCTGGTGCACCGTGACGGCGAGCTGTGCACGGTGGAGCTGGCACGTGGCGAGAAAGTGCGTGCGCTCGCGGTCAATGTGGGCCAACCCGGCCAGCCCGTGACCTTGTCGATTCGCCCGGAACGCGTGCGTCTGAACGGTGCCACGCAGCAGATGGAAAACCGCTTCTCGGGCCGCATTGCCGAGTTCATCTACCTGGGCGACCACGTGCGCATTCGCCTGGACGTCTGCGGCGAATCCAATTTCTTCATCAAGCAACCCATCTCCCAGCTGGAACCCGGCCTGGCAGTGGGTGACGTGATTCCGCTGGGCTTCCCGATCGAGCACGTGCGTGCGCTCGACGCGTCGCCCGGCGTGGCTGCCACGGCGAGCAAACCTGCCGCCGAGCTGGTCGCCGCGTAAGCCTGTTTTTGCTCTGACGTTCTGTCCCTGACGTTCTGCCTTCCGACGACGATACCTAAAACCCCTGGAGTGAGACCAACCATGTCGTTCCGCATCACACTCACGGCGCTTGCCGCCGCCCTGGTTTGCAGCGCCCCGGCGCTGGCCAAAGACCTGACCGTCGTGTCCTTCGGCGGTGCCAACAAAGACGCCCAGGTCAAGGCCTACTACCAGCCTTACGAACAGCAGACCGGCAACAAGATCATCGCTGGTGAATTCAACGGCGAACTGGCCAAGGTCAAGGCCATGGTCGACACCGGCAGCGTGTCCTGGGACCTGGTGGAGCTGGAATCGCCCGAGCTGGCGCGTGGCTGCGACGAAGGGCTGTTCGAACAGCTGGACTTCAGCAAGCTGGGCAAATCAGAGGACTTCGTGTCGGGTGCCATCACCCCCTGCGGCGTGGGCTTCTTCGTGTGGTCCACCGTGCTGGCTTACAACGCCGACAAGGTCAAGACCACCCCCAATGGCTGGGTCGACTTCTGGGACACCAAGACCTTCCCCGGCAAGCGTGGTCTTCGCAAGGGTGCCAAGTACACCCTGGAATTCGCGCTGATGGCCGATGGCGTGCCAACCAAGGACGTCTACAAGGTGCTGGCAACCAAGGAAGGACAAGACCGCGCCTTCAAGAAGCTGGACGAACTGAAGCCCAACATTCAATGGTGGGAAGCAGGCGCGCAGCCGCCGCAATACCTGGCCTCGGGTGACGTGGTGATGAGCTCGGCCTACAACGGTCGCATCGCTGCCGTACAAAAGGAAAGCAACCTGCAGATCGTGTGGAACGGCGGCATCTATGACTTCGATGCGTGGGCGATTCCGAAGGGCGCGAAGAACAAGGAAGACGCCATGAAGTTCCTGGCCTTCATGCTTCAGCCGCAGCAACAGAAAAGCTATTCCGAGCACATTGCCTACGGCCCGTCCAACAAGCAGGCGATTCCGCTGCTGAGCGTGAAGACCGCCAGCAACCTGCCCACCGCCGAGCGCAACATCCGCGGCCAGGTCGCCATGGGTGTGCAGTTCTGGACCGACTACGGCGAAACGCTGGAACAACGCTTCAACGCCTGGGCTGCGAAGTAAGCCCCGACCCGCAGCGCCCTGGCGCGCTGCGGGTCAACCGTATTTCTGCGGTCGCCTGCCTGCGCATTTTCCTGCGTGCATGCGGCCGGTCATTCCCCGATTCCGGAGCCCGTCATGGTCGCCCCTGCCACTACGTTGGACGGCAACGCCGCACCTGTCATCGACCGCGGTCTGAAACAACAGCTGGCCCGTGCTGGCCGCCGCAGCCGACTGACGGCGTTTGGTCTGGTGCTGCCCCTGCTGGTGTTCCTGGTGCTGACCTTTGTCGTGCCGATTGCCATGCTGCTGTGGCGCAGTGTGGATAACCCCGAAGTCGTGCGTGCGCTACCCGGCACCGTGTCTGCCATCGCCCAGTGGGACGGCAAATCGCTGCCGCCTGAACCGGTGTATCGCGCCCTGACGGAAGACCTGACCGCGCTGCGTGGCAACACCGCCAGCAGCGGTGAACTGGCCCGCCGCCTGAACCTGGAGCTGCCGGGCTATCGCAGCCTGCTGGCCAAGACCACGCGCGCGATGCCACTGCAGGCCACGGGCACCTATCAGCAAGCCCTGGAGGGCGTGGATGCCCGTTGGGGTGACCCGGCCTACTGGCAAGTCATTCGTCGCAACAGCAGCGCCACCACGCCGTATTACGTGCTGGCCGCACTGGACCACCGCATCGACGAACTGGGTGAGATCACACGCACCACGCCCGACCAGGCGATCTACCTGGACGTCTTTGCCCGCACCCTGTGGATGGGCGCAGTCATCACCCTGATCTGCCTGGTGTTCGCCTATCCGCTGGCTTACCTGCTGGCCAGCCTGCCGTCACGTCAGAGCAACCTGTTGATGATCCTGGTGCTGCTGCCGTTCTGGACCTCCATTCTGGTGCGGGTCGCGGCCTGGATCGTGTTGCTGCAGTCCGGCGGTCTGATCAACAGCGCGCTGATCAAGCTTGGTTTGATCGACCAGCCGCTACAACTGGTATTCAACCGCGCGGGCGTGTACATCGCGATGGTGCACATCATGCTGCCCTTCATGATCCTGCCGATCTACAGCGTGATGAAAGGCATCTCGCCCAGCTACGTGCGTGCAGCGATTTCGCTGGGCTGCCATCCGTTTGCCAGCTTCTGGCGCGTGTACTTCCCGCAGACCGTAGCGGGCGTGGGGGCAGGCTGCCTGCTGGTGTTCATCATGTCGATCGGCTACTACATCACGCCTGCGCTGCTGGGCGGCCCGGGCGACCAGATGGTGAGCTACTTCGTGGCCTTCTACACCAACGTCACCATCAACTGGGGCATGGCCACCGCACTGGGCGGCCTGCTGCTGGTCGCCACGCTGGTGCTGTACATGCTGTATGGCTGGCTGGCCAACGCCGCCCGCCTGCGCCTGGCATAAGGAGAGTCCTGATGAGCTACCGATCCCCCGTCCAGGTTGCCTGGCACTACGCGCACCGCATTCTGTGTGGCCTGGTGCTGCTGTTCCTGATTCTGCCCGTGCTGGTCATCGTGCCGCTGTCCTTCAACGACAGCACCTTCCTGATCTATCCGCTGAACGGGTTCTCGCTGCGCTGGTACAACGAGTTCTTCAGCTCGGCAGAATGGATGCGCTCGCTGAAGAACAGCCTGATTGTTGCCCCGGTTGCCACCTTGCTGGCCATGGTGCTGGGCACCCTGGCCGCCATCGGCCTGACGCGTGGCAACTTCCGTGGCAAGAAGCTGATCATGAGCCTTGTGATCTCGCCGATGGTCGTGCCGGTGGTGATCGTGGGCGTGGCCAGTTACCTGTTCTTCGCGCCGCTGGGCCTGGGCAACAGCTACCTGTCGCTGATCGCCATCCACGCCGTGCTGGGCGTGCCCTTCGTGATCATCACCGTGTCGGCCACCTTGCAGGGTTTCAACTACAGCCTGGTGCTGGCAGCCGCCAATCTGGGTGCCTCGCCCGTCACCACCTTCTTCCGCGTGACCCTGCCGCTGATCGCCCCCGGCGTCATCAGCGGCGCGCTGTTCGCGTTTGCCACGTCGTTCGATGAAGTGGTGGTGACCCTGTTCCTGGCCGGCCCCGAGCAGGTCACCTTGCCGCGCCAGATGTTCAGCGGCATCCGCGAGAACCTGAGCCCGACCATTGCGGCGGCGGCAACCTTGCTGATCGGATTCTCTGTGCTGATGTTGCTGGCGCTGGAATGGTTGCGGGGCCGAAGCGAGAAGATGCGGACTGCGCCTGCTGCGTGATTTGGTGAACGTCGCGGGCAGAGGCGGTGGAGAAAACAGAAGGGCGGGTGCAATGTGTTGCTCCTGCCCTTCTGTTTTTCAAGCGCACCTGCAGAAGGCGTTGCCGCTGACGGCAACGCTTGTGTGTTCAAATCAGATGATCTTGCCGAACACCCAGCTGATGGCTTTGCCGTGAACGGTCAGGATACCGCCCACCACGGTGCTGACGACTTCGTTGGTCAAGTTTTTTTCGCGGCTGATGATCAGGCCCAGTTCTTCGCCTTTCAGCACGAACGCGCACGAGAACGGGTCCGGCGTGGTCATCAATCTCACATCCTGGATCACCGCAACGCTATCCATGCCGTCCAGGCTACTGTTCAGAATCAACTGGTCCGGCCGTCCGACGAGGGGCCAATCCGAGGTTGTGAACGTGAAGTTTCCCTTCTTCTCGACCGTCTTGCCGCCGATGGTGCCCGCGATCTTGAAACGAAGCTTGCACGTGGGGCCGACGCCGCTGTCGAGCACACGGGAGGTCGTCATGCGTGCCTCGGCAATCTCCTGCCCGGCAGCCACGTCATAAGGAACGCTGTCGGAACGACGATCAAAAAAACCGCGCCAGTTGTCGTGGGTATCTGTTTCCAGCGCTGTCACGGTGAAGGTGAATCCCTCCGGCAAGCTTGCGAGAAAGAGGGCTTCATTGACGGAACCGACTGCCATGTATATCTCCTGTGGACCATCGACGGGCAGCGGCCCGCCCTGGGTTTAATGATGATACGCAGCAGCGTGCTGATGAATATTGAATGCCGGATTAAAAGTTATGCGGCTCGGTCTTTCATCAGAAATCTCGAGATGTGGCGGCTAGATAGCCAACAATAAATCAAGCTGGTGCGACGCTTCATAACAGAATGCTGTGCTTGCAGCGCTCGCCGGAGCCCTGCAAGCCCCGGGTCAGGCCAGCTCAATCACTGCCGAACAGATCGCGCGTGTAGACCTTGTCGCGTACGTCAAGAATCTCGTCGGCAAGCCGATTGGCCACCACGATGTCAGCCGTGCTTTTGAACACGCCCAGGTCACGGATGACGCGCGAGTGGAAAAAGGTGTCAGCGCGCAGCGAAGGTTCGTAAACCACGACTTCAACCCCCTTGGCCTTGATGCGCTTCATGATCCCTTGGATGGATGAGGCGCGGAAGTTGTCCGACCCGGACTTCATGGTCAAGCGGTAGATGCCCACTACCTTGGGCTTGCGCTTGAGGATGGCATCGGCCACAAAGTCCTTGCGCGTGGTGTTGGCGTCCACGATGGCGCGAATCAGGTTGTTCGGCACCTGCGCGTAATTGGCCAACAACTGCTTGGTGTCCTTCGGCAGGCAATACCCGCCGTAGCCGAACGACGGATTGCGGTAGTGCGTGCCAATGCGCGGGTCCAGCCCCACGCCCTCGATGATCTGACGCGAGTCTAGGCCATTGGCTTCGGCGTAGGAATCCAGCTCGTTGAAATAGGCCACGCGCATGGCAAGGTAGGTGTTGGCGAACAGCTTGATCGCCTCGGCCTCGGTCGAGTGCGTCAGCAACACGGGAACGTTCTGCTTCACCGCGCCCTGTTGCAGCAGCGCGGCAAACCGTTCACCCACACCCGAGCAATCGCCCACCACAATGCGTGACGGATGCAGGTTGTCGTACAGCGCACGGCCTTCACGCAGAAACTCGGGTGAAAACACGATGCGGTCCGTGGCGAATTCCTTGCGCATCTTGGACGTGAATCCCACCGGCACCGTCGACTTGATGACGATGGTAGCGGTGGCATTGGCGGCCAGCGCATCGCGGATGACCGATTCTACCGATTGCGTGTTGAAGTAGTTGGTCGTCGGGTCGTAGTCGGTAGGCGTCGCCACCACGATGAATTCTGCGCCCGAGTAAGCGTCCAGCGCGTGCGAGGTCGCACGAAGGGTCAGCGTCTTGTGAAGCAGAAAGTCGTCCAGTTCTGCGTCGATGATGGGCGACTGCCGCGCGTTCAGCATCGCTACCTTTTCCGGCAGGATGTCGAGCGCCACCACTTCATTGTGCTGCGCCAGCAGCACCGCATTGGACAGCCCTACGTAACCCGTACCCACCACTGCAATCTTCACTGCCGTACTCCTGAAAAGTCCATTATCGATGACCCAGAAAAAGCCGACCAATCATGCCTTCACCTGGCGCGCAACGGCACGATCCCAGTAGTGAATCACGCCAGGCGCTCAGTCTTCATGGCGCTTCAATGAAGCGACGATGACTTCTTCGTCGCACACCGGACGTGTGGCGGCGTCATCGCAGCCAACGTCTGCGGGGCGACGCGTTGCCGGCAGCGCTGCCGGCGCGTCCACGAAATGTCGGTCGAAGGCGCGCATCACGTGCGCCACGCCTTCCGGGCGCACGCTGCGCAGGTCCGGTGCCCAGTAGCGGTCGCCGGCCGCCGGCGAGGTGACGATCTCGTACGCGGGGAAGTAGTACACCTCGTCGTAGCGCCGCTCGGCTTCATCGGCCGCCACCCGCAGCACCGCCTTGCTGTAAGCGGTGGCGCTCAGCACGCTGCGTGCTTCGTAGGTGGCGATCAGCGGCACTGGCGACACGGTGAGGATGAAGCATGCACGTGGATTCAACGCGCGCGTCTTCTCGATCAGCGCAAACAGGGAAGCGCGCACCTCGTCGATCGAGAAGTTCACGAATTCATGGCGCGCGGAGTCGAAGCTGCCCGCCACCACCCCCGGCGCGACCGGATACACCGCCCCGTCGCGGCGGTTGCGCCAGGCTTCGGTCAGGCCCAGCGTGAAGACAAAAAAATCGGCCTGCTCGAACAGCGCTCGCACGGCCGTGAGATGCCGTTTTTGGTCGGTGAGCAGGGTCGCGACGTCTGCAAAGCCGCCCGGTTCCACGGTCGGCCGGAACGCGTCGTACCAGCGGCCGTCCTTCTCCCAGTACGGGTCGTCGTTGGGCGCGAAGTGCCCGAAGGCCCGATCGAACAACTGCTCGGCCTGGGCCGGCGTGTACACGTTGCCGTAGCGCGCGCTGAAGAGCCCGTACTGGCGTGCGGTGGCGAGGGCGGCATCCATACCCGGAGGTGCGGATTCGGTCATGTGATAGTTCAGCCCGCGCGCCACCAGGTGCTGCGAGATGTGCTGCGCGAAACAGCTGCCGAAGGACACGATGCGTTCGTGCGGCAGGATGCGCCGACTGCGCGACACTGGGTCCACCATGCCACGCGCCGGCATGGCAACGGAAGGCGTCCAGAACTGGCGGGCGGGCAGGGCGCGATAGGGGTTGTGCATGTAGGTGTTTTCCATTCAAGCGATTCGCCCTTCGCGCGCACCGAACGCCAGATAGTGCCGTTCGCCGCTGGGAAAGTCTCCGCGCCGCACCGCCTCCGCCACGTCGGGGTAACGCGCCAGGTATGCGTCCTCGTCGAAGCGCGCGTGCGCGGTCGGCATTCTGTCGTGCATCGCCGCCGCGAAACATGCAGTGTCACGGATCGCGTCCAGTCGGTCCGCGCGCGCGTAGTGCTCCAGCAGCAAGTCTTCCGGGCCTGCGGTCTGCGCAGCGTACTGCCCGTACCAGAACGCCGCGAAGGTCTCGACGCCCTGCAATCGTTGCTTGCCGCTGCGCCACACATACCCCGGGCTCGCCACGCCTAGCAGCGGCGCGAGTTCCGGGTAGACCGGGAAATTGTCGCCGGTGGCCAGCGTGTCGACGAGCCCGTGTGCCCGTTGATCGTCATAGGCCAGCCCGGCGCGGCGGGCCAGCAGCTTGCCAAGTTCGACGAACACGCCCGGCGTCGGATGGTTGATCGAATGCATGAAGAGGCCCTGCTGCTTCAGGCTCAGGTACAGCGCATCCGCCTCGTTCGCACGCCAGCCCAGCGCGACCAGGTCGCGGCGCATGATC
Source organism: Pigmentiphaga aceris (assembly GCF_008119665.1). Classification (NCBI taxonomy): domain Bacteria; kingdom Pseudomonadati; phylum Pseudomonadota; class Betaproteobacteria; order Burkholderiales; family Alcaligenaceae; genus Pigmentiphaga; species Pigmentiphaga aceris. The sequence continues at coordinate 5,352,794 of NZ_CP043046.1, read as the reverse complement.
GCGACGGCATCGTCCCAGGCATCCAGATAACCCACCGCTGCGAAGACCTCGGCGTCGAACAGCCGCGGCACGCGGTCCACGGGTACGCCGTGCCGGTAGGCCCACGCCACGATCGCCGAGTTGTACTCCGGCACGAGCAGCTTGCCGGTGCTGCGAGCGCGCACGTGACACAGGTCGGGATGAAAGCCCGCGAACCAGAAATACGGTGCCGGGACAACGCGTGTGTGTTGCACCAGGGCGCTGAACCCGGGCCAATCGCGCACCTGCGCATAGTTCGCCGGGAACCAGTAATCGACGGTGCGCAGGCGCTCGGCAAAGGCTTGACGCGCGGGCGGTGACAGCGACGCGTGCGCGGCGTCGGCCGCGACCTCGGCATCGGGCAACAGGGATTGCAGTGCGTGGGCCAGGCCGACGGCCTGGCAATAGCCGGTGACGAGAATGCGGGGCATGTGAAAGTGAGGGTCGGGCGACCCCATAGCTTATGTTGTGCGCGCGCTTCGGTGGGCGGTCGCGCCGCTCAGGCGAAAGTGTCCGCCACTGTGAATGCGACGCCTTCGGCGTCCTTCGGCGAGAGCAACGGCGCAGCCGTCAGCGGCCACGCCACGCCGATATCCGGATCGTCCCAGGCGATGCAGCGCTCGGCCGACGGTGCATACAGCGCGGTCGTCTTGTACAGAAACTCGGCGGTATCGCTAGTTACCACGAAGCCGTGCGCAAAGCCGGCCGGAATCCAAAGCTGTCGTTTGTTCTCGCCGGACAAGATCTCGCCGACCCACTTGCCGAAGGTCGGTGAGTTCCTGCGCAGATCCACCGCCACATCGAAGACCTCGCCTTGCACCACGCGCACCAGTTTGCCTTGCGCATTCGGCGGCAACTGATAATGCAGCCCGCGCAACACACCGCGCTGCGACTTCGAGTGGTTGTCCTGCACGAACTGCACATCCACGCCCGTGGCGGCCGCGAATTTTTCCGCGTTGAAGCTCTCGAAGAAAAAGCCCCGGTCGTCGCCGAACACCTTGGGTGTCAGCAAGACCACATCCGGAATCGCCAGTCGTTGTGCTTGCATCAGAACACCTGCTGCGTCAGCAGCCCTTGCAGATACGGCCCGTAGCCGTTCTTCATCAAAGGCGCAGCCAGGCGCTGCAGCTGTTCATCATCGATCCAGCCCTGACGGAAGCTGATCTCTTCCGGGCACGCGATCTTCAGGCCCTGCCGGCGTTCGATGGTGGCAATGAACTGGCCTGCTTCCAGCAAGGAATCGTGCGTGCCGGTATCGAACCACGCATAGCCGCGGCCCATGATTTCCACCGACAGCAGGTTGCGTTCGAGGTACATGCGGTTGATGTCGGTGATCTCGAGTTCACCGCGCGCGGAAGGCTTCAGCGACTTGGCAAAATCCACCACCTGCGGGTCATAGAAATACAAGCCCGTGACCGCGTAATGCGACTTCGGCTGCTTTGGTTTTTCCTCGATCGACAGCACGCGCCCATGGCGATCGAACTCCGCCACGCCATAACGTTCCGGGTCGTGCACGTGGTGCGCAAACACCCGCGCACCCTCGGCCCGGCAACTGGCGTCGCCAAGCAGATCGTGGAAGTCGTGGCCGTAGAAAATGTTGTCGCCCAGCACCAGTGCGCTGCACGAATCCCCGATGAACTGCTCGCCGATCAGGAAGGCCTGTGCCAAGCCGCCGGGGTCGGGCTGCACCGCGTATTCGATGCGCATGCCCCACTGCGAGCCGTCGCCCAGCAATTGCTCGAAACGGGGCGTGTCGAGTGGCGTGGATATGACCAACACCTCACGGATGCCTGCAAGCATCAGAGTCGCGAGCGGGTAATAAATCATCGGCTTGTCGTAAACGGGCAGGAGCTGCTTGGAGACGACTAGCGTAGCGGGGTGGAGACGGCTGCCGGCACCGCCGGCGAGAATGATGCCTTTACGGGAAGTTTGAGTACGTTGCATAGACGTCTATATAAAGGCTATTAATTTTAATTGTCGGCGTATTGCTTGTTTATCCACTGCCGATAGGCCCCACTCGTTACGTCAGCTACCCAAGCCTGATTGTCCAGATACCACTGTACGGTCTTCCTGATACCTGTATCAAAAGTCTCTGCGGGGCGCCAACCAATCTCACGCTCGATTTTGCTAGCATCTATAGCGTAGCGTCGATCGTGACCAGGGCGGTCTCGAACAAATGTGATCTGGTCCGCATAAGACCTTCCGTCCACCCTTGGCTTCTGATTGTCCAATATTCCACAAACCGCCGAAACAACCTCTAGGTTGGTTTTCTCGTTCCAGCCGCCAATGTTATAAACCTCACCAGGGGTGCCTTGTTCCAGAGTAGCTTGAATAGCAGCGCAGTGATCATCTACGTAAAGCCAATCTCGGATCTGATTGCCGTCCCCGTATATCGGAATTGACTTTCCTGTTAATGCATTGTTGATGCACAAAGGAATGAGTTTTTCTGGGAACTGACGCGCCCCATAGTTGTTTGAGCAGTTTGTTGTAATGGCTGGGAAGCCGTAGGTGTGAAAATAAGACCGCACGAGGTGGTCACTTGCAGCCTTTGTGGCAGCATAGGGGCTGTTAGGTGAATAGGCATGGCGTTCTGTAAATGGCGCATCATTTACATGCAGCGTTCCATAAACCTCATCTGTGGAGATATGAATAAACCGGAATTGATCTCTTTCTTGATTGTTTAGTGCTGTCCAGTAATCTTTAGCAGCGCTAAGAAGTTGAAAGGTACCTAGAACATTGGTATGCACAAAGTCTTGGGGGCCGGCAATAGAGCGGTCAACGTGAGACTCTGCTGCAAAGTTAATAATGGCTTTAGGCCGATAGCGAGTCAGCGTATCTCTTAAAAGTTGCGCATCTCGAATGTCGCCGTGAAGAAAGACGTGACGATTCGCCTCGTCAAGATCAGCAAGGTTGCGTAAGTTTCCCGCGTACGTTAATGCATCAATGTTTACCACGGAATCAGAAGTTTTTCTGATCAAATGGTGAACAAAGTTCGATCCTATAAATCCGGCTCCGCCGCTAATTAATATCATGACATTCTCAAAAGTTCTGGATGAAATTTTCTTTCATGAGTTTTTCGGGAAGAGTTTTTATATGGACACGGATGGGTAGGCAGCACGAGCGGAATCCAAAACTGACTGCAGCAGCTCTATTGGAATATACAACGCATCGCTATTCCAGACCCAGTCTTCAGGAACCTCGACTTGAGCGCCGAAGTACTTAAGCTTTTTCATGCTGCTGACCATTTTATAAATGTGCCTGTTGGATATCGGGGTAGGCGTAATTTCCACAACGAGGCAGCCCTGCTGGCAGAACCACAAGTTTGCTAAAGCTGCACCATGTTCAGCGACGATCACACGCGCATTTGAGAAAATAGAAATCTGTTGTTCTATTGTCAGTCGGCCAGCTTCGATTATCTCAAACCCGTTGAGACGGAAAAAATTATGAACTTCTTCTCGATTGATGAGATATCGAGCAACTCCCACCTCTCGCGAGATGTAAATTTTATCAATTGGCTTCTGAGTCAGTTCGCGAAACCTCAGTGACAGCTCTGCGGTCATTGGTATCATTGTCTGACTCACGCGTCTTCCTGAACCTTGCCCTACCGAAAATACAGAAATTTTATCTACTTTCTGAATAGGTTGTGGAGGCTCAAATAGAGCTTCATTAGGCAAGAAAGTACTGCATATTTTTAGATGTTGCGCTTTCTGAGCCTTTGACATGTGCTCCGAAAAATGCATTGTGATCTTTTTTGTCGGGCAAGCACCCGCGAAAGCTCCCAGATACAGCTTAGGAAGTACTTCGTGCAAAAATACGGAGTAATTAAAGGTTCCGTAAATGGATGCTGAAATAAACTCCCCCTTTAGGTGGGGGATTTCGTGATTTTGTTCAAGAACGTCCAAAATGTTTTCTGGAACATAATTTACATCCAACGAACCTTCCAGCGTTTCACTAATGACCAGGCCGTCGTTGCTAATAACCAAGCCGGTTTTTGTTAAGAAGGCGTCATAGAAGGTAGAACACAATATCGGACCAAGCTCTATGTGTTCTATTTTTCTTGCAGTATCTCCAAAGTCAGCCTGAAGATAATCGTGCGCAGGCACGACCAACTTTTCGCGAATAGTGTAGGTTTCAGTTGCCGCGTCTAGCGCTGACGAGGTTTTTAATTTCACTATTTTTCCTGTTGGTGCAGATCGGATGTGTTAAATTTTATGCTTATTGTACCTTAATGCTCGATATCGGAGAGTGTTGATCTATCATCCAGTCTCTAGTCATCTTTAGGCCGTTGTTCCAGTTTATTTTTGGGCGCCATGTCGTTTTATTTTGCATTAATGTAGTATCCACTATGCTTACGGGAACATCTAGTTTTCTGCTTGCATGGTAAATAATTTTAGATTTTGGGTTTATCATTTTTTTGATATCTTGCCAAACTTCAGATATAGACTTTCCTGTTCCGCTTCCGATGTTAAATATCCTGTCTTCGCCAGTGTGGGTTAATATTTCGGTAAATGCGTCGATAACGTCGGATATGTATATGTAATCACGCACGGCGGATCCGTCTCCCCATATGTTGATGGGTTGGTTTTGAAGTGCCGCGTGAATAAATGTGGCTACCACTCCTTGCTGTTTGAAAGGCGACTGTCCTGGGCCATACGGGTTCGTGATTCGTAGGATCCGATAGTCAAGCTCGTGGATGTGGCCAAAGAACGCCAAATAGTTTTCAATTGTGAGTTTTGAGACGCCGTATGCCGATATCGGATGCGCTTTAGCAGTCTCCGTTGTGGGTATTTGCGTGGCTGCTCCATAGACGGTTCCACCTGACGAAGCAAAGATAAATTTCTTAACCTTTGCTAGCTTGCAAGCTTCCAGAAGATGTATTGAAGGAACGACATTGGAAGTAATGTCGGACGCGGGGTTCAAAGTCGCACTTGCAGGGGTTGATGAGTTGAGCAAATGGAAAATGCAGTCTTGTCCTTCACAGGCTCGCGTAACCTCTTTTTCATTATCAAAAGATCCAAGGATCCACTTCGGTTTAATACCATCTTCAAAGTGGGGCCCGAAGGGCGTACGGCCAAAACCCGTCACTACTGCCCCCTTTGAAATAAGGCTTGCAACCAAATGAGAACCCAAAAAACCACCCGCACCTGTAACCAGGCACCGCATTCCAGATATATCTTGATTCATAAAATCACCATCCTTGAGCATGGCGATGTACCGTAGCCCAATCAAAATCATTCGATTCAACAATCGACGGCAGCATTCGTTCTATTGCATGAAGAATCGTGCCGTCGTATTTAAGCGGCTCAGGAGGTAATCCGTCGAGCAAGTTCTCAGCCATCCAAAGAGATTTTAGAGATTGTGCGCGAGCCCAAAACATCGTACCGATCGGAAATGTCGGATGCGTTTGAAGAGTCGGTTGAGGATGCAGTCTGGGTTTAATCATCTCGGCGAACGGCTTGTTTTTCGTCCATCCCACACTATGTCTATCTTCAGCGAAGATCATACCCAGTCGTGGATTTTTGGCGAACAAGCTCATTATTTTCCCGATGTTGGCCTCATCGCCAATTAACGTATTGAGCAGAAATTTTCGCCAGCGCTCGCCGGTATTTGATGCAATGGCCAGCGACTTTTTTCCATGAAAATGCCCGATGATTTCATATCTTCCTGAAAGAAAGTCAGCTTTGAACGTTGAGACGAACGGCAAGATGTCTCGCCCTTTGTTCTCGACTACGGTCACCGTTACTTCTCCGGCCGTGTATTCGCGGAAAGCATATTCCACCTCGATACGAGCCCGCCTCGAAGTAGTGCTAATGAAAATATCCGCAATAAGTTTAGTTTGTTTTATCAGCTCAAAGAATTCAGGGGCCAGTTCAGAATAATGAAGGTGAATATGAATGGCCTTGGTCAGCTCGTTAGCTTCGTTAGATCTCAGGCGCTCAAGGTCAATCGCAAGGTGCGTCGCGCGAACTCCGTGTGCGAGCAACCCAATCTCGGAGCTAGGTTTTATTGAGGCATGGTAGAGACGTTCATTAAACCCTGGTCTCGGATTTCGAGGCCACAGGCCATTTTTAGCTCTTGCTGCATATGACATCATCGAAATTTCAGCTTCGATGTCTGTCAGTTTTGCTGATTTTCCCTCGTAAAATCCTGCATCAAAAAGATTAGTCTGTTTGAGCGTTGTCAAGAGCTCGGTGCACATCTTGCGCTTTTTCTGCGCAATCCTAATGTACCCTTTTAGGTCAGAAATGTAGTCGTCAAACGAAAATCGATCTTTCAAAGAATTGTTTTTCCGTGCCACGGTGTATTTTGTTGGAGATGCCCAATTGGCAATCTCGATTGCTGCGGCACGGGTGTCCAAGAAACCAACCGTCGAGCCTTTGGCTTCGTCGCTTTCGAAAATTTCCGAGAGACCAGACGCTTGGTCAAAGCAAACAATAGGCTTATCATGCAGTATTGCGTCAATGGCCACATTCGGGAACGGATCAAGTCTTGACGAAAGGAAAAAGACGTCAGCGAGTTTCATTATTTCGTCAACTTGGCTTTGGTGCGGCATGAAAGTGAAGACGTCGTGCAGGTCTAATCGTGCAATCATGTCCTGAAGCCAGACGGAGTAAGCAGGATCAGTCTGTGGGTTATACCCGTCTCCAATCCAAACAAATTTGATAGGTCCGGGGTACATTTTTCGAACTTCGTGTGCAGTCTGAATAAATAAGTCCACACCCTTCCTCAGTTGTACGTAACCCGCTCCTAGCACAATGCGGACATCTTGGTTTGGATCTATATCCAAAAAAAGTCGAATTTCGGACCCACTCATGTCCGAGCTATCAATATATTTATTGTTTCGAGGAAGGTATCCTTGATGCCTTACGATAACATTCGTCGCTTTGGTGCCATAGAGATCGAGGATCTCTTCTTGGAGCGAGCGTTCTACGATCGGTGCAGGTACAACCACAATATCTGCGAATTCGACCATGCTCGTCATTTTTCCTTTAGGCAACGTGTATGTCGAAAATTCGTGTATCAACGCAACCGATGCTAGATTATTTTCAAGTATCGGGGCGGATAGGAATGCGCACTCTACCGAGTTCAAAATTACTGCGCATATATCAAATCTCTTGTTAAAGTATTCAAGGATTTCTCGGCCACTGCTTTCGTTTCCTGTGGCGATAAATGTGCTAATTTCTTTTAAATCCGGCGTGAGTTGCCCTCGCTTCCCGAGAAAGATGATTACGTTAAATTCTATTGAAAATTTCTTCGCAATATGAAGTCCGAGTATCGGGGCTCCCGTTTTGCTCGCTTCATGTATTGCAATAATTACTGTTTCTTTCGCTCCGTCATGGTTTTTTCCACCGGATTCAATAAAATTTTTGGGCTCAAAGTAGCCATTTCTACCTTCTTTTTTTCCGTGTACTGAGAAATGCTCGAATAAATCCCAGCCACTCTGAGAAACGTCGGGATATTTTTTTTTGTAATATGATGGCGAAAATTGAGCGCAGGGCTGCAGTCCTGTTATCGATCCGTGGAAAATCCAGTCGTCAAGCGGTTCAGCATTTGAACTGTGGGCTCGCTGCGCAATATAGTAGTGTTCATCAAACTGACCTGCGATTGCAGATTTACGCTTAGCGTAAGTGCCGGAGTTGTAAACTCGGCCTTGATGAAATCCAAATTTAACAAAGTGGAGTAGTGCGTGCAAACCTTTTCCGGCATCAATATATCGACTATATAATTTATAGTCAAAGTCTGGAATTACATCTTTAAAGCCTTCTTCGGCATTAAGGCGAGCTTCGTCTACGGAAACCGATTTTCTGTCATGTGAGACATGGAGTCTAGTGCCTCGATATAATGCAAAACCCTCGATTTCTTCGAGAATTTTTAAAGCTTGCTCTTTTGTTGCTATGTTTAGTTTATATTTTTCTTCTTCAATGTAATTTATTAATTTTGGTGCATCATTCTTGTTCGCTTGGGGGTTGAGCGCGGAGAAATATACGGGGTCAAATGTGGTGGATGGGCAAATCCCCAAGTTTTCACCGATTGTTATGTAATGAATGGCTAGGTCGTTTTTGTTAGTTGTCTCGAGCTGAGCCTCTTTTCGATAATGATCGGGAGAAAAGGCTGCGTTTTGCAATATGGTTTGAGCCCAGGTTTCAACTTGGCTCTCGGCTGTTATGTTTTGTGCTTTTGAGGTTTTTTTGCTTGAGTGCTGCATTGTTGGCGCTCGGGTTGATGTTCTGAGGTTTTCTAAAAAAGGAATTTGCTATTTTGAAAGAATTTTTAAGCGATTGGTGTTGTGAATTTTTTTTGAGGTCGTCTTTGTGGAATCTGCTGTAATCAAGGGCCATCGTTTTTCGATTATAGCGGTTCAGTCTTCCTGTTGATCTTTCGGTATGTCCATTGGCTGACGCCACGTGATTTTTGGGGAGTCGTGCCGGTGCGTAAGCCCCATTTTGTTGAGGCTGGAATAGAAGTGTCTTGGAGACTTTATTTTAACGAGAGTGCGTTATACGGACCGGCTGCCCAGCTTTTGGTTAGTCCTGCATGGTAATAATGGTCAATCATTTCGGGATTGGTCCATTTATTAATAAAGTGCGCTCGTTCTCGTGCTGCTCGTGCTGCCTTGTCTGGTGTATTTTCTTTCCCTCGACTTGCAGACTCCGCGTGTGTGAGAATCGCATGAGGAGTCCAAATGATAGTTAGTCCTTTCTTCCGTAGGCGAAGGCACAAGTCCACATCATTAAACGCCACGGGAAAACAAATGCCATTCAGGCCATTGATTGCTTCGTAGTCCTTTTTTCGTACCAAGAGGCATGCCGCCGTTACAGCGCTTTGGCGACGAACCAGCTGATTAATGCCAAGGTATCCAGGGTCGTCCGAATGCCAACTGTTTCCGGTGTGTGCTGCAAGACCTTCAATTCCCACCACTACACCACCGTGCTGCACCATCTTGTTGGGCCAAAGCAATTTTGCGCCGACCGCGCCCACATTGGGTCTATACAGCTGCACAACCATCTCTGATAGCCAGTCTTCGTGTAGAACTTCGATATCGTTGTTGACCAACCCGACAACTTCGCAACTTGCATGTGAAACCGCGTAGTTGTTTATGTTGGAATAATTGAACTCGCCAGGGTAGGGCAAGATTCGTACGCCGTGACTTTTGAGCGACTCCATGTACTGAAGCGTTTTGCTATCAGTAGAGTTGTTGTCGACGACAATGATTTCTACTCGGCCTGGGTATGTCGTCCGATTCAAGATGCCTTCGATGCATGCTTGCAGCAGGCGATGGTGGTCACGCGTTGGCACGATGAGAGACACGCTGGGCACCGCATGCGGCAATGACCATTTCACCCTTGTCATGCCCGGGTAGTGCGTAACCTCGCTTACTGACGCGGAACTATCCTGACGTTCGGCCAGTTCCTTCAGGGCCTGTAGGCACGCTGCGGATCGCACTCCGATGTCGTAAGGTTGGGCTGGCGCGCTGCTGCTCCGGTGGTACAGCACAGCAGGAACATGCTTGACGCTTGTTGCCTCATTTCTGTCGTGCAAAAGTGTCGCTTCTGCCGCAAGCACCGAAACGGTTTGCCAGTCCGGCAGGTCGAGAGCCGGGCGGCTGCTCAAGGTTTCGGCCAATTTTGGCGCGGACCAAATGCTGCCCGGCGTGACGATATCCACGCCGAAGAACAAGTCAGGATCCCAGCCTGGCTTCAACCACGGATTGGTTCGCTCGCCGTCTGTGCCGTCTTGATCGCAGTCACTGTATGCGAAGATGGTTTTCTGCTTGTCGAATGCCAGCGCCATCTTGTCGAGATAGCTTGGCGCCAGCCGGTCGCCTGCCATCATGCCTACGATCAGATCAGCGCCTTGTGCCGCCGCGCCTGAAATCGCTGAACGTAAATCACCTGCGTGATGGATGACCCAATCAAATGCTTGGCGCTGCGCAGCAATGCTGGCCATGCTGCGATCTAGTGCGGGTCCGGCATCGCCAGTAATTATCACTGCGGCGCGCAGGCCGCTCGTCGCTGCATTGGGGGCCGCCTGCTGGATCTCGCTTAACTTGAACCATTGAGGATACTGGCTGAATCCGATGGTCATGGGGTGCCGTGTTTCTTGCGCACGCATGAGCTCGGCAAGGATTTCCAGTTTTTTCCTGGAATGAACGTCATTTTTTGCCGATTCAGGCCATGAGTTCCGCAGCAGTCTGCTTAGTCCTTCTGCGTGGCAGCAGACGACTAAGGGGCTCCCCGGGAGGTTTGTTCCATCATCCGTTTCCAGATGGATCTCATGTCGCTTTCCATCCGCGAACTCGATCGGAAGCTCGATCTGGAAGCCGTGTTCGGCACTCTGCATCCATACCAATGCAGGGTGATGCCGATCAGCCAATGCGGTCATGAGCACTTGCTGGCCGTGTCTGACCTTCACGGTCAACTGTGTACCTGGCGATGTTGGGTCCCATAGCCAGCCGCTGATCACCAGACCGCCGTTGTACCAAATCTGTGATGCGCCCACCGCTGGTACGGCTACGTGGTCCTGACCGATTTGCACAGATGCACCCAGCATCATGTTCTGGTTTGCCACGCGTGCGCTGACGTTGCTTGCCTCGCGCAGTATCCGCTCTGGCAGCAAGAGGCTGAAGCCGTGCAAGGTGTCGCCAGTTCCATCCCCCGCCGTTTGCTGCTGGTTTGCCACGCACATGCCGTGTGGGTGCTCGTCGATCAATATTTCGACAATCACACGGGCGTCTGGGTTTTTGGTATCGATAGCCCATCCATGCGCAATGTTTCCGGCAATGCCGATCAATGCACCTGCGTAGCGAGAGGCTTCTGGCACCTCGGAAGCATCGGCGGAATGTGTTTTTGCATCAAGCATGGCCATGTCCTTCGTGACCGCCATTACGGTTTAGCACGCATGCAAACTCGGCAGCGCGTGCATGTGCCAGCGCATCGGCACGTGCGGGGGTGTCGCTACGCAGCACGACACCAGTGGCTTCAAGCATCGTTTGGTTTGGAACGCCGCGCGGCAACAACAGGTGTATATCTGATTGATCTGCGGCAAGTTTGCGGGCTGTCAGCAGCCATTCATTGACAGCCGCTGGGTCGAGGCCGCTATCAATAAGCCAAGCGGCTGATGTGTTGGGATCCGACCAGTCTGGCGCCTTGTACATCGCCGTTGGGGCATCTGTATCTGCCTGCAGTCCGAGCTCAGTTATGAGCGCGCGCAGTGCTGGCGTCATTGTCTGCCCGGGCGCAAGCTTGGTTTGCAAGTGGCCAAAACTTGATATGTCATCGCGTAGTTGCCGGGCTTCGACAGGAAGCCGATATCTGCGGCACATAGGCAAGGGGGCGATCGAGGCCTTCAATAAGGCCCACCATTTTCCGTGCCTGAACTCTCGCGTGAGTTGAAGTGTCTTATCGGACAGTGCGGTGTTCACCTTGCCGGGCAGGTTGATATCGGTGTTTCCGGCGTTATGCACCAAGTAGAGCACCGGTGCCAACAGGCCCTTGCCAAGGGCCTCGCGCACAAGCGGTACTCGCATTGCTTGCAAGCGCTGACGGGCTGGCTCCACCGGATCCATCAGCGTGAACCGTACATACGCCTGCTCCGCCCACGGATACCGCTGTTCAATAATCCGCAGATTCTGCTTCACGCGTGCACGCTTCTCGGCACCGAACGACACCTCGCCCTTATGTGCCACGAACAGGTTCGGGGCACCCACATGCCGGAAGCCGGCCGCCGTTGCGCGCAGGCACCAGTCGGTCTCTTCGCCATAGCCACGCGCCATGTGGATTTCATCCAGTAGGCCGATTGCGGCCATGGCCTTGCGTCGCACGTAGAGGCAGAAGCCGTTGCCCACATCCAGGGGAACCGGCGGTGCCTTGGTCGCGGCGGCGAGTGTGTCGAGTGTCTTCAATTCCTTTGCATCAGGCATCGGATGCGAGGTCGACGGCTCGGGAAAACTCATCAGCTCGCCGTTGTTGGAGAACGGCGTGACCGAGGCGATATCCGACGCGCTGTACGCCGCTTGGCGCAGTCGATCAACCCAGTTGCCGTGCACCAGCGTGTCGGCATTGAGCCAGATCACGTCGCGCTCGGGGTGCATGACCATGCCCCGATTCATGCCTCGGATAAAACCCAGGTTCGCGGGATGGCGCACCAGGGTGATGTCACCGGCCTGGGCCAGCGCAATCAGCGCTGCAACCAAGGCCGGTTCGGGGCTGGCGTCTTCCAGCACGATGATCTCGTGTTTGACGCCGTTCGATTTGCGCGCCGCCAGCACGCTCTGGATGCAGGAGAGCGTTTCCGCTTCACCGCGATACACGGGAATCAGCACATCGACGGGTTGTTTGCGCGGATCGGTCTTCGATGGTGCGGGGTTCACGACCGGTGCCAGCGGCACCAGCGGGCTGCCACACAGCATGCGACCGTCAGGGGCATGGACTGCCAGTCGATAGGCGCCGGCAGGGATTTTCAAGCGAAGGCCGCCGTGTGTGCCCGACAGGCCGGCTGCCCGCAGCAAGGGGCTGGCTTGGTCGGCGGGCAGCGCCAGCCTTCGGTCCATCGCCAGGCATTCCACCTGCACGACCGCATCCGGATGCGCGGGGTCAATCACCCAGCCATGCAGTTCACTGGCGATCGGGTCGTAGGCGACGACGCCGATCGGGCCGGGCGGCAGCATCGGCAGCACGGCCGCCAATTCACTGCCGTCGGTGATGTCGGGTAAAGCTTTAAATAATTGCTGTTGCAGGGCTTCCCGCGACTGCATGCGCGCACGACTTCGCCACGCCGCGATGCGGATCGCGGGCGACAAGGGGTCGACATACAAGGCATTTTCAGTCAGTTGGTGGGCCAGTTCGGGCTCACCGGCGAGCTCGGCTGCACGTGCCTGCAGCAGATGCAGCTCGGCATTTTTCGGCATGGCGATGACCGCGCTGTTGAACAGGCGATATGCGCGATGCGGATCGGTGTTCAGTACCTGCGTGCCTTCCCAGATGTGCGCTTCGGCAGCGGTCGTGGGATTGCAGCTGGCGATACGCAGCAGCTTGGCGGCCTCATCGTGGCGGCCTGCGTCGGTGTGTGCGCGTATCGCGGAAAAAATCGTTTGGCCTGGTGTGTAGCGGTGCATCGATAGGCCACGCGAGTGTGAAACTGTCTTCTTTAAGAAAGCGTGGAGGCCCGGAGGCCTCCACGCATTCCCATACTGCCCACCGGTGTGGGCAGTATGGGGCTCAAGTCTCAATCCTTGCGGATCAGACCAAGCCGTCGACGATCTTGATGTGAGCGTCGGTGCCCGTGGTGGCTTCCGCCGAGCCAACGATGCCGACCGCAACTTCTGCGCGCGACACGTTGTTGTTCAGGGCGTCGACCCAGAACTTCACGCCTTCGGCATCGGCAGCACCCGCGTCCGTGCGTTGCAGGCCTTGCGTGTACAGCAGCGACACGAACTGCTCGTTGCTGAGGTTGGCGTGTGCAGTCTGGAACTCGGTGGAGTTCAGGAATGCGGTTGCAATCGTCTCGAGCGAGGTGCCCTTGGCCTGGGCGTCGACCCAGAACTTGGCGCCGCTGCTTTCGGCGTTGCGGCCCAGCAGACCGTCGTACAGGCGAACCACGGTTGCGCTGGCTGCATCGCCCACGATCGCGATCGACTTGTTGTCAGCCAGGGAACCGCCCACCGTGTTCGAGAATTCGATGAAGTTCACGTCCTTGGCGGTGATGGTGGTGTCGGCAACGCCCGCACCGGCCTTGCTCTTGAGCACCAGTGCGCCGTCGACGATGGTCACGTCGTAGTCGTCGGCCGAGCCCTTGGCCACGACGATGTCGAAGCCTGCACCGGTGTTGACGGTCGTCGTGCCGGTACCTGCCTCGATGCGGTCATTGCCGCCCGTGGTGGTGAAGGTATCGGTCTTGTTGTTGCCCACGATGGTGGTGTCGTGGTCGCCGTTGACCACGAAGGTGTTCTCACCCGAACCACCCACGATCACGCGATCGATGGTGTTGAAGTTGGCAGAGATGTTTTCGGTGGTGTCGAAGACCCAGGTCTTCACCGAACCCAGAAGGTCGGCCGGCAGATCGAGCACGGTCGTGCCGTCCGACCCGGGCAGAATGGTGGGCGACACGATCAGCACCTGAGCCGGCGCATCGCCAGCGGTGGCCGGAGTCAAACCGTCCCAGGTCTTGACGTTGACCGTGCCGTCGGTGCCAATCAGTTCCAGGATTTTCGACTTGGTTTCAGTCGATAAATCCGATCCGTTGATGTTGTTCTGAAACTCTTCCTGCGTAAGGTCTTGGTCGTACTGTGCCAATTTCTTTCCTTCGAATTAAGTGTTCGCCTGGCGGGACCAGGCAGGCGGTTGCGTGGCAAGGCGGTCGCTTTGAGCAGCCAGGCCCGGGGAGCGGGCAGCGTGGGGGCTTGGCTTGGCGACGATGCGCGGGCGCAACGCGATTAAGGGCTCGCGTCCGGTAGGGCCGGCGAGTGCGAGTCCTGGCTGAAGGGCTTGCGGAGGTTGACCCGAGAATGCCACTTGGCCGGACAGTTCGTACTCGTCGGCGCGTGGGCCGGCAAGTATGAAAGAGATGCTGTAGATCGGTTGCTGCTGGTTGCGTGTGCCCAGGTAGCTGCCTGAACGCGTGGCGGGCAGCTGACCCAGGTCGCGTGTACGACCGGTGTAGATGAGTTCCACGCCGCTGGGCTGGTCGGCCCAGGTGATGGCAAAACCTTCCAGCGCGTGTTGGCCTTCCGGATTGCCCAACCAGTCGTTGGCATTGCTGGCAGCCATGACCGCGCCGCGGCCTTGCACCGAGCCAGACAGCACAAGCTTTTCTGGCTGGGGGCCGGCGACTGCCGGGCGGGCTTGCGCAGCGTTGGTGGTGCTGGCGTCGCGGACGATATTGGCCGAGGTGTCGATCCGGTCCAGTCGCAAGTCGACCAAACTGGTGGCGCTGGCCGATCTGTATTCGGTAACCAGGATGCCCGCTGTGGCGGACTTGACCCGCGCAATCAGGCAGTCGCCCAGACGCGCAAGGGTGTTGCGGGATACGCCTTCACCTGGAAAGAAGTCGACTTGGCCTTTGCCGACAGGCGAGGGCTGAAGGGTAAGTAGCACGACTTCGTCGCCGTTCAATTGCGTGGCGTATCGAAAGATGTGCAGCCCGGGCTCGAGCGCAACGATCCTCGATGTGATCCGGAATTGATCTAACTGGCTCATGGTGGTCTACGTGGCAGAAGATATGAGCCAAGGCGACCCGTAACTGAAATGATAAACAAAGTTTTACAGACACTGTAAGGGTTTCGTCAGAGAAAAACTTACTGAGTGCTTAACATTGTTTAGAATCCAGGCGGATACTACCTGATAAAAATAAAAAAGGCCTCATCCAAATTGGTGAGGCCTTGATCAAAATACTGCTAAGAATCGTCTTTTGTTATGCATCTTCGGTTAATCATAACTCTGGCGGCCGAAGCCACCGATTAATCCCTTCCAGGTCAAACTCGTTCAGATTCCCCGCCGCCGCCTTCAATCGCACCGTTGCCAGCGCGTACCCATACCGAGCCCGAGCCAGCGATGCACGGGCATCGAAGATCTGCTGCGCGGCGTTAAGCAAGTCCACCGTTGTGCGCGTACCTGCATCGATACTGCGGCGCGTGCCCTTGTACGATTCTTCGGCTGACGTGACCGCCTGCTCATAAGCACGGATCTGTTCCACGCCTTGCTGGATCGATTCGAATTCCTGCACCACTTGCAGCTGGATCTTGCGCTGCGCGCCTTCCAGCTGCTGCTGCGCACGGTCCAGCCTGCTGGCGGCCTGACGCACGCTGGCGCTGACACCACCGCCTGCGTAGATCGGGATGCTGACCTGCACACCCACCGAGGTGGACGTGTTGCGTTCGCCGATGTTGTTGGTCGTGTCGCTTTCTGCGTATTGGCGTTGGGCGATCAGGTCCAGCGTCGGCAGGTGGCCACTGCGTTGTTTGGCGATTTCCTGTCGGGCGATCTCGATGTTGAAGCGCGCGCCGATCACGTCCTGGCTGGTTTCCTGGGCTTGCTCAATCCAGGCTTCCTGGCGGGCCGGGTAGGGACCGTCCAGCAGCATCTGTTCGGGCTGGATCGGGGCCAGCGTGCCGATGGGCTGGTTCACCAGCGATTCAAGCTTGCGGCGTGCTGCGCGCACGGCGTTCTGGGTTTCCAGGTATTCGGCGTTCGACAGGTCGAGACGCGAGCGCGTCTCGAACACGTCGGTCAGCGTGTAGATACCGCCCGAATAACCACGCTCGGCTTGCGAGGCGGTGGTGGACAGGGCGCTGCGTTTGGCTTCGGCCAGGCGCAGGCGCTCTTGCTGGAACAGCAGGTCGAAGTAGTCTTCGGCAACCCGGCGCGCGAGTTCGTTGCGATCCTTGCCAAGCTGGGCGTCTGCGACGCCAACCTGGGCTTGCGACTGCTGGTATTGCGCCCAGGCCTGCGGGCGGTAGACCGGCTGGCGCAGTTGCAGCACATAGCTCTTGCTGTCGTAGCTTTGCTCGACACCGGGACGTCGCGACAGCTCACCCAGGAAACCTTGCTGATTGCTGGTCTTGTAGTACGTACCGGAGAACGACAACTGCGGCAGCAAAGACGAGCGCGCGCGGTTGGGCTCTTCCTGCATGGCCTGGTTCTCGGACTGTGCCGCGAGCCAGTCGGGATCGTTTTCCAGTGCCTTGCGGTAGATGCTGATCAGGTCCATGCGCGGACCGGTGGCGTTGTCACCGGCGATGTCGGCATCGGCGCGATTCAGGATCTGCGACAGATCGGGCATCAGACCATCGGCGCGGCCGTTCTTGCTGCCGGCTGGCGCGCCCATGTCTACGGGCGTCGGTTTGGCCGCCGTTCCATTTTCCTGGCCGCGCAGGGCGTCGCGGTTTGCGCCGTAGCTGTATTGGCTGCGGGCGGGCAAGGGAGCCTGCTGGAAGGTCGGCGGCGGGGCGGTTTGCGCAAAGACGCTTGCCGCCGGGCCGAACAGGATCAGGGCAAGAACCGTCTTGCTGAATCGGGTGCCTGGGCGCTTGATTGCGTGCATGCTTAGTGCTCCGTCATCGACGAAGACAGTCGCTTGCGCAACGGGTCGGTCAGGTAACGCAGGGCGCTGCGTTCACCCACACGAATCATCACGTCGGCGGGCATACCGGGCACCAGCACGCGGTGGCCAAGTGCTTTCATGCCTTCCTGGGTGACCGACACGCGTGCCAGGTAGTAGGCAGCGTGCGTGTTGGGGTCGACCAGGCGGTCACCGGATACCGACAGCACCGTGCCGTCGACGTTCAGGTGCTGGAAGTCGGTGAAACCGTGGAAGCGGATGTCGGCAGGCATGCCGGCAGCAATGCGGTCAACCATCTGCAGCGGCACCTGGGCTTCCAGAATCAGCTGTTCGTCGCGCGGCACGATGTCCATCAAGTGCGCGCCCGGGTTCAGCACGGCACCCGTGGTTTGAACCTGCAACTGCACCACCTGGCCTGTGACCGGGGCACGCACGCGGGTGCGTTCCAGGTCCACTTCTGCCGAGCGGATGCGTTCGGTGCTGGTGGCCAGTTGGGCAGCGGTCTGTGCCATCTGGGTGTCTACATCGCGCACGAAGTCACGCAGGCGTTGTTCGCGGCGTGCTGCCAGTTCCATCTGGGCACTGGCCAGGCGGGAAATGTTGGCCTGGATGTCCAGCGTCTGGCTGTTCAGATCGGCGGCGGTGCGCTCTTCTTCGAACAGGCGGTTGCGGGTCAGGTAGCCTTCCTGAGCCAGGCTGCGGCTGTCTTTCAGCTGGCGTGTCACCAGGTCCAACTGGGCGGTGCGGCCGCTCAATTGTGCGCGCAGGCCACGCGTCTGGGCTTCGATGCCGGCGCGATTCTGTTCAAGCACGGCCAGTTCGCTTTCCAGCGACGAACGGCGGGTCTGGAACAACTGGGTTTGCAAGGCCATGAACTCAGACGCGGCTTTGGCGTTGCCGTAGGGGTTCTTCTGCGCGTCGATCAGGCCTTGGTCGAAGCGGATTTCACGCGCGCCGCTCTTTTCTGCCATCAGACGGGCTTCGGTCGCTTTCAGCGAATACCACTCGTATTGCAGGGCGTCGTAGTTGGCGCGGGTCTGGGTGTCCACCATCTCGACCAGCACGTCGCCTTCCTTGACGTCCTGGGCTTCGCGCACCAGTACCTTCGAGATCACGCCGCCGCCAGGATGCTGCACGGTCTTGCGCTGCGACAGGATGGACACCGAACCGGGGGCCGGCACAGCCTCGTCGAGTTCCGCGAACACCGACCATGCCAACAGGCCGCCAAGGCCCAGCACCAGGAACAGCAAACCCTTGCGCATGATGTGGCCGGGATCGCCGGACAGCTCGACACGGTCGGCTGCTTTGCTCACATCGGCCAATTTCTGTTCATCGCTCTTGCGGGTGAACCAGCTCATTCTTCGATCCAGACAGTTGGGGTGCCCACGGCCTGCGGCCGGGGGCGGGTAAATCGATGACCGTGCGACACGGCCGGGGCAAGCCAGGCGTAAGCGTCAGGCTCAGGCAATACGCGCAGCGGCACCAGCCGGCGCAGTCGGGGCATTCTGTTGCTGAATGGCGCGCAGCACTTCGTCGCGCGGGCCTTGGCCCTGCACCACGCCGTCGCGCATGACAACCAGGTGATCGACCGCCTGCAAAATGCTCATGCGGTGCGTCACGATCACAACGGTCTTGCCACGAGTCTTCAAGGTACGTACTGCCTGCACCAGCGCGGCTTCACCCTGGTCGTCCAGGTTGGAGTTGGGCTCGTCCAGCACCACCAGCGAAGGGATGTCGTACAGCGCACGTGCCAGCGCAATGCGTTGGCGTTGTCCGCCCGACAGCACGCCGCCACCAATACCGATGGGGGTGTCGTAGCCTTGCGGAAAGCGCAAGATCATGTCGTGCACGCCTGCCATCTGGGCGGCTGCAATGATTTTCTCGGGGTCGAGCGAGCCGAAGCGGGCGATGTTCTCGGCCACGGTGCCGTCGAACAGTTCGATGTCCTGCGGCAAGTAGCCCATGAACGGGCCAAGCTCGTCCTTGTTCCAGTTGTGCACGTCAGCGCCGTCAAGACGGACCTTGCCGGCCAGCGGGGTCCACACACCGACCAGGGCACGTGCCAGGGTCGATTTGCCGCAGCCGCTGGGGCCGATCACGCCAACGATGGTGCCGGCGGTGAAGGACAGGTTCACGCCACGCAGAATCGGCACTTGCTGACCGGGGGCGGCTGCCATCAGGTTTTCTGCCACCAGATTGCCCTTGGGGGCGGGCAGCGTCATGTTGCGCGGACGATGCGGGAAGGCGTCCAGCACCTTGTTCAGACGTTCGTAGGACGAACGTGCCGACACCAGACCCTTCCAGGTGCCAATTGCCAGCTGAATCGGTGCCAGCGCACGACCCATCAGGATGGAGCCGGCAATCATGGTTCCCGGTGTGATCTTGCCGTCGATCACCAGCAGTGCACCGAAGCCCAGGATCAGCGACTGTTGGAACATGCTGACGAACTTGCTGATCGACGAGATCGTGCCGGCGCGGTTGCTGGCCAGCGCTTGCAGGCCCAGCATGCGCTTGTGGCGCTTGTACCAGCGTTCCTGCACGCTGGGCAGCATGCCCATCGCTTCGATGACTTCAGCGTTGCGCAAGGTGTTGGTGGCGTATTGATTGGCACCGATGGCAGCCGTGTTGGCTTCCTTCAAGGTGTCAGCCGTCATCTTTTCCGTGAGCCAGGTCAGGAACACCGAAATCACGGCACCGATCAAGGCGACCAGACCAAGCACCGGGTGCAACAGGAACAGCACGATCAGGAAGATCGGGGCCCAGGGTGCATCGAAGAAGGCGAACAGGCCGTTACCCGTCAGGAACTGACGAATCTGCACGACGTCTTGAAGGGTCTGGCCGGCATTGGCACCGCTGTAACGCAGACCGTTGCGGAAGGTGGCCGTGAACACACGGTCTTTCAGGTCGTTGTCGAGCTTCAGGCCCGCTTGCACCAGCAGACGCGAACGCACCCACTCGATCGCAGCCATCATGATCAGCAGCACGGCCAGAATGATGGTCAGCATCCACAGGGTGGACTCACTGCGGCTGGCCAGCACACGGTCGTATACCTGCAACATGTACAGCGAAGGTACGAGGTACAGCAGGTTGATGAAGAAGCTGAAAATGCCAGCGCCGATGAAGTAGCGCTTCAGCGACCAGATGGCAGAGTGGAGTTCGGTGCGGGGTGAATTCGGTGTCGCCATGAGGTCGCCGGTAATTGACGTCGTAAATCAACGACGAATGGTACCTTAGCTAAACCATATGGCGTAAGTTTTTTGTTGTTCCTGTGCTTCTTGTCAAGAATAAAAAAACAGAAAAAGCGACGGCCATCACATTCTTGTAGAGAATCTTTCGATTCAATGCGATCGCATAGGGCCTTTCATACCTTTGCCGCGCGTCGGTAAACGCGCAATGTCTGCTCGGCACAGGCCTGCCAGGTGTACGAACGGGCCCGGGCAATGCCCAGCTCAATGCGTCGCGCGACGCCGGCATGGTCTTCCAGCACTTCACGCATGGCCAGGGAGATGGCGTCGTCGTCCATGGGGTCGACCTGCAGAGCGGCATCGCCCGCCACCGCCGGCAGCGAGGTCGTGTTGGAACAGATGACCGGACACTGGGCCGCGAAGGCCTCGATCACCGGCAATCCGAAGCCTTCATAACGAGACACGAACACCATCGCAGCTGCGCTTTGCATCAGCGCAATCACGTTCTGTCGCGGCAGGTATTCCAGCCAGCGTGCTTCGCCAGCGTCCTGCCGTGCACGCAAGGTGTCCACCATGTCTTCCACGCCCCAGCCATTGCGCCCGATCACCACCAGCGGATGGCGTTTGCGCAGCTCGGCCGGCAATTTGCCGTGGGCGGCGAGCGCCGCAGCCAGGTTCTTGCGTGGCTGCAGGGTGCCGACAAACATGAAAAAGCCAGGCGACAGGCCATGTTCTGCCAGCGCGGCAGCACGTGTGGCATCGTCGTGACGGATGAAGTATTCCGACTCGACACCCAGCGGTGTCACATGAACACGCTCGGCAGGCACGCCCAGGTGCTGCACGATGTCGCGCTTGCTGAAGTCAGAGATCGTGATGATCTGGTCTGCCCAGCCAATGCTGCGCCCGAACAGCCAGTTTTTCAGCCGACGCCGATGTGTGGACACCCATTCCGGGTGGATCAGCGGGATCAGGTCCATGACCGTTGCCACCACCGGCACGCCAGAAAGACGCGGGATGTGGTGGTCGGTGGCGTGGAATACATCGACTTCACGGCGCAGCTTGGCAGACAGCTGGCGCGGTGCGCCCAGCAAGGCGCTGCGCAGTGCCAGGGCGGGGAAGTGTTCGGTCAGCACCGCCGGCATGCCACAGGGCATGGTCGACGGATTGGGTGCCAATACATAAGGCACGGGCTGGACGTCGCTGCGCGCTTCCATGGCCTGCCACAGCGCCCGCGTGTAGACGCCGATGCCGTCCAGGTGCTTGGTCTGTACGCCACGCGCCCACACCGTTGCACCAAAACCGACCTTCAGCGTCACGCGGTGCCGCCGTGGACGAGCATGTCGCGCAAGGTTTGCTCGAAGGCAATCGGCTGACGCGGGCCGACGATTTCCTGCAGGCGGCGATCGTCGCCGCGCAGCACGGGAATTTCGTTGGCACGCACGAAGGCGGGGTTCACCCGCACGTCGATGGTGTAACCGGCCAGGTTTTCCGCCATGGCGATCACTTCGCGCAGGGCAATTGCCCGACCCGAACATACATTGACGAACTGGCTGCGTGCGTCGGAATTCAGCAAGCCCATGTAGGCGGCAACCACGTCGCGGACGTCCGAGAAGTCACGGCTGACGTCCAGATTGCCCAGCTCGATGGTGGGTGCACGGCGTGCGAAGTGACCGACGATCTTGGGGATCAGGAAACGTTCGTCCTGACCCGGGCCGGTGTAGTTGAAGGGCCGCACGACCACGATCGGCAGGCGCTCGAACCAGGTTGCCACCATGTGTTCCATGGCCAGCTTGCTGCACGCGTAGTGGTTCACCGGCGCGGGCCGCACGTCTTCATCGATGATCTCGATGCCGGGCGTGCCATAGATATTGGCGCTGCTGGCGATCAGCACACGCGAAGGCTGCTTGGCTTGCTTGGCCAGGGCGGCCAGCAAATTCAAGGTGCCGAACACATTGACCCGATAGAACGCTTCCTGATCGGCATGGCCGACAAAGGACAGCGCCGCCAGATGGATCACCCAGTCGGGTGCCGCCTGGGCAACCACCGCCTCGACTTCCTGGGCGTTGGTCAGGTCGCAGGCCAGCGTGGTGTCGGCACCCGCGCCGCTTGCGAGCGCGACCACATGCACACCTTGCGCCTGAAGCGCGCGGACCATATAACGCCCCGTGAAACCCGAGGCACCTGTTACGAGTGCAGTGGTCGGCATCGTCATCCTTAGAAGGAAGCGCCGCGTTCGTTGCGTTCCAGATCAGCCTTGACCATCATCGCGCACAGCTCTTCCAGCGTGGTGGTCGGCTTCCAGCCCAGTGCCTTGGTGGCCTTGTCGGGGCTGCCGATCAGCAGTTCGACTTCGGCCGGGCGGTAGAACTGCGGGTTGATGCGGACCAAGACCTTGCCGCTCTTGGCGCACTTGCCGATTTCCTGCTCTTCCTTGCCGCTCCAGACGATTTCGATGTCGACGGCCTTGAACGCCAGTTCCACGAAGCTGCGGACGGTTTCGGTACGGTTGGTGGCCAGCACGTAGGTGTCCGGCTCATCGGCTTGCAGCATGCGCCACATGCCTTCCACGTATTCCTTGGCGAAGCCCCAGTCGCGCTTGGCATCCAGGTTGCCCAGTTCCAGCACTTCGGCCTTGCCCAGCTTGATCTTGGCGACGGTGTCGGTGATCTTGCGGGTCACGAACTCGCGGCCGCGCAGCGGGGATTCGTGGTTGAACAAGATGCCGCTGGCACCGAAGATGCCGTAGGACTCACGATAGTTGATCGTCATCCAGTGGCCGTACAGCTTGGCCACGCCGTAGGGGCTGCGCGGGTAGAAGGGCGTTTCTTCGGTCTGCGGAATGGCCTGCACCTTGCCGAACATTTCCGAGGTCGACGCTTGGTAGAAGCGGATCTTGGTGTTGACGATGCGGATGGCTTCCAGCAGGTTCAGCACGCCGACGGCGGTGATTTCCGTGGTGGTGTGCGGTTGTGCAAAGGACACGCCGACGAAGCTTTGTGCCGCCAGGTTGTACACCTCGGTGGCACCGGTTTCCTGCAGCAGACGGATGCTTGCGCTCAGGTCGGTCAGGTCATACTCGACCAGCTTCAGATTCGGGTGATTCTGGATGCCGAGTTCTTCGATACGCCAGAAGTTGACCGAGCTGGTGCGGCGATACGTGCCGTGAACCGTATAGCCCTTCTCGAGCAGCAATTGCGCCAGGTAGGCACCGTCCTGTCCGGTGATGCCAGTGATGATCGCGGATTTGGTGTTCGACATGAGCGGAATCGGCTCCAGGAATGGCTTGGATTGGTGAAAAAGTCAAAAACGCGGCGTGCCGTAATGTAGATATGGCAGGCCGCGAGAAGCCGAGCATTATAGACGGCGTTAACTGCCCAGTTATTCACGTTCGTGGCGTGAACGCCTCATTACGCTGCTAGATCGGGCTGATGAAATCGTCTCAAGTTGAAAATGTCGACGAAATCAGGGCCCGAAGCCACCGATTGCCCGGGTCTTGATGAAACCGACGATGCCAGAAGCTATTCGTATGAAGAAGGGGCAGCCTGATCGGCGGTTTGATGAAGCCCAGACCAAGCGCAGCTGACATCCGCTCGGCCAGACGCCGGGGAACGGTAGCCACCAGGTCGCTGTCGGCCACGATCAACGGCGCGCTCAATAAGCTGGGTACCTGCATGGCAGCGTCGCTGCGAATGCCGGCGCGTTCCAGCCCCTGTCTGATCTGTTGATACGGGCTGGCCGATTCTGTCACCAGCAGGTGACGGGCGGCGCGAAACGTGTCCAGATTCACCGGGCCGTCGCCGAATACATGCCCCTGACGATGAATCGTCACACAGTCCTGCTGAAACAGGCGCTGCTGGAAATGGCTGCTCGACATGTCGTCGTAGGCACCCACAGCCAGGTCGATACGGCCGGATTCCAGGCCGCTCGACAATTCCGTGCCAGAGGCCCGCACCACCGCAATGTGCACCTGTGGCGCGGCATCCGCACAGTGTCGCACCAGGGCCGGCATGAAATGGATGTCGGCCACGTCGGTCATGGCAATCGTGAAGGTACGGGTGCTGGCGGCGGGGTCGAAATGTTCACGCGGGGACAGCCCCGTTTGCAGCAAGGCCAGCGCGGCCGCCACGGGCTCGGCCAGTTGTTCAGCCAGCGGCGTGGGTTGCATGCCGGCCGTGGTGCGAACGAACAGCGCATCGTCGAAGCTTTGCCGCAATCTGGCCAGGGCATTGCTGACCGCAGGTTGTGACATGCCAAGCGCTTGCGCTGCAGCCGAAATCTGGCGTGCTCTCAGGATTTCGTGGAACACCACCAGCAGGTTCAGGTCGAGATCACGCAGGGATTTCATGGCTGGCTCGGGTTTACTGGCATCGACGTATCGCGTTTTACGAATACCCGCATGACGATTCGTGTATTCATATTGTGAATATAGATTATTCATCTATTGATGATGCAATGGGTAGCAGAGCCATCCCATAATGCGCCGACGACCACGCGCGCCTGCATGAACAGGCTGCCAAGATGGTCCGCAATGTCAGGAGACAGGCATGAGCACTGCACCCACTGTCGGACAATCGTCCGGCTCTTCTCCGTTGCCCGGCTACCAGACCGGCTTCGCCAACGAATTTGCCACCGAGGCACTGCCTGGAGCCTTGCCGGTCGGGCGCAATTCGCCCCAGCTGTGCCCCTACGGCCTGTACGCCGAGCAGGTTTCCGGCAGCGCCTTCACGGCACCGCGCCACAACAACCGTCGCAGCTGGCTCTACCGCATCCGGCCGGCTGCTGCGCACACGCCTTTCGTGCAGATCGACAACAAGCGCTTCCACAGCGAGTTCGCGCAAGTGCCCACGCCGCCGAATCAGCTGCGTTGGGACCCGTTGCCGGAACCGCCCGCCGATCTGGCGGTGGACTTCATCGACGGCCTGGTGACCATGGCCGGCAATGGCGGCCCGGAAGCGCAGACCGGTATCGGCATCCATCTATACGTGGCCAACCGGTCGATGAAGCGTTTCTTCTACAACGCCGACGGTGAATTGTTGATCGTGCCGCAGCAAGGCCGGCTGCGGGTGCTGACCGAACTGGGCGTGATCGACGCCGAACCGCTGGAAATCGTGCTGATTCCGCGTGGCATCCGCTTCAAGGTGGAACTGCCCGACGGCACCGCGCGCGGCTATGTCTGCGAGAACTTCGGTGCGCCATTCCGCCTGCCCGACCTGGGGCCGATTGGCTCGAACGGCCTGGCCAACCCGCGCGACTTCCAGACGCCGACCGCCTGGTACGAAGATGTGGATGGTGATTTCAAGCTGGTGGCCAAATTCCTGGGCAACCTGTGGCAGGCCGACCTGGATCATTCGCCGCTCGACGTCGTGGCCTGGCACGGCAACTACGCCCCCTGCAAATACGATCTGCGCCACTTCAATACCATCGGCTCGATCAGCTTCGATCATCCTGACCCGTCGATTTTCCTGGTCTTGCAGTCGCTGTCAGACACGCCGGGTGTGGACACCATCGACTTCGTGATCTTCCCGCCGCGCTGGCTGGCGGCCGAAGATACCTTCCGTCCGCCCTGGTTCCACCGCAACGTGGCCAGCGAATTCATGGGCCTGATCCACGGCCAATACGATGCCAAGGCCGAAGGTTTCCAGCCGGGCGGTGCCAGCCTGCACAACTGCATGAGTGGGCACGGCCCCGATGCGGGCACGTTCGAGAAAGCCAGTCAGGCCGACACCAGCAAACCGCACAAGATCGACGCGACCATGGCATTCATGTTCGAAACCCGTCATGTCATCCGGCCCACGCGTTTCGCCCTCGAATCGTCGCAACTGCAAGCCAACTACTTCCGTTGCTGGCTGGACATCAAAAAGCACTTCACCCCGGAGCAGCAATGAGCATCCGCTTGAATGAAACCCACGACGCCGGCCTGAAAAGCTGGGTGGCCTCTGCCAACGTCGAGAACACTGATTTCCCAATCCAGAATCTGCCTTACGGCGTGTTTCGCCGTCGTCACAGTGACGAAGCGTTCCGGGTTGGCGTGGCGATTGGCGACCAGATTCTCGACCTGACCGTGGTGCGCGGAAGCGGTGCCTTTGCCGAGGTCGAGCCGCTTGCGCGTCAGGCGCTTGAAGCAGCGGCATCCCCGACCGTCAATGCCTTGATGGCGCTGGGCCAGCCGGCATGGTCGGCACTGCGCCTGGCCTTGTCGCGGGCGTTGCGTATGGATGCCCCGCAAGCTGCGCGGCTGAACAGCGCGCTGGTGCCGCAGACCGAAGCGGAATACGCCGTGCCTGCACGCATTGGCGACTACACCGATTTCTACACCTCGATTCACCACGCCACGACCATCGGCAAGCAGTTCCGCCCCGACAATCCGCTGCTGCCCAACTACAAGTGGGTACCGATCGGGTACCACGGGCGTGCATCGTCGATCGTGATTTCCGGGCAGGGGTTCCGTCGGCCGGTGGGGCAGATCAAGGCACCGACTGCGGACGTGCCGGTGTTGGGACCGGCGCAGCGGCTGGACTATGAACTTGAGATGGCGGTGTACATCGGTTGTGGTAATGCCTTGGGTGAGCCGGTGAGCATTGCCGATGCCGAGTCGCATGTGTTCGGTCTGGGCTTGTTCAACGACTGGTCGGCACGTGACATTCAGGCGTGGGAATACCAGCCGCTGGGCCCCTTCCTGTCCAAGAGTTTTGCGTCGACGCTGTCGCCGTGGATCGTCACGCTGGAAGCGCTGGCGCCGTATCGACAGGCCTGGACGCGCGACAGAGACGACCCTCAACCCTTGCCCTATCTGGATTCACCGGACTTGCGCGAGTACGGTGCTTTCGACGTGCAATTGGAAGTCTTCCTGTCGACCCAGTCCATGCGCGAGGCAGACTTGCCGCCGCAGCGCCTGTCGCGATCCAACTTGAGCGACGCGTACTGGAGCGTGTCGCAGATGGTGACGCACCAGACGGTCAATGGCTGCAATCTGCAACCGGGCGACTTGCTGGGCAGTGGCACCTTGTCCGGCCCAACGCCCGATGCCGCCGGTTCCATGCTTGAACTGAGCAGCGGCGGCAAGCAGCCGCTGACGCTGGTTTCCGGCGAAACCCGCAGCTTCCTGCAAGACGGCGACGAAGTGATCTTCCGGGGCCAGGCACAGCGCGACGGTTTTGTGCGTATTGGCTTTGGCGAAGTTCGGGGCGAGGTATTACCGGCACGGGGGCTGTGATGAGCGCCCCGCAAAGCGGCGGTGCTGGCTCCCCTATCAACCTGTTCGATTACTTCCGCAGCTCGGCGGCCTATCGGGTGCGTATCGGTCTGGCACTCAAGGGGCTGAGCTTCCAGAGCCACCCGGTGCATCTGGTGCGTGATGGCGGTCAGCAACTGCTGCCGGCATACCGGGCGCACAACCCGCTGGGCCTGGTGCCGACGTTCGAGCAGGATGACGTGCGCATCACCCAGTCGCTGGCGATTCTGGAATATCTGGAAGAGCGCCACCCCGCACCGGCCTTGTTGCCAGTTGATCCGGTGGCGCGTGCACGGGCACGCGAGATTGCGTTGACCATCGCCTGCGACATTCACCCGCTGAACAATCTGCGCACCCTGAAGTATCTGACGCAGGAATTCGGCATGACGCCGGATGCGCGGCAGGCTTGGTTGACGCATTGGATCAGCGAAGGGTTTGCGGCGCTGGAGCTTTACCTGGCGGGCGGGGAAGGGCGGTATTGCGTGGGCGACACGCCGGGCCTGGCCGACTGTTGCCTGATTCCGCAGATGTTCAACGCGCGCCGTTTCAACATCGATGTCAGTCGCTACCCGCGTCTGGTGGCAATCGATGCGGCCTGCAATGCCTTGCCCGCGTTCCAGGCAGCGCATCCATCCAGGCAGGCTGACGCAGAGTAGGTCAAGACGAATATCCCCACCGGGTACGCCGGCTTGATCGTGCAAGCCCGATCATGGCCGTTCGGCGTGCCCGGCGGGTATTCGGCCACGCGTGCGTTAGCATGCGGGTCGATTTCGACTTTTCAGCTGCCCGCCCATGCGCGTCCTGTTTTTCGGCAAGTTTCCGATCGCCCGCCACGGCGGTATTGAACGTCACGTCCAGACCCTGAGCGAAGGCTTGGCGGCGCGCGGCGTGTCGGTCACCAATCTGGTCTATGGCGAACAGACGCGGCACGAAAGCCAGGTGCGCGGCGTGAACATCATTGACGCGCCCATGGCCACCATGCTGGGCAGCCAGCCGATCTCCTGGCAAATGGTGCGCGAGGCACGTCGCGTGATTGCGCAGGGCGTGGACCTGATCCACCTGCATTTCCCCGACCCCTTTGCACACGGCGTGGCCAGTCTGGTCGCCGGCCGTATTCCGGTCGTCATCAGCTGGCATTCCGACATCGTGCGTCAGCGTGTGGTGGGTGCCGTGTACCGGCAGTTCGCCACGCTGGCCCTGCGCAAGCCTGCTGCCGTGCTGGTTGCTACCGCGCGACACGCAGATTCGCGTCAGCTGGACATGATTGCGCCCCGTGAGCGGGTGCATGTGGTGCCGTATGGCATTGATGCGGCGCGCTGCGAACCAACGCCCGCCGTATTGGCTCGCGCTGCCGAACTTCGTGCGGCCTATGGTCCCCAGCCCCTGGTTTTTGCATTGGGACGACAGGTTGGCTATAAGGGCTTCGACGTGTTGATCGATGCGGTGGCCAAGTCCGGCGCGCAGTTGGTGCTGGGTGGCACGGGGCCGCTGGAAGCCGAACTGCGCCAGCGCGCCGCGCAAAGCGACGCATCCAGCCGTCTGCATGTGATCGGTGAAATTCCGGAAGCCGACCTGGTGGCCTGGCATCACGCCAGCGACATGTATTGCCTCTCATCGGTCGAACCGGCAGAGGCGTTCGGCCTGGTGCAGGCCGAGGCCATGGCCTGCGGTCGTCCGGTCATCAACACCGCGCTTGGCAACGGCGTGAACGAAGTCAGCCCGGATGGCGTAAGCGGCCTGACGGTGCCGGTGCGCGATGTCGATGCCTTGGCAACTGCCATCGACACCCTGGCGGCAGACCCGGCATTACGTCAACGTTTTGGCCAGGCCGGACGCGAGCGGGTGATGAGCCGTTATTCGATCCCGGCAATGGTCGATGGCACTTTGGCGGTGTACGGAGACGTAGTGCGCCAGGCGCGCTGATACCCGCTACCACCACGCCGAGATGTGATCCACCACGCGCTGCGTCGCCCCGGTGTGGGCCGCAGTGAATTGTTCCGCCGCCGTGCGCATGGCGGTCTGCTTTGCCTGATCGGCCAGCACCGCTAGCGCAGTCCTGATAGCGTCTGCTGCGTCCGTTACCCGCAGTGCTGCCCCGGCCTCGACCGCATCATCGGATGCCTGCGCAAAATTGAAGGTGTGCGGGCCCACGATCACCGGCACGCCGCAGGCGGCAGCTTCGATCAGATTCTGTCCGCCCAGCGGCGCGAAGCTGCCAGCCACGATGGCCACGTCTGCAGCGGCGTAAAACCGGGGCATCTCACCCAGGGTGTCGCCCAGGATCACTTGAACGTCGTCGGGTACTGCTTCTCCTGCCTGCATCGCCGAGCGGCGCAGCACACGCATGCCCGCCGCCGTCAGCATCGCGGCCACATTGTCGAAACGTTGCGGATGACGCGGAATCAGCAAGACCAGCGGTCCGCCTGCCGGTAGCTGCCGTTTCAAGGCGGCAATGAAGCCTTCGTCCTCACCTTCACGTGTGCTGGCAATGGCCAGCACCTGCCGGTTCAGTGCCTGCCGCCATGCCCGGCCTTCCGCAATCTGATCGACCGGCAGCGCGATGTCGAACTTCAGGTTGCCCACCACCTGCGGATCGCGTGCACCCACATCGCGCAGCCGCTGTGCGTCCTGGGCGGTTTGCGCCAGCACGGCATCAAGTGCCCCGAAGGCTTCCTTGGCCAGCGTGCCCAGTCGCGCCGCACGACGCGCCGACCGCGCCGACAGACGTGCGCTGACCAGGGCAAGGCGAACATTGTGGCTGGCTGCTTCGGCCACCACATTGGGCCAGACTTCGGTTTCGATCAGCAGGCCGCAGCGCGGGGCGAAGTAGCCATAGAAGCGACGTATTGCCCCGGGCATGTCATAGGGCAGCCAAGCCTGATGCAACTGGCCGCTGTCGATCTCGGTCTTGAACAGGCGTCCGCCTTCGGCGCGACCGGTGGCGGTGGTGTGGGTCAGCAGCACGGGCAGACCACGATCGAGGACGGCGCGAATCAAAGGCTGGGCCGCCCGGGTTTCGCCCAGGCTGACTGCATGAATCCACACCGGACGCACCAGCGGCGCGGGCTGATCGCCATATAGCGCAAACCGCTCTTTCGGATACGCGCCGTAGCTGGGCTCCTGGCGCGCGCGTCGACGCATGCGCAACCACAACAAGGGGGCGCTCAGGCGCATCAACAGGGAATACAGCAGTCGGCTCATCGTGGCTGCAAGGCCTGTTCGACCGCGTGCTGCACGGTAGCCAGCGGCGGCGGGTTGCCCGGTCCGCCCAGACTGGCGGTGTAACCCGCTCCGTTCACCGGGGCCAGTGTCGGTTCGTAATCACAGTAGATGCCGATGGTGGGGCGGCCCAGCGCACCCGCCAAGTGGGTCAACCCGCTGTCCAGCCCGATCACCAGGCGCGAGCCCGCCAATACCTGCGCGGCTTCGCGCAAGCCCATGCGCGGCAGGGCTTCAGCGCCGGGCACACCTGCAGCCAGGCGCTTGGCCCGTGCAATCTCCTCATCGCTGCCTGCGAACAGGCGCGCAGCAATTCCGTGTTCGGCCAATTGGTGCAGCACGGCATGCCAGCGGTCTTCCGGCCACAGCTTGGTGGCGCGGCTGGCCGACGGCATGATCGCGGCATAACCCGTGGGCAAGGCAATCGACACGTCGCGGGCAAGTGCGGCCGCATCCAGGCCGAAGTCGGCGGGGCGATCCAGCGTATAGCCCAGCGCGTACGCAGCCAGCGTGCGGTTGCGCAGCACGGCCGGCTGGTGCCAGGCGATGCGGTGACGACGGGTGTAGAACAATGACGCTGCGGCTTCCCGTCCCGACCCCGGGCCGTAACCGTGTACCGGTCCGCGGGCGCGCAGCGCCAGCAGGGCCGATTTGATCAGGCCTTGCAGGTCGATCACCATCTGGTATTTATGCGTTCGCAGCTTGGCCGCAAATGCCTGCCGTTCTGCCCGGACCTGCGGCGACCACCACGCCTTGCGCCAGCGTCGCAAGGCAACCGGAATCACGTCGCTGACATGCGTGCTCAGGGCAGGCAGGGCAGTGAAGCTCTCTTCGGCGATCCAATCGATCGCCACGCCAGGGAAGTGCCGCGCGATATCGGGCAGCACCGGCAGGGCATGGACGATATCGCCCATCGAGGAAGTCTTGACGATCAGGATGCGGGAGGCAGACATCGGCAGCGGCAATCACCGCAAAGAGCATGAAAGCCGGGATTCTACCTGTTGGGATTGGGGCAGGTGGGTGCGAGAGGCGCCCGGCCTGCCTGGCTGAACGGTTTGCGCTGATGCGCAAGCTGGTCTTGCGGACCGCGCCAGCACGGTCAGATGCTGCCGTTCAGGGCACCAGCAGGCGGTTGATGCCTTCCACGTCCGCTTCGCTCAGCACGCCAATGGCTGACTTCAGTTGCAAGCTGTTCTGCAGTGTGTCGTAGCGCGCGCGGGCCAGATCGCGCTGCGTCGAGAACAACTGCTGCTGTGCGTTCAGCACATCGATATTGATGCGCACGCCCACTTCGTAGCCGGTCTTGTTGGCGTCGAGCGCACTGCGGCTCGATACTTCGGCAGCTTTCAATGCCTGAATCTGCGCCAATCCGGACGTCACGCCCAAGTAGGCCTGGCGCGTCAGCTGCGACACATTGCGTCGCGTGCTTTCCAGATCGAACAGGGCTTTCTCGCGCAGTGCCACGCTCTCAGAAATGCGCGACGAAGTGGCGTATCCCGAGAACACCGGCACCAGCACCTGCACGCCAATGGTCCGTGTGGTGGTGCCACGCGGCAGGGTAACGCCGCTTTGCGTCTGCGCATTGCCTTGCACGTTGCGGCCCAGCGAAGCCGTCAGTGCCACGGTAGGCAAATGGCCTGCCTTGGCGATTTCGACCGAACGCGCGGCCACTTCGGTATTGAGCTGCGACTGAATCACGTTCAGGTTCTGCGTGACTGCCTGGCTGATCCAGTCGTCTACCCGCGCTGGCTGCGGGGCGGGCACTTCGACGTTGCTTCGCAACGTTGCCAACTGGCCGGGTGAGGTACCGATCACCTGCTGCAAGGCGGACCGGGCCAGATCGAGTGCGCTTTCCGCTTGCAGCTCGGTGGCAATCACCAGGTCATAACGGGCCTGGGCTTCATGCGTGTCGGTGATGGTGGCAGTGCCGATCTCGAAATTGCGCTGGGCCGATGCCAGCTGTTCCGAAATGGCGGACTTCTGTGCCGCGATGAAGACCAGGTCGTCCTGCGCGGCCAGCACATTGAAGTATGCCTGGCTGACACGCAGCGCCAAGTCCTGCCGTGCCTGGATCAACTGCGCATCGCTGATCGCCACCAGGAGCTTGGACTGCTCGTAGCCCTGCCAGATCGACCAATTGAACAACGGTTGGGTCAGTTGCAGACCCAGATCGGTGCTGTTGTTGGTGACGCTGAACGGACCAGAGTCGCTCTCGGCGTGCGTGCGGCCAAGGCTGGCTCCTACATTGGGCAGCAGGAAGGCGCGCGCCTGGGGCAGACGTTCCTGCCCTGCGAGGTTGGCGTAACGGGCGGCTGCAAAGGTCGAATCGTTGGCCAGTGCCTCGCGATAGCTCTGGATCAGATCCAGCGCGGATGCAGGTTGGCAAAAGGCAAGGGGCGCAACGATCGCGATGAACTGCAGGACCCGCGACGACAGGCGCATGCCAATTTCCGTTAGAACTTGAACTTCGACACGCTGGTACCACGCAAGGGCTTCACCACGGTTTCGAACAGCGAAATCGAGTCGAAGCTGGCAGCGGTGGTGCGGGTGATCAGCCAGGCCGTCATGACCGGTGCCTGACCGACGATGACCAGCATGCGGCCACCCACGCGCAATTGATACTTCAGGCCGTCGGGTACTTCCGGGACCGAACCGCTGACCAGAATGGCTTCGTATTCGGTGGTGCCCCAGCCGCTGCGTCCGTCGCCAGTTTCGACGCGGACATTGGTGATGCCTTGGCGCTGCAGGTTTTCCTGAGCAAAGGCAGCCAGACGCGAATCGATTTCAACGGTGGTGACCTGGTTGGCCTGGCTGGCCATCAGGGCCGCCTGGTAGCCGGAACCGGCACCGATTTCCAGCACCGAGTCGGTCGACTTCAATGCCAGTTCTTGCAGCAGACGGGCTTCCAGTTTGGGAGCCAGCATGGTTTCGCCGGTGTCGACGCCGCCAACGCGCAGCGGAATTTCCATGTCGACGAAGCTCATCGCGCGCAGGGTGGGCGGCACGAAGTTTTCACGACGAACCTGGGACAACAGGTCCAGGACACGCGTATCGAGCACGTCCCAGGGGCGGATCTGCTGTTCCACCATATTAAAACGGGCTTGTTCGAGTGCTTCGTCGCGGGGGGCGTCGAGATCGTTCAGGGTCGTGGCGTTCATGGCTCGCTGCGGCTGGATGGACAACCGCAGCATTTTAGGCGTTCGCGCGAGCTTGCGCTATGACGGTGTGGTGGCAAGGCCGCGTGTCAGCGTCGTAATCAGCGCCTGGAGCTGACGTTCGGCTGACGCCGGACGCTCCGCAACCCCCGCAAACGTGTGCTCCCAGAGGGCCATCATCATTACCGGGCTGCAAATCACATGCACCGTGGCGGGCACGTCCGGACAGGAAAATTCCTGGTGATCGATGCCTCGTTGCAACGCCCGGCTGAAAATTGCCTGCCCCGGAGTGATCACTTCGTCCAGATAAAAGCGCGCAATGCCCGGAAAATTGCCTGCTTCCGAGGTCACGAGCTTCATGATTCCCGAGCTGCGCAGGTTGCCGATGCGTTCCCACCAGCCTTCGATCAGGAAGGCCAGCAGGGCGGCGCTGCTGCCGGTCCATTGGTCCACGATCTGGCTGGCCTCGACGATCATCGGCACGATGCTGTCGCGCACTACGGCCTTGAACAGGTCTTCCTTGTTGGCGAAATACAGGTACAGCGTGCTCTTGGCCACGCCCGCGCTGCGTGCCACATCTTCCAGCCGGGTGCCGGCATAACCTCGCGCAACGAAGGCATCGAGCGCCGCGTCCAGCACTTCGCGGCTGCGAAAGGCCTTTCGGCGACGCCAGCGTGGCGAGTCCGGCCCGGCGTCCTCAGACGCCGTGTCACCGTCTGGAAGGTCCATCACCATGACATCACCCGCGACCTACCACCAGCCGTGGAAGTGATGCACCGGCCCGTGGCCGCTGCCGACATCGAGCCGGTCTGCGTGGCGCAGGGCTTCGGTCAGATAGGCCTTTGCCCGTTTGGCCGCGATCGGGGTGTCGATGCCCTGGGCCAACAAGGCGGCCAGCGCGGCGCTCAGTGTGCAGCCAGTGCCGTGGGTATTGCGTGTTTCCACGCGCGGAGCCGACATCTCGATCATCTGATCGCCGTCGTGCAGCAGGTCGATGGCCATATCGCCGTGCAGGTGGCCGCCTTTCAGCAGCACCCAGCGCTGACCGCTGTGGCCCAGCTTTTCGCGCAGCCGTTCGGCAGCGCGGCGCATTTCGCGCAGGTTGTCGGGGGCTGCCTGGTCCAGCAAGGCGGCGGCTTCCGGCAAATTGGGCGTCAGCACCGTCACCAGCGGGAACAGGCCTTCGCGCAGTGCGCCAACCGCATCGCGCTCCAGCAGTGCATGGCCGCCCTTGGCAATCATCACCGGGTCCAGCACCACCCGGCTCGGTGCCCAATGCTGCAGACGCTCAGCCACCATTTCAATGACCGGGCGCTGCCCGACCATACCGATCTTCACTGCATCGATGCGAACATCGGCAAACAAGGTGTCGATCTGCTCGCCCACGAACGCCGGGGCAACCGGCAAGATGCCGCTCACACCCTGGGTGCTTTGCGCAGTCAACGCGGCGATCACGCCGCAGGCGTAAGCACCCATGGCGCTCATGGCTTTGACGTCGGCCAGCACACCTGCGCCGCCCGAGGGATCGATGCCCGCAATGCTCAAGGCATTGGCAATCGTGCCTTTGCGTGCATTTTTGTCAGCACCGTCTTTGCTCGCACCATTTGCGCCGCGCGGGTCGGCAGAAACCGGGGGGAAAGCCATGCTTATGCTGCCTTCCCGACCGTTGCCTTGCTGTCTGCGGCCTTCCCGATCATGCCTTCGGTCGGCGAGCTGGGGGCAGCGCTGTACAGCTTCTTCGGCACGCGGCCAGCCAGGTAGGCATCACGGCCGGCTTCAACACCTTTTTTCATCGCCCGCGCCATGCGCACCGGGTCTTGTGCACCGGCAATTGCGGTGTTCATCAACACGCCGTCACAACCCAGTTCCATGGCAATGGCGGCGTCCGACGCGGTGCCGACACCTGCATCGACCAGCACCGGCACCTTCGACTGATCGATGATCAGGCGCAGGTTCCACGGATTCAGAATGCCCATGCCCGAGCCGATCAAGGACGCCAGCGGCATGATCGCCACGCAGCCAATGTCTTCCAGCATGCGGCTCTGGATCGGATCGTCGGTGCAATACACCATCACCTTGAAGCCGTCCTTCACCAGGGTTTCAGCGGCTTTCAGGGTTTCGGGCATGTTGGGGAACAGCGTGTGCGGGTCGCCCAGCACTTCCAGCTTCACCAGGTCGTGGCCGTCCAGCAGTTCACGCGCCAGGCGCAGCGTGCGCACGGCATCGTCGGCGCTGTAGCAGCCGGCGGTGTTGGGCAGCAGCGTGAAACGGTCGGCCGGCAGGTAGTCCAGCAGATTCGGTTCGCCCGGGTTCTGGCCCAGGTTGGTGCGGCGGATGGCCACCGTGACGATCTGCGCGCCACTGGCGTCCAGCGCCTCGCGGGTCTGCGCAAAATCGCGGTACTTGCCGGTGCCCACCAGCAAACGAGATTGATATTCGACGCCAGCGATGGTCAGCGTGTCCTGCGTCAGTGCGTCTTGCATGGAAATCTCCGTTGCGGGCGCGCCGCCACCGGGCGGCGCGCCGTCAAGCCTGTCTGTCAGCCCCGATCATGTCCGGGTGCATCGAGTGCAGGCTTTATTGGGTTCAGCAAAGCGGTATCAAGCCCTGTGATACAGCTCTGCGCCCTTTTTCACGAACTCGATGGCCTTTTCCTGCATGCCGCGCGACAGGGCGTCTTTTTCGTCGACGCCTTGCTGCGCTGCGTAATCACGCACGTCTTGCGTGATCTTCATGCTGCAGAAATGCGGGCCGCACATCGAGCAGAAGTGCGCCGCCTTCATCGAGTCCTTGGGCAGGGTCTCGTCGTGGAACTCGCGTGCCGTGTCCGGATCTAGGCCAATGTTGAACTGGTCTTCCCAACGGAACTCGAAACGCGCCTTCGATAACGCATTGTCGCGCACTTGGGCACCGGGGTGGCCTTTGGCCAAGTCCGCCGCGTGCGCAGCGATCTTGTAGGTGATGATGCCGTCCTTCACATCCTTCTTGTTCGGCAGGCCCAGATGCTCTTTCGGGGTCACGTAGCAAAGCATGGCGGTGCCGTACCAGCCGATCATCGCCGCGCCGATGCCGGACGTGATGTGGTCGTAACCCGGTGCGATGTCGGTGGTCAGCGGTCCCAGCGTGTAGAAGGGCGCTTCCTTGCAGTGTTCCAGCTGCAAGTCCATGTTCTCCTTGATCAAGTGCATGGGCACGTGGCCCGGGCCCTCGACCATCACCTGCACATCGTGCTTCCAGGCCACCTGGGTCAGCTCACCCAGCGTCTTCAGTTCTGCAAACTGTGCTTCATCATTGGCATCGTAGATCGAGCCCGGGCGCAGGCCGTCGCCCAGCGAGAAGGACACGTCGTAGGCCTTCATGATCTCGCAGATGTCTTCGAAGTGTTCGTAGATGAAGCTCTCGCGGTGATGCGACAGACACCACTTGGCCATGATCGAACCGCCGCGCGACACGATGCCGGTCATGCGCTTGGCCGTCATCGGGATGAAGGGCAGACGCACGCCGGCGTGAATGGTGAAGTAATCCACGCCTTGTTCGGCTTGTTCGATCAGCGTGTCGCGGAAGATCTCCCAGGTCAAGTCTTCCGCCTTGCCATTCACCTTTTCCAGCGCTTGGTACAGCGGCACGGTACCGATTGGCACGGGCGAATTGCGCAGAATCCATTCGCGGGTTTCGTGGATGTGCTTGCCGGTGGACAAGTCCATCACGTTGTCGGCACCCCAGCGGATTGCCCAGGTCATCTTCTCGACTTCTTCACCGATCGACGAGGTCACGGCCGAGTTGCCGATGTTGGCGTTGATCTTCACCAGGAAGTTGCGCCCGATGGCCATCGGTTCGCTTTCGGGGTGGTTGATGTTGTTCGGAATGATGGCGCGACCACGCGCGATTTCTTCCCGCACGAATTCCGGGGTGATGGCTCCGGGCAACGCGGCACCAAAGGATTCGCCGCGATGCTGACGCATCAGCAGTTCAGCCATTTTCTGGCCGGTGGCACCGCTGTCGCGCAAGGACTGCACGTACTGCTCACGGCGCAGGTTTTCGCGGATCGCGACGAATTCCATTTCCGGCGTGATGATGCCTTGGCGCGCGTAGTGCATCTGCGTCACGTTCTTGCCGGCGCGCGCACGACGCGGCGTGCGTTGCAGGTTGAAGCGCAGTTCGGCCAGTTTGGGGTCTTCGAGCCGCTCGCGGCCGAAGGCACTGGTCGGGCCATCCAGGAATTCGGTGTCACCGCGCTCGTCCAGCCAGGCTGCGCGCAGCGGGGCCAGGCCCGAACGAATGTCGATGCGGGCATCCGGGTCGGTGTACGGGCCGCTGGTGTCGTAGACGGTAATGGGCGGGTTCTTCTCGCCGCTGAACATGGTCGGCGTGTCGTCCTGCGAAATCTCCCGGAACGGCACGCGAATATCAGGACGTGAACCGGTCTGGTAGACCTTGCGGGATTGCGGCAGCGGTTGGACGGCGGCTTCGTCGACCAGTGCAGTAGAAGCGAGAAACTTGGGATTGGCGTTCATGGAAGCTCCAGGACATTAAAAGGTGTCGGAGCCGAACTCGGAAGAGACTTCCCGGCCAGGGGAGGGGAAAACAGAAGGGAAGAACAGCACAGACGACGCACGGCCGCAGGCCGGCCGTGGATGCTGAGATGCCGGATGCGACCGGACCTCGCCCATCAAAGGCGGCCGGGAAACGCTCCCTGCATCGGCATTATCCGTACAGGTTCGAAGGGACTTTCTCACCCCGCGCAAGCCCGGAATTTCCAGACCTGTGCAAAGGACCCCTGCGTTTTTGCGCGCCCAGTATATCGGCTGCGTGGCCAATGCCGAAGCGCATTGGCGACTCGTGGTGTTTATCGGACGATGGGACTCGAATTCGGGGTTAATGGACGGCTGTATTTCAGCAGGTTGATCAAGATTTTGTGCAGTGCAGCGCAAGGGTGAATCACGCTCATCGATGATTGAATTTATGTACGTATTCAGCGTGCGGGGCGGTCAGTACGATGATGGGCGACGGTGCTGGTTCAGTGGCAGATGGCAGACAGGCACGCGTTCACAGATCAAAGATTCGGTTGTTCCAAAAATGGGAGCTTGGCAATGGCGGTAGGGCACGAAGCAGGGCATGAAACACGGCACGACGAGACGAACCCACAACGCAATCCGGCCAGCTCGAAACTCCCGACCGTCGGCCTGATCGGCTTGGGTGCCATGGGCATCGAAGTCGCCTTGAACATCTTGCGCAAAGGCTTCCCGGTGGTGGGCTTTGACGTGCGTGATTCCGCCTATACGCGTTTCGAAGCCGAAGGTGGTCAACGTGCGGCGTCACCCGCTGAAGTCGGCATCCAGGCATCGGTGGTGATTCTGTTCGTGGTCAACGCAGCGCAGGCGGAAAGCGTGCTGGCGGGCGACAAGGGTGTGTTGGCTGCCATGAGTGGCAAAGGCGTGGTGGCGTTGTGCTGTACTGCATTGCCCGAAGATGCCAAGCGCCTTGGCGCGATGGCCGCCGAGCATGGCGTGACCCTGCTCGACAGCCCCGTATCGGGCGGCACGGCCGGGGCGGCGGCAGGCACGCTGACCATCATGGCTGCCGGCCCGAAAGATGCGTTCGAAAGCACCCGTCCGGTTTTTGAAGCCTTCGGTGCCAACCTCTATCACCTGGGTACCGAATGGG
Source organism: Pigmentiphaga aceris (assembly GCF_008119665.1). Classification (NCBI taxonomy): domain Bacteria; kingdom Pseudomonadati; phylum Pseudomonadota; class Betaproteobacteria; order Burkholderiales; family Alcaligenaceae; genus Pigmentiphaga; species Pigmentiphaga aceris. Next base: position 5,313,267 of record NZ_CP043046.1, on the reverse strand, counting down.
GGCTGGGATCGACCATGAAGATGGTCAATCAACTGCTGGTGGGGGTGCACATTGCGGCAGCGTGTGAAGCCGTTGCCTTTGGTGCGCGCGCGGGCATCGATCCGAATCTGCTGTATGAAATCGTCAGCCGCAGTGCGGGCAGTTCCTGGGCGTTCAAAGACCGGGTGCCACGCATTCTGGCGGCCGACTACGCGCCGCCAAGTTCAGCGGTGAACATCTTCGTGAAAGACCTTGGCATCGTGCTGGATACCGCGCGTGGCATGACTTTTCCGCTGCCGCTGGCGGGCAGTGCGTATCAACAGTTTGTGGCGGCCAGCGCGGCGGGGTGGGGTAACGAAGATGATTCGTCGGTGGTGCGTCTGTTTCAGCGGATTGCCGATATTCCGCTGCCGAAGAAAGCGTAGACGATTGTCGTGGACACGTTCCGTATCGCCCGCAAGCTTTCCGGTTCCTGATCCAGATATCTACCCCTAGCGCGCCTTCAACATGGCGCGCGCTTCTTCCTGCATGCACGCTTCGAACAAGGCGGCGAACTCGCGATTCAACAGGCTGCGAGGCTGGTGCTGAGGATGCAGCGCGTAGGTCGGAAACGAGATCGCCGGCAAAAAGCGCCTGACGACAATGTCGCTGTACCGATAGCTGTGCGCAACAATCGGGTTCACCACGCTGACCCCCATGCCCAACCCGACCATCTTGCATATCGCTGCTGCATAGTGCGACTCGCAGGCAAGAATGCGTGCGTCCTCGCGGTCCTTGGTGAAGGGGGCATCAATGCGTTGACGCGTGCCATCGCCGTAGGCATGAGACAGAAAGGGTTCCCCATCCAAGTCATCCGGCTTCAGCGCTCCACGACCCTTCGCCAGCCTGTGCGTAGATGGCACGATGCACACTCCCGTCATCTCCCCCAGCAACTCCACATCGATGCCCTGACTGTCATGCACATAGGACGCGATGCCGATGTCGCTGTAGCCGGTCGCCGTCCACTGGCCTACCGACACCGAGTCGCTGACGTGCAGGGACACCACCACGTCGGGGAACAGCTTTGAAAAGCGCTGAATGGTGGTGGGGGCAAGCGTCAGTGCCATCGACGGCACCGAGCCGATGCGCAGGCGTCCGACACCACGCTTGAGAATGGATGCTGCCGAGTTCTCCAGGCTGCGCAGCCCGATGAACGACCGCTCGACGTCTCGAAAGAAAGCCTGTCCTTCCGGGGTCGGCACCAGCCGGCCGGCAGCCCGTTCGAACAGCCGCATGCCGATCTGTTTTTCCAGCTGTCCGATCACCCGGCTGATATTGGGTTGCGAGGTATGCAGTTCACGCGCAGCCTGCGTCATCGATCTCGACAACATGACCGCCCGGAAGGTTTCGACCTGTTTGAAGTTGATCATGCCGGGGGTATATCAAAAACTGATGAAGGGTCATCGTATCCGAATTTGCCATATGGGCTAGGGCACCGTAAGTTGTACCCATGGCACGAAGCACCTGCACAGACGGGGCAGTGTCCTGGCTGTGCGGGCGCATCACGCGTCTGGCGGCGACCCTTCAGATAACGGAGACAATCCATGCGTGTTCGTTGTGCTCGCGTTCGTCATGTCTTTACCGGCCGCCTGATGGCTGCTGCCATCTCGTTTGCTGCCTCAATGGCTGCCTCCATTCCTGCCGTCGCAGCCGTCACACTGCCGGCCGTGCCCGAGGCCATCAAGGCCAAGGGAGTCTTGAACGTCGGTGTGCGCTGTGACCAGCCGCCCTACGGTTATCAGGATGAGAAAGGGGCTTACGCCGGTGTCGAAACCGACATGGCGCGTCAGATCGCCAAGTGGGCGTTCGGCGACGAAAGCAAGATCAGCATGACCTGCGTGACCGCCGAGAACCGCATTCCGCAACTGACCGCCGGTCGGGTCGACCTGCTGATCGCCACGCTGGGTGCCACGCCCGAGCGGGCGCGTGTCATCGATTTCACCAAGGCCTATCGCTGGGGTGCCAGCGGCGTGCTGGTCAAGGCCGACAGCCCCTACAAGAAAGTGGCCGATCTCGACGGCCAGACGGTGGTGACGCCCAAGGGCTCGGTGCAAGCCAAATGGTTCGAAGACAACATGCCCAAGGTCACCACCTTGCGCCTGAACGGCACGGCCGATTCGCTCCAGGCATTCAAGCAAGGTCGTGCTGCCGCCTATGCGCATGACGGAGCCACCCTGGTGGTGGTGGCCGATCAGGACAAGTCCTTGCGGGTGCTGGACGACGTGTTCCTGGTGTCTGATGCCGCCATTGGCGTTCGCAAGAACGAAGAAGCCTGGCGCGACTACCTGAGTGCATCTGTGGCCAAGATGCATGACGAAAAGCTGTTCCGCGGCTGGCTGGCGAAATGGGTGCCTGAAGGCATTCGCCCCTACTACGTCAACGCGTTCGAAAGCCCGCGTCCCGACGGCAAGTAAGCCTGCACCATCGACGGCACGTACTCGCCCGGCGCGTCTTCCACGCGCCCCGGGCGGGGTCTGACGCACCCGCCGCCAGGCGCAGGCGGGCGTCCTTACCTCGAACGGCGCATCGCGCAAGTGTGGGTCAATGAGCTTCGATCCCAATTACCTGTACGCCCAATGGCCGGCCTTGTTGAATGGCCTGGGCATGACCGTGCTGGTCTCTGTCATCGCCTTGATCGCCTCGGTTGTGATCGGCATCATCGGTGCCGCCTGTCGGGTGCTGCGCATCCCGGTGCTGTCCCAACTGGTGGTGGGTTATGTGGAACTCATCCGCAACACGCCCATCCTGGTTCAGTTGTTCTTCATTTTCTACGGGCTGCCGTCCATCGGCGTGCAGTTCTCGCTGTTCTGGTCCGGTGTCGTGTGTCTGTCGGTGTGGGCCGGTGCCTACCAGGTTGAGAACATTCGCGGTGGCCTGTCCACGGTGGAACATGGCATGCGCGAAGCGGCGATTTCACTGCGCCTGAGCACCCGTCAATACCTGCGGCTGGTGGCCTTGCCGATTGCGTTTCGCAGCAGCCTGCCGGCGCTGGTGAATACCTCGGTGTCGATGCTGAAGAACTCTTCGTATCTGCAGGCAATCGGGCTGGCGGAATTGACCTACGTTGCCGTCGATCGCATCGCCACGGACTTCCGCGCGCTGGAAATGTTTGCCGCCATCGGCGTGATCTACGTCAGTCTGGTAGTGCTGCTCAGCCTGGCCGCGCAACGTCTTGAACACCGCTTGCATCGCCCCTTCAGGACCTGATCATGGACCTCATTCTCAAGAACTGGGTGTACATCGCCAGCGGGCTGGGCATGACGCTGAAGATCGCGCTGGTCACGCTGCTGTGTTCCACACTGATCTCGGCCGTGCTGGGTGTGCTGGCCACGGTACGCAACCGTTTCGTGCGCGGTGTGATTTATCTGTACACCGAGCTGTTCCGCGCGATTCCGCTGATCGTCAACGTGTTCTTCATCTACTTCGCCTTGCCCTTGTTCGGGGTGCAGTTGCCTCCCTTTCTAGCGGTGTCGCTGGGCCTGACACTGTGGGGCAGCGCAAACGGCATCGAGATCGTGCGTGGCGGCATTCTGTCGGTGGCCGAACACCAATGGCGCAGTGCCTGGGCGCTGGGTTTGCGTCCCTGGGAAATCTACTGGTTCGTGATCGTGCCGCAATCGATGCGCGCCATCGTGCCCTCGTATACCGGTCTGGTCACGCTGCTGATTCAAGCCACGTCGCTGGGTGCGCTGGTGGGCGTCAGTGAATTCCTGAAGACTGCGCAGATCGTGATCGAACGTACCACCATCATGCAGGGCACCAACCCGGCCTTTGTGGTCTACGGCGTGGTGCTGCTTGTCTACTTCGTCATCTGCTCGGTCTTCACCTGGCTGAGCCGTTATCTGGAACGCCGCCTCAATTCCGATCGCGTCCGTCCCGTCACTTCCACCGAGTCCATCGCATCATGATTTCTTCGTCCGTCAGCGAATCGCAGGTCAGCCGACGCCTCACCGAAACCACGGCCGAGGAAGTGTGCGAGATCATCTATCGACCCCGCCTGGCGAAGGACTTCGCCAAAGGCTTCAACTACCTGACCGACATCAACGCCGCACACGTGTTGATGCTGCACAAGCAAGGCCTGGTGCAGACGGCCGCAGCCAGTGCCATTGCCCGCGCCTTGCTGGACATGGAAGCGGCTGGGCCCGATGCGATTGAACTCGATCCGCAACGTGAAGATGCCTACTTCAACTACGAAGCGCATCTGATCGACAAGGTGGGCAAAGATGTTGGCGGCCGCCTGCACACGGCGCGCAGTCGCAATGACATCCTGGCAACCATCGACCGCTTGAAGGCACGTGATCACGTGCATGCCTTGATCGATCAACTGGTGGTGGTGCGTCGCACCATTCTGGCTCAGGCAACCCGGTATCAGGAAGTGGTGATGCCCGGTTATACCCATCTGCAACCTGCGCAACCAGTGACTTACGGATTCTGGTTGTCGGCTGCCGCAGAAGCCCTGGGGCGTGACACGGAACGCCTGGAAGCCAGCTACACCCGCATGAATCGCAGCCCGCTGGGTGCGGGTGCGCTGGCGGGTACGCCCTTCGAGATCGACCGCATGGAAACCGCGCGTCTGCTCGGCTTCCCGACAGTGGCCGACAACACACTGGACGCGGTGGCCTCGCGCGACTTCCTGTTCGAGATCATGGCGGCGCTGACCATGCTGGCCACCACCTGGAGCCGCATCGCGCAGGACTACTTCGTGTGGGTCACCGACGAGTTCCGTCTGATCGATTTTCCCGACAGCGTGGCGGGTACGTCGAGCATCATGCCGCAGAAGAAAAACCCGGTGGTGCTGGAATACCTGAAGGGCCGCGCCGGGCACCTGATCGGCATGTTCACCACTGCGATGGCGGTGCAGCGCGCCAGCCAGTTCTCGCACACCGGCGACGCCAACCGCGAAAGCGTGGCCAACTTTGCAGACATGTGCGAAGAAAGCGTGAAGGCGCTGAAGGTGCTGGACCTGGTGGTGCGTACCGCCCGCCCGCGTGAAGACGTGATGCTGCGCCGCGCACGCGAAAACTTCTGCGCCGCCACAGACCTGGCAGACACCATTGTGCGCAAGGCCGATGTGTCCTTCCGCCAGGCGCATCACATCGTTGGCGCAGTGGTGCGCGAGGCAATGGAACGTGGCCTGTCGTCCGATCAGATCGATGTAGACATGGTGGACCGCGCCTCGGTTGACGAGATCGGCCGGCCATTGGGTTTGTCGGCCGATATCGTCGGTGAATGCCTGGACCCGGCCGCCAGTGTGCACGCCCGCACCATCGGTGGACCGGCCCCCGACTCGGTGGCCAGCATGGTGGCCGCCGCCACGGTGCGCCTGGTGCAGCAAGACACCTTGAACGCGCAACGGCGCGAGACCACCCGCCAGGCACGGCTGGCCTTGCACGCCGAGGCCGAAGCATTGGCAGCGCTTGCGCAGGCCACGCCATGACGGCGCAGCCGCTGATCCGTGTACGTGGCCTGAACAAGCAGTTCGGTGCCACGCCGGTACTCAAGGGCATTGACCTGGACGTGCACGCGGGCGAAGTGCTGGTGGTGGTCGGCCCCAGCGGCTCGGGCAAAAGCACTTTGATCCGCACCTTGAACGGGCTGGTGGAACCCAGCGGCGGTGAGATCGCCATCGATGGCGTGGTCACCCCCGCGAATGATCGAAAAGCCTGGCAGCGGCTGCGTGAAGACATCGGCATGGTGTTCCAGGACTACGCCTTGTTCCCGCACCTGACCGTGCGTCGCAACATGACACTGGCCCCCATGCGCCGAGGCCGTCTGCGCGAGGCCGAGGCGGATGCCGAAGTGCGGCGCTTGTTGGAACTGGTGAACCTCGCGCACAAGATCGACGCCTACCCGCGCGAGCTGTCGGGCGGGCAGCAGCAGCGCGTGGCAATCGTGCGCGCGCTGGCCATGAAACCCAAGGCCTTGCTGTTCGATGAGCCGACCTCGGCGCTCGACCCGGAGACCGTGTCCGACGTATTGGCTGTGATGCGCGACCTGGCCAATCGTGGCATGACCATGGTGGTGGTCACGCATGAGATGGGCTTCGCCCGCGAGGTGGCAGACCGGGTGGTGTTCATGGACGAAGGCGTGATCATGGAAGACGCACCACCGGAACAGATGTTCTCGAATCCACAACATGCGCGCACCCGCGCATTTCTTGGCAAGGTGCTGCGATGAATCGGCCTGCTCAAACAGTATTCGCACCGGGCAAAGGCCCTGCCGTGGTCATCGACGGCGTCAACAAATGGTATGGCGACTTCCAGGCGCTGCGCGATGTCTCGCTGAACATCGGCACTGGCGAACGCGTGGTCATCTGTGGTCCGTCCGGGTCCGGCAAGTCAACCTTGATCCGCTGTGTGAATGGCCTGGAGCCCTTTCAGCGCGGGGGCATCTCGGTGCACGGCGCACCGATGAGCGCAGACCCGCGCGCCGCCGACGAAGTGCGCAAACACGTGGGCATGGTGTTCCAGCACTTCAACCTGTTCCCGCATCTGACCGCGTTGGAGAACTGCACGCTGGCACCGATGTGGGCATTGAAGCTGTCGAAGGCCGACGCTGAACGTCGTGCCCGCGAACTGCTGACCCGTGTGCGCATCGGTCACAAGGCCGACAACTATCCGGCGCAACTGTCGGGCGGACAACAGCAACGGGTGGCGATTGCGCGTGCGCTGTGCATGCAGCCGGACGTGATGCTGTTTGACGAACCGACTTCGGCGCTGGACCCGGAGATGGTCAATGAAGTGCTCGACACCATGATCTCCCTGGCCAACGAAGGCATGACCATGGTGGTCGTCACGCACGAGATGGGGTTTGCCCGCGAGGTGGCCGATCGGGTGGTCTTCATGGACGCCGGTCGTATTGTTGAACAAGCCCCGCCCGAGAAATTCTTCACCCAGCCGGAGAGTCCCAGGCTGCAGGATTTCCTGGCGCGCGTGGTGCACTGACTCTGCGGCGACGGGAAAAATTCCCGTCGCGTATCCCGCATTGCACAAGGTACGATCGGCGATCGACGGCTTGCTGGCAGACCTCGTTCCATGATCGATCTACGCAATATCGAGACCTTCTTCTGGGTGGCCACGCTGGGCGGTTTTCGCTCGGCTGCCGAGAAACTGAACGCGACACAACCTGCGATTTCGCAGCGCATTGCATTGCTGGAAGGCGACTTGGGCGTCAAGCTGTTCGAACGCGATACGCGGGGCATCAAGCTGACGGCAAAAGGCGAGGAATTGCTGTCGCACGCCGAGCGCATGCTGCAGATGCGCCATGACATGCTGCAGGCTGCGCGTGCTGACAGTGTCATGAGCGGCACCTTGCGACTGGGGGTATCCGAGACCCTGATCCACACCTGGTTCTCGACCCTGATGGAGCATCTGTCGGATGCTTATCCTGCCTTGGAAATTGAAATCCAGGTGGACACTACCTCTGGCCTGCGTGCACAGGTGCTGGCCCGCCAGATCGACCTGGCGTTTCTGTTGGAACCCCTGGACGAACCGAAGCTGGAAAAGCTTGAACTCTGCCAGTACCCCCTTGCGTGGATCGCCAGCCCGCAGCTGGATCTGGGGCCTGAGCCCATCAGCCTGGAACAGGTGGCCAAGATGCCTGTGGTGACCTATGCGTCCACCACCAGTCCGTATCGTGCCGTGCATCGACTGCTCAGCAGCGCGTCTGCGACTGCGCCGCGCATGTACGGCAGCTCGGCGGTGAGCGTGATCGTGCGCATGGCCTGCGACGGACGCGGTACCGCCGTGGTGGCCCCGGTCACGTTGTCGCGTGAACTGGCGGAAGGGCAGTTGCGCCTGCTTGATGTGCTTGCCCCGCCTCTGCCACCGCTGCACTACACGGCCTGCTGGGTGCCGGGGCCTGACAGCCATATCGCCCATACGGTGGCGCAGGCTGCGCAACGCATCGCGGCCGAGGACAAAAGCACGTCCGGCTGACACTGATCGTTTTTTCTTATCACGGTCTATCGCAACATGTGATTGGACGGGATTTGCCAAGCACGGCGTAATGCGTCATCGATCCACGCAGCCGGAGCCCTCTCGTGTCAGCACGTTCAGATTTGCCTTTCATTGCTTTGTCGGACGCGCACCAGGCCCGACTCGATGCACGCTCCGGTCGCGTGACTGGTCCGACCGCCAACCTGGCACCCGGACATGTACAGGCCAATCTGGCCATCCTGCCTGCCGCGCTGGCCGACGATTTCCTGCGCTTCTGCCAGCGCAATCCCAAGTCCTGCCCCTTGCTGGCGGTGTCCGAACCGGGCAACCCGTCCTTGAACGAGCTGGGCGTCGACATCGACATCCGCAGCGATATCCCGCGTTATCGCGTGTGGCACGACGGCGTGCTGGTCGATGAACCCACCGATGTGCGCGACATCTGGCGCGACGACCTGGTGTCTTTCCTGATCGGTTGTTCGTTCTCGTTCGAAGAAGCCATGCTCGATAACGGGCTGCCGGTCCGTCACATCGAACAAGGTCGCAACGTGCCCATGTATCGCACCAATGTCCCGACGGTTCCGGCAGGGGTGTTCTCGGGTCCGATGGTGGTGTCGATGCGGCCGATGAAAGTCGCGGAAGCCATTCGCGCCATCCAGGTGACGTCGCGATTCCCGTCAGTGCATGGTGCTCCCGTGCACTTCGGTGACCCGTCACAGATCGGCATTGCAGATATCCACAAGCCCGAATACGGCGACGCTGTGGATATCGGTGAGGATGAGATTCCCGTGTTCTGGGCTTGTGGCGTGACACCGCAATCGGTGGTCGCGTCGGTGCGCCCCGAGTTCTGCATCACACACGCACCCGGTCACATGCTGGTGACTGACCTGGTCAACAGCCGCCTGGCTGCGTTCTAGGACAAGACACCGTACAGCGCCCTATCAGCCGGGGCGCTGCACACTGAATTTCCGGATTGAAGGTTTCGCCGTATCGCGGCGCGACCGGGTGCACCTGTGCCCATTTTTTCCGGCCGCCCATGCCTGTGCATGGGTCGTACGTTGCAGTTCCCGTCCACATCGCAATGATGTTCCGAGTATCGAGGAGACACAAAAAAATGTTCAAGCAACTAATTGGCGTGACCGCCGCTTGCGTGGCGCTGACCTTCGGGCCTGCTGCGCTGGCACAGCAAAAAACCGTTCGCATCGGTGCGATCTATCCCCTGAGCGGACCGCTTGCGTCCACCGGGGCTGAAATCAAGGCGGCCATCGAACTGGCAGTCGAGCTGGTGAACAACCCGCACCCGGAACTGGGTGATGTGCCGCTGGCCAAGGGTGCAGGCTTGCCCAACCTTGGCGGTGCCAAGCTTGAGGTCGTGTTCGGCGATTCGCAAGGCAAGCCGGAAGTCGGCCTGTCTGACGCGCAGCGCCTGATCGAACAGGAAAAGGTCGTTGCGCTGACCGGTGCGTATCAGTCCGCCGTCACCAAGACCGCCAGCCGCATCGCCGAGCAGCGCGGCATTCCCTTCCTGAACGGCGAGTCGAGCAGCCCCGACCTGACCGAACGCAACTACAAGTGGTTCTTCCGTACCTCGCCGAACGATGACACCTTCATCGACAACATGATGGAGTTCCTGGATGGCGTGAAGGCCGTGCCCACCCAGAAGATCGCGGTGGTCTACGAGAACACCGACTTCGGCGTGAACACCTACAAGGCCGTCGAGAAATTCGCCGCCAAGTACAACCGCAAGATCGTTGGCAAGATTGCCTACGCAGCTGGTTCGCCGTCGTTGACCGCCGAAGTGCAGACGCTTGCCGCGATCAAACCCGACGTTGCCATCTTTGCCAGCTACACCGCCGACGCCATGCTGTTCGTGCGCACCATGCGCGAAAGCAAGTACGCACCGCCGGTGCTGCTGGCCAACGATGCAGGCTTCATCGATTCGCGCTTCGTGCAGGAAGTCGGCCCGCAAGTTCAGACGGTGCTGACGCGTGACGTATGGGGCAATGACCTGGCCGCGACCAAGCCGCTGATCAAGGTCATCAACGACTTGTACAAGGCCAAGACCGGCAAGGACATGAACGGCAACAACGGCCGTTCGATGCAGGGCGTGCTGGTGCTGGCCGATGCCATCAACCGCGCAGGCTCGACCGACCCGGAAGCCATCCGCAAGGCACTTGCTGCCACCTCGTTGGGCGAGTCGCAGGTAGTCATGCCCTGGGCGGGGGTGAAGTTCGATCAGCACGGCCAGAACACGCTGGGCTCGGGCCTGATCCTGGAGTTGAAGGGCAATCAATACCAGACCGTCTGGCCGCTGAAATACAAGCTTGATCAGAGCTTGCCGACGCTGCCGTTCACCTGGAAATAAGCCCCTCGGCCTACGGCGCGCCGCGGGGCGCGTCGCAGGCTGCCACTACAGGAGCCAAGCATGTTAGAAGCGCTTTCAGCAGGCCTGTTCAACGGCCTGATCTACGCCGCGGTCGCCCTCGGCCTGGCGTTGATATGGGGTATTACCGACGTCATCAATTTCGCCCACGGCGAGTTCTTGATGCTCGGCATGTATGCCGCCTATTGGATGTTCACCCTGGGTCACGTCGACCCGACTTTGTCCGCACCGATGGTTGCCTGCCTGCTCGGGTTCGTGGGGTTTACCACCTACACCCTGATCATCAAGCGGCTGCAGAAGGGTCCGGCGATGGCCATCATCCTGGCCACTTTCGGCCTGGGTCTGGTGCTGCGCCAACTGGCGTTCATCTTCTTCTCGCCCGACTATCGCAATCTGCCCGACACGCTGGTCTCAGGCAGTATCACGGTCGGCAATATCTCGATGGGTCGTCCGCAAGTCATTGCTGCCATTGCCTCGCTGGCGGTGATCGGCATTCTGTTCTGGCTGGTCTATCGCACCCGTTGGGGCCATGCGCTGCAAGCGGTTGCCGAAGATCGCGAAGTCGCGGCGCTGGTCGGCATTCCGCCTGACCGTGTCAATGCGCAGGTCTGGATCGTCGGCAGTGCGGCAGTCGGTTTCGCCGGTGCCTTGCTCACCACCTTCTTCTACGTCTACCCGTCCGTGGGCACGGTGTTCGGCCTGCTTGCCTTCGTGGCGGTGTGCATGGGCGGATTCGGCTCCTTGCCGGGTGCGCTGGTCGCTGGCATCACGCTGGGTGTGATCGAGTCCATGACGGGTTACTTCGTGGCCCCGGCACTCAAGACTGTCAGCATCTTCATCGTCTTCATCCTGGTGCTGTGGTATCGGCCCCGCGGATTGTTCGGGCGCTGGTGACATGGGAACTACTCAGATGAATTCATCTATCGATCGTCCGGCTTCGCCGCCGGCATCGGCCAAGCGGGCGGGCTCGTCGCGCCGGCCGCTGCTGATCGCCGTGCTCGTCGCCGCCTTGTTGGCCGCCGCACCGGTGTTCGTGAAGGACGCGTTCACCATCCAGGTGCTGCTGATGGTGATCATGTTCGGCGCGCTCGGTGCCGCCTGGAACCTGGTTGGCGGTTTCCTGGGCCGCGTGTCCTTCGGGCACTGCGTGTTCGTGGGCGTGGGTGGTTACACCACCATCTTGCTGCTGCAACACCTGAAGCTCACGCCCATCATCGGCATTCCGCTCGGTGGGCTGCTGTCTGCGGCAATTGCCTGGGTAGTGGGTGGTCCGACCTTGCGTCTGGCGGGGCACTACTTCGCCATGGCCACGATCGCGCTGCTGCAGATCGGCTTGCTGCTGATGATCAATTGGCAGTGGGCGGGCGGTGCGGTGGGTCTGGAAGCACCGATTGCCGAAGCACCATGGATGCTCTTGTTCCGCAGCAAGGTGCCGTACTACTGGATCGCTATCGGCCTGGCTTTGCTGACCTTCCTGGCAACCTGGTTCCTGGTGCATTCCAAGGTGGGCTTCTACTGGCGCGCCATCAATGGTGACGAGTCGGCAGCACGCAGCCTGGGTGTACCGGCCGATCGCTACAAGATGCTGGCCTTCGTGCTGTCGGGTGGCATCACCGGCGTGTGGGGCGGGTTCTTTGCGATGTATGTGGGTTTCATCGAACCTGAATCGATGTTCAGCCTGAGCCTGTCGGTGCAGGTGGTGCTGGTGGCCATCCTGGGCGGCGTAGGCAGCTTGCTGGGACCGTGGCTGGGGGCAGCGCTGCTGATCCCGCTGTCGGAAGGTACGCGTGTGATGTGGGGCAGTTCCGGCCTTGGCCTGGACTTGCTGATCTTCGGCCTGGCAATTCTGTTGGTGACCATGTTCCTGCCGGGCGGTCTGGTGACTCTGAGGAGGCGACGTGGCGCTGCTCGACGTTAAACAACTGACCAAACGCTTCGGCGGGCTGGTCGCCAACAAAGACATTTCCCTGTCGGTTGCCGCTGGCGAAATCGTGGCCGTCATCGGCCCCAACGGTGCAGGAAAAAGCACGCTGTTCAACGGCCTGGTGGGTGCACATCAACCCACGTCCGGCACGGTGTCTTTCGATGGCAAACCATTGGCCGGCAAGACCCCCGAACAGGTGGCGACGCTGGGCCTGGTGCGGTCTTATCAGATCCCGCGCAACTTCGGCGACATGACCGTGCTGGAGAACGCAATGGTGGGGGCCTTGCTGCGTCACTCGCGTCTGAACGAGGCGCGTGATGCCGCCGAGCAAGTATTGAAGCTGGTGGGCTTGCAAGACCGTGCCGACGTGCGGGCGCGCGAGCTGAACGTGGCGGGACAAAAACGCGTGGAGCTGGCGCGTGCGCTGGCCACCCAGCCGAAGATGTTGTTGCTGGACGAGGTGGCGGGGGGTCTCAATCCGAGCGAGGCCATTGCACTTGCCGACATCCTGCGTGACATCCATGCGGCAGGTGTGACCCTGATCATTGTCGAACACGTGCTGGAAGTGGTGATGCGGCTTGCGCATCGGGTGCTGGTGCTGAACTTCGGCCAGACCATTGCGGAAGGCCCGCCACAGGAAATCGTGCGCCACCCGGCCGTCATCGAAGCCTATCTCGGGAGAAAACACCGTGTCTGAGTTCATGCTTGAAGTCCGTGACCTGCACGTGTCCTACGGTGGCGTGCAGGCCGTGGGCGGCGTGTCGCTGACCGTGCGCGAAGGCGACATCACGGCCTTGCTCGGTGCCAATGGCGCGGGCAAGTCCAGCACCTTGAAAGCCATCGTCGGTGCCGTCAAGCCGCAGTCCGGCAAGGTGTTCTTCGAAGGTCGTGACATCACCGGCACGCAGCCGGACAAGCTGGTCACGATGGGCATTGCGATGATCCCGGAAGGGGCACGTGTGTTCGCCCGCCAGTCGGTGGCGCAGAACCTTCGACTGGGTGCCTATACCGTCCGTGATGAAGCCATCATCAAGCAGCGTATCGACAGCGTGTACGCCATGTTCCCGCGACTGCTGGAACGCCGCGAACAACTGGCCGGCACCATGTCTGGCGGTGAACGGCAAATGCTGGCCATCGGCCGCGCGTTGATGAGTGGTCCGCGTCTGCTGCTGATCGACGAACCCAGCCTGGGCTTGTCGCCACTGTTGGTCGAGCAGGTGTTCGATGCGCTGCAGGCGCTCAACAAGCAGCAAGGCCTGTCAGTGTTGCTGGTGGAGCAGAACATGAACCAGGCGCTGGAAGTCGCCGCAGGTGCCTATGTGATGCAAACCGGCCGGATTGCCCTGCAGGGCACTGCTGAACAATTGGCGGCGTCAGATGAAGTACGCCGCGTCTACCTAGGGATGTAAATCCATGGATCGCACTGATTACGCTGCGGCGCAAGCCGCCGGCGGGGAGACCCGCGCCCCGGTGCCGGGTTTGGCTCCTGATTTGACTGCTGACTTGACCCCCCAATCCCCCAAAAGCATCGACATGAAATGGCAATTCTGGGTCGACCGTGGCGGCACCTTCACCGACATCGTCGGCCGCCGTCCGGACGGATCGACCACGACCATCAAAATGCTCTCGGAAAACCCCGAGCAGTATCGTGATGCCGCGGTGGCCGGCATTCGCAAGCTGCTGGGTCTGGCACCGGGCGAAGCCGTGTCTGCCGATGTGGTCGACTGCGTGAAGATGGGCACTACCGTGGCCACCAACGCCTTGCTGGAACGCAAGGGCGAACGCACGCTGCTGGTCACCACGCGTGGCTTCCGAGATGGCCTGCGCATCGCCTATCAGAACCGCCCCCGGCTGTTCGATCGCAATGTCGTCTTGCCGGAAATGCTGTACGACTCGGTGATCGAAGCCGACGAGCGCATTGCGGCCGACGGCAGCGTCGTCACCGCGCTGGAAGAAGCTTCGTTGCGCACGCAGATGCAGGCCGCCTACGACGACGGCATCCGCAGCATGGCCATCGTGTTCATGCACGCCTGGCAAGCCCCGGAACATGAACAGCGCGCTGCCAGCATTGCGACTGAAGTCGGCTTTACCCAAGTATCCGTCTCGCACGAGGTCAGCCCGCTGATCAAGTTCGTGTCCCGTGGCGATACGTCTGTCGTGGACGCCTATCTGTCGCCGATTCTGAAGCGCTATGTCGATCAGGTGGCAGGCGAGCTGCCAGGCATTCGTCTGATGTTCATGCAGTCCAGCGGCGGCCTGACCGACGCCCGGCGATTCCGTGGCAAGGACGCGATTCTGTCTGGTCCGGCAGGGGGCATCGTGGGCATGGTGCGCACCAGCGAACTGGCCGGTTTCGATCACATCATCGGCTTCGACATGGGGGGTACGTCTACCGACGTGTCGCACTACGCGGGCGAGTTCGAGCGTGAGTTCGAGACACAAGTAGCCGGCGTGCGCATGCGTGCGCCGATGATGAGCATCCATACCGTCGCCGCGGGTGGCGGATCGATTCTGCACTTCGATGGCGCGCGTCTGCGGGTCGGCCCCGATTCGGCCGGCGCGAATCCCGGCCCGACCTGCTATCGCCGTGGCGGCCGCCTGGCCGTGACCGACTGCAATGTGCTGCTGGGCAAAATCCAGCCCGCGTTCTTCCCGAAGGTATTCGGCCCCCACGCCGATCAGCCGCTGGATGCCGCAGCGGTGCGTCAGGCGTTCTCGGACATGGCTGCCGAAGTGCTGGCCGCGACCGGTCGCACCATGACACCCGAGCAGCTTGCCGAGGGCTTCCTGGAAATAGCTGTAGGCAACATGGCCGAGGCGATCAAGCGCATCTCGGTGCAGCGAGGCCATGACGTCACCGAATACGCCTTGACGGTGTTTGGCGGTGCGGGCGGCCAGCACGCGTGCCTGGTGGCCGATGCCCTGGGCATGACCACGGTGTTTGCGCATCCGCTGGGCGGCGTGCTGTCGGCTTATGGCATGGGCCTGGCTGATCAGACCGATATTCGCCAGAAGACGATCGAAAAAGAACTAGACGACGCGCTGATGCCCGAACTGGACATCGCGCTCGATGACTTGGCCGAGCAGGCGGCTGGCGAATTGCTGCGTCAGCACGTAAGCGGTGATGCCATCAAGGTGCAGCGTCGCGTGCATGTTAAGTATCGCGGCACCGACACCTCATTGGAAATCGCCTTCAGCGATCTGGCCCGCATCCGTGCCGATTTCGAAGCGGCTTATCGTCAGCGTTATTCCTTCCTGATGGCAAACCGTGCGCTGGTGGTCGAGACCATTTCGGTCGAGGCACGCGGTGGTGGTGAAGTCGTGGTCGAGCAGGTTCCCGCACATGAACGCACTGGCTCGCTTGCATCGCGCGAAACGGTTCGCATGGTCAGCGCGGGCGAGTGGGCCGACACGCCCTTGTTCGTGCGTGAAGACCTGGTGGCGGGCGACCGGATTTCAGGTCCTGCAATCATCTCGGAAAAGAATCAGACGCTGGTGGTGGAAGCTGGCTGGCAGGCTGAATTGACTGCGTTGGATCACTTGGTGCTTCGTCGCGTATCGGCACGCCCGGCGCGTCGCGCGCTGGGCACTCAAGCCGACCCGGTCATGCTGGAAGTATTCAACAACCTGTTCATGTCGATTGCCGAACAGATGGGCTTCCGGCTGCAGAACACGGCCTACTCGGTCAACATCAAAGAGCGCCTGGACTTCTCGTGCGCGATCTTCGATGCCGACGCCAACCTGATCGCCAATGCCCCGCACGTGCCCGTGCACCTGGGGTCGATGGGCGCATCGGTACTGACGGTGGCGCAGGCCAATGCAGGTCGCATGGCACCGGGCGATGCCTACGTGATCAACGACCCGTATCACGGCGGCACACACCTGCCCGACATCACCATCATCACGCCGGTGTTCGAGGCGACTGGCAAGGAAATTCTGTTCTACGTTGCCTCGCGTGGTCACCACGCCGACGTGGGCGGCACCACGCCGGGATCGATGCCGCCTGACTCAAAAACAGTGGAAGATGAAGGCGTGCTGTTCACCAACTTCCAGTTGGTAAAGGGCGGTGTGTTCCGGGAAGACGAAGCACGCGCCATCTTCGGTTCTGGCAAGTGGCCGGCGCGCAATCCCGACCAGAACATTGCCGATATGCACGCGCAGATTGCCGCCAACGAGAAGGGCGTGCAGGAACTGCTGCGCATGTGCGATCACTTCGGCCTGGATGTAGTGCGCGCCTACATGGGCCACGTGCAGGACAACGCCGAAGAAGCAGTACGCCGCGTGATCTCGGTGTTGAAGGATGGGCAATATCGCTATCCGCTGGACAACGGAGCCAGCATCGACGTCTCGGTCAAGGTGGACCGTGCAGCACGCAGCGCGGTGGTGGATTTCACCGGCACGTCTGCGCAACTGGACAACAATTTCAACGCCCCCAGCGCGATTGCCACGGCCGCAGTGTTGTACGTGTTCCGCACGTTGGTCGACGATGAAATTCCGTTGAATGCGGGCTGCCTGAAGCCCTTGCAGATCATCATTCCGGAAGGCTCGATGCTGCGGCCGAACCCACCTGCATCGGTGGTGGCGGGCAACGTCGAAACCTCGATGTGCATCGTGAACGCCTTATACGGCGCATTGGGCGTGCTGGCCGCCAGCCAGGGCACCATGAACAACTTCACCTTCGGCAATGCGCGCTACCAGTACTACGAGACCATTTCGGGCGGCACAGGGGCCGGGCCGGTGCGTGTGGATGACGTGGGGCCGGATTCTCCGGGCTTTGCGGGGACCTCTGTCGTGCAGGCGCACATGACCAATTCGCGCCTGACCGATCCCGAGATTCTGGAGCTGCGTTTCCCGGTGCGTTTGGAGTCGTATGAAATCCGCGCAGGCTCGGGTGGAGCAGGGCGTTACGTGGGGGGTGAAGGTGCCATTCGCCGCGTGCGTTTCCTGGAGGAAATGACGGCAGTGATTCTGTCCAACAACCGTCGTTATGCACCCTTCGGTTTGCTGGGGGGCGGACCGGGCGACATGGGGCGCAATTACGTCGAACGGGCCGACGGCAGCGTCGAGCCGCTGGGCCCGCAGGACAGTGCGCAACTGCAGCCTGGCGACATGTTCGTGATCGAAACGCCGGGAGGTGGGGGCTTCGGTAAACCAGAGGTCGCTGGCTGAGCCAGACGAGCATGAAAGGACTGCATGAATCGAGTGGTGCGGATTCGTGCGGTCCTGGTTTTTGGCCCGATCTTGGACAACAAAAAAACCGGAACGCCGTCAGGCATTCCGGTTTTTTTCATGCTGCCTAGAAGCGCTGCGCGGCTGCGCTGCAACGCTAAACGCGCAAGCTCAATCGCGCAGACGCGTCACCAGACTGGACGTGTCCCAGCGATTGCCGCCCTTTTGCTGCACATCGGCATAGAACTGATCCACCAGCGCCGTCACCGGCACCCGCGCACCGTTGCGACGCGCTTCTTCCAGCACCAGGCCCAGATCCTTGCGCATCCAGTCCACGGCGAAACCGAAGTCGAACTTGCCATCGACCATGGTGCCGCCACGATTTTCCATCTGCCAGCTTTGGGCTGCGCCCTTGCTGATGACATCCAGCACCAGCTTCACATCCAGGTCGGCGTGTTCGGCAAATGCCACGGCTTCTGACAGGCCTTGCACGATGCCTGCGATGCAGATCTGGTTGACCATCTTGGCCAACTGGCCGGCACCCGATTCGCCAATGCGCGTGAACGCACGCGAGAACACCAGGCCAACCGGGCGCACGCGGTCGAAGTCGGCTTGATCGCCGCCACACATGACCGTCAGCGCACCGTTGACCGCTCCCGCCTGACCACCGGATACCGGGGCGTCGACAAAGCGAACGCCTTGTTCGCCTGCCGCGGCATACAGCTCGCGCGCCACCGAGGCCGAGGCGGTGGTGTGGTCGACAAAGACCGTGTCGGACTTCATGCCTGCCAAGGCCCCATCTTCACCCAGCACGACGCTGCGCAGGTCATCGTCGTTGCCCAGGCACGCGAACACGATGTCGGCCGCTGCGGCAGCCTCGCGCGGCGTAGCAGCAGCGTTGCCACCGAACTCTGCGACCCAGGCATCAGCCTTGGCACGGGTGCGGTTGTACACCGTGACCCGATGGCCGGCACGCGCCAGGTGACCGGCCATGGGATAACCCATTACACCGAGGCCCAGAAAGGCCACGCGTTGCGAGGGAAGGGTTTCGTATGTCTTGTCAGCGATGGAACTCATGGGTACGGGGATCTCCGAAAAGCGAACAGAAAACGCGTAGAAATTGCGCCGGCACTGGGCCGGAGGGTGTCTGGGAATTGCACCACATTTGTTCGATAGATGCCCGCGTCAGCAGCCTTGATCCTAAGCTTTGGTAGCCGGTAAAAAGCTCTGCCTGCAAGTCATGTTATGACCGGATGATTAGCCCGAATCAGCGTCCTGTAAGGGTTGCCAGTAGTGGCTGACACTGCCTCTATGAAAGACTTTGCTCTACCGCGCTGACGTGTTGCTCTTGGGTTATCCGAATTGAGCGCGGAGCTTTTCTCCAGGAGATTATCGTCTTACCTGCCCGCCAGCCTTCGCTTGTCACTTCTGCTCCTCGCCCGCTGACCCAGCGCGAGCGCCAAGTCATGTCACTGTTATTGGACGGTCTGCCCAACAAGCTCATCGCCCACACGCTCGGTATTTCGATTCGCACGGTCGAGGTGCATCGTGCCCGTGTTCTGTCCAAGATGGGCGTGCGCAATGCCGTCGAGCTTGCCGGAACCATTTACAGTCAGCAGATGGCGTCCGTCATGACCGAGGCGCGCAGTCGCCCGATCGGATCGACGCTTCACGAACCTGATCGTCCCGCTTTCAAGTAAGGCGGCTCCACAAGGCGTCGGCTCGGCCGTATCATCGACGGTTCTTATTGAAGCAGGAACAGTCCGATGTCCGGTCCGTCCGACGAAGCACGCCGCGCAGCGCGCCAGCGCATGCTGGCTGATGCCAGCCCCGTCACCCGTCTTATCCACACCGCGCCTGCGCCCGCAGGTTTCGCCAGCCTCACCCAGCCGGTTCATCATGCGTCCACGGTGCTTTTTCCGTCGGTACACGATCATGAAATCCGAGATGGCTTCGACGAGACTCGCTACAACTATGGTCTGTCGCACACTCCGACTACCTTGCCGCTGTCGCGAGCCGTTGCCGACTGGGAAGGTGGCTATAACGCGCTGCTGACGCCGTCTGGCCTGTCGGCCGTATCGCTCGCCATGCTGTCGTGCCTGTCGGCCGGTGATCACGTGCTGAT
The DNA here is from genome assembly GCF_008119665.1 of Pigmentiphaga aceris. Classification (NCBI taxonomy): domain Bacteria; kingdom Pseudomonadati; phylum Pseudomonadota; class Betaproteobacteria; order Burkholderiales; family Alcaligenaceae; genus Pigmentiphaga; species Pigmentiphaga aceris. Next base: position 5,293,714 of record NZ_CP043046.1, on the reverse strand, counting down.
TCCGTCGAACGCCTATGTGCCAGCCAAAATATTGGCCAAGGGCTTGCTGAGCCGCCTGGGCATTACCCACACGCTTTACGATCCGTTGATCGGTGCCGATATCGAATCACTGATGACGCCCGCCACGCGGCTGGTCTGGGTCGAGACGCCCGGGTCGATCACCATGGAAGTGGCCGACTTGCCGGCGATTGCCAAGGTGGCGCATGCGCATGGTGCGCAGGTGGCGGTCGACAACACCTGGTCGTCGGGCAGCTTGCTGCGCGTGTTTGAAAAGGGGGCCGATCTGTCGGTCCAGGCGCTGACCAAATATCACGGCGGACACGGCGATCTGCTGATGGGCGCAGTGGTTACCGCCGACCATGCCGGCTGGCACCGTGTGCGCGAAACCTCGCACGAAATCGGTTTTGGCGTCAGTGCCGATGATGCCTTCCTGGTCTTGCGCGGCATGCAGACCATGGCCTTGCGCCTGAAGCACGTGGGTGATGTTGCCTTGTCGATGGCGAATTGGCTGGCAGCCCGCCCGGAGATTCAACGCGTGCTGCACCCGGCGCTGCCCAGCTGCCCGGGCCATGAAACCTGGAAGCGCGATTTCACCGGCAGCAGTGGCCTGTTCAGCGTGGTGTTCGATCCGCAATATGACGACGCGGCGATTGCACGCTTTGTCGATTCGCTGCAGTTGTTCGGTATTGGCGCAAGCTGGGGCGGTACGGCGAGTCTGGCGCTGGTTTATCGCGCCATGCGCGGCAAGGTGGCAGGCCAGAACGGTGAGCCAGGCGGACACATCGTGCGTCTGAATATCGGCCTGGAGGCCGAGGCCGATCTGCGTGCCGATCTGCTGCGCGGCATGTCAGCGCTGCACGGCGCGTGAACGCTAGTGACATAACCATATTGCCTCGTGTAATGTTTTGAACAACCCGACGTTTTCACGTCGCCGGAAAAATAAAGTCGACAAAGGTCACGTGTGGATAGGGTGTTCACCTCATGGGGTGTTCACATGCTTGCGACACGCATGACCTGAAGTCGATTAACCCGACCTGCATTATTTGCTGATGAAAATCGGCAAACCAAAATAGATCACTTGAAAGATCAACTGCCCATTGGGGGGCGAGGAGCTACGATGTTTGCCAAGAAATTGTTGCCGTTGACCGTTGCCGCAGCATTCACGCTGATCGGTGGCACCGCCGTTGCTCAGGAAGTCGTCGTCAAGCTGGGCCATGTCTCGCCGACATCCGGCCCGATCGCGCATCTGGGCAAGGACATGGAAAACTCGGCGCGCATGGCGATCGAGGATCTGAACAAGGCCGGTATCACCATCGGCGGCAAGAAAGCCAAGTTTGAACTGCTGGCGGAAGACGATGCGTCCGATCCCAAGCAAGGTACTGCCGCCGCCCAGAAACTGGTCGATGCCAATATCGCCGGTGTCATCGGCCACTTGAACTCGGGCACCTCGATTCCCGCATCCAAGATCTATTACGACGCAGGCATCGTGCAGATTTCGCCCGCATCGACCAACCCGGCCTACACCAAGCAGGGCTACAACACGACCTTCCGTGTGGTGGCCAATGACGGTCAGCTGGGCGGCACGCTGGGCAAATACGCCGTTAACGAACTGAAGGGCAAGGAAGTTGCGGTGCTGGATGACCGCACGGCCTACGGTCAGGGCGTGGCAGAAGAGTTCGCGAAGTCGGTGGCGGCAGCCGGTGGCAAGGTGGTCAGCCGCCAATACACGACGGACCGTGCAACCGACTTCCAGGCTGTGCTGACCTCGGTCAAGTCGACCAACCCGCAAGTGGTGTTCTTCGGCGGCATGGACGCAGTTGCCGGTCCGATGCTGCGTCAGATGAAGCAGCTGGGCATCAATGCCAACTTCATGGGCGGTGACGGTCTGTGCACCTCGTCGCTGGCCCGTCTGGCTGGCGATGCCATTGGTGAAGGCAAGGTTGTCTGCGCCGAAGCTGGTGGTGTGGTGGGCGAAGAAAAGAAGGGCATGGAAGCTTTCCGTGCCAAGTACAAAGCTCGTTTCAACGCCGACGTGCAGCTGTACGCACCGTACGTCTACGACTCGATCATGGTGATGGTCGAAGCCATGAAGAAGGCCGATTCCATCGACCCGGCCAAGTACGGTCCTGAGCTGTTCAAGATCAACTACCCGGGCGTGACCGGCAACATCGCCTTCGACCAGTATGGCGACATCAAGAACGGCGCGCTGACGCTGTACACCTACAAGGCTGGTGAGCGTACCGAGTTGTCGACCATCCGCTGATCGACATTGGGTCGCGGCAGGTGTCTTGGGGTAGTCGCTCCAAGACCGAAAGCCTGAAGACCGACAGACTCAGATAGAAAGCCGGCACACCGCCCATGGCGGTGTGCCGGCTTTTTACTTGCTGAAAATACCCTGAAAGCGTACGCGTTCTACAATCGAGCCAGTCTCTTGCGAAAGGAATGACCCAGATGTCCCAACTGCTAGCACTCAGCCCGCAAAACCTCGCCGGAAAATTCTGGCGCCGTCCCAGCGGCTTCCTGTTTGCGGCTGATCGCCAGGTAATCCCCTTGGTCGGCGCGGAAATCGCGAAGGCCTCTGTGTCGATGCCGATCGGCTTTATCCAGGCCGGCGATATTTATATGCTGGTGGCATTCACCTCGCCCACGCCTGGCAACAACCTGTATATCGGCCCCGACGGCAAATGGCTGGGCAACTACGTGCCTGCCGCCTTGCGCGCACACCCGTTCCACCTGGTCAGCCCCGAGCCGGGTGCCGATGCCGTGCTGTGCATCGACGAGGCCTCGGGCTTGATCTCGGACACGCCCGAAGGAAATGAGCCTTTCTTCAATGAGAACGGCCAGCCCACACAGAACATTCTCGATACGCTGAACTTCCTGGCCCAGACCGAACAGAACCGTATTCCCACCCAGTTGGCGGTGAATGCGGTGGTGGCGGCAGGCCTGATGCAGCCGTGGCCGATTTCGGTGCAGTCCGGTGAGCAGCAAGTGCCGGTGACGGGCTTGTTCCGCATCGACGAGGCACGCCTGAACCAGCTGTCTGACGAAGACTTCCTGAAGCTGCGCGCGGCCTCGGCACTGCCGCTGATCTACGCACAGCTGCTGTCGATCGGCCAGTTGGCACTGCTTGAGCGCCTGGGCACCATCCAGCGCGATCTGGCCTTGCAACACCAGCAGCTGACGCAACCCCTGGGCAACCTGGGTGGTTTCACGCTGGGTGATGACGGCGATCTGAAGTTCCACTGATGGTGTGGCGTCCAGGCAGATAGCCTGGGCGGTGCCTGATCTGCTTGCAGTGGCTTTTCCAAGCCATTGCAGACAAGCAGTCATGAAATAAAAAACCGGCTGCTGAACCGTTCCTCAAGCTTGGATCAACATCCAAGGCAACAGAATGGTTCAGCAGCCGGTTTTTTTGCGCGCCATCAAACCGCGCGTGGACAGGATCAGAACGCGATCTTGTGATCGCGCAGCTTCACCTTGGCTTCCAGATAACGCCGGTTGTGCGGGTTCAGATACACCCCGGTCGGTACGATATCTTCGATCTCGATACCGTACTGCTCCAGTTGCGCCTGTTTGTCCGGGTTGTTGGTCAGCAGACGGATCTTGTTGATGCCCAGCGCATCCAGCATCTTGGCGGCATCTTCAAAACTGCGGCTGTCTTCGGGCAGGTTCAGGTGCCGGTTGGCCTCGAAAGTATCCAGACCCTGCTTCTGCAGCGAATAGGCCTGCAGCTTGGCGTACAGGCCGATGCCGCGTCCTTCCTGGCGCAGGTACAGCAGCACACCGCCCTGACGCGCAATCAGGGCCAGCGCTTCGCGCAGTTGGGGACCGCAGTCGCACAATTGCGAGCCGAAGACCTCGCCGGTGATGCACTCGGAATGCACGCGCACGAGCGGCGTGGTGCCGGCCACGGGGCTGGGAAACACCAGCGCGATATGCTCTTTCAGCACGCCCTCGAACGACACAAAGTCGGGTGTGACCGGGACGTCCTGGAGCGGGATGTCGACGCGCTGTCTGACGGTAACCATCTTCATGCCTTCTGACTTATGCCAGCAGACGCGTGGCCTGCTGGCTTATTACATGCTTGCTGACGTGCAGGCCTCAGGCCTGTTCCGATGACTGCTTGGTTTCCCCGGCAGCGATCTCGGCGCGGACCTGGTCCATGTCGAGCTCCTTGACCTGGGTCAGCAACTGGTCGAGCTGGCCGGCCGACAGGGCACCTGCCTGCGAATACAGCAGGATCTGCTCACGGAACACCATCAGCGTCGGAATCGAGCGGATGCGCAGGGCAGTCGCCAGTTCCTGTTGGTCTTCGGTGTTGACCTTGGCAAAGCTCACGTCGGGGTTCTTGTCCGATGCGGCGTCGAAGGTAGGCGCGAAGCTGCGGCACGGGCCACACCAGGGGGCCCAGAAGTCGACGATCAACGTGCCGTTTTCTTCGATGGCACCCGAGAAGGTCTGGGCGTCGAGTTCACGTACGGTCATGTGCATTACTCCCAAGGGAATCTGAGGGTCGTCGCCCGTCCAGATGGACAGGCGGGATCGGACGTTTATCAGGTCTTGCGGGCCGCGTCTGCACGCGACCGGCTGTTCATTGCGTGGCGGACTTCAGGCGGTGTGCGAACTGCTTGCGCAGCTTGGCCACCTTCGGCGCAATCACAAACGCGCAGTAACTTTGCTGCGGGTGGCGTCGGAAGTAGTCCCGATGATAGTCCTCGGCCGGCCACACGGTCTCTGCCTCGCGCACTTCGGTGACGATGGGCGCGCCGAAGACATTGTCCGCGTTGAGTTCCTCGATCAGTGCCAGCGCGACATCCCGCTGGGTTTCGTCCTGCCAGAAAATCGCCGAACGGTACTGCGGACCGACGTCATTGCCCTGCCGATCACGCGTGGTTGGATCGTGCGTCGCGAAGAATACCTGCAGAACTTCCCGATACGAAATCACATCCGCGTCATAGGTGACGGTAGCTATTTCGATATGTCCGGTAGTAGCAGTGCAGATCTGCTCGTAGGTCGGGCGATCGAGGTGTCCGCCGGTATAACCCGACTGCACCTCGGTCACGCCTTCAAGCTCCTGGAATACGGCTTCCACGCACCAGAAACAGCCGCCACCCAGCACTGCCTGCTCTAGTCTTTGCGTCATGCTCGCCCTCGCTGATTACCAGCAACGACCGGAAAGGTCATCGCTACCTTCAGGATATGGGGGCGGTAAAAGCGGATTCCAGAGCGAATTTGTCGGATATTCATGCGCGTGGCGGAAAGCACTGTTGCTGCGCGCATCGTGAATGGCATGCGCGCAGCGGTGTGCTTCAGGGCTTGAGCGTCAGAATCCAGCGTGCGAGTTCTGCAGCTTCTGCTTCGCTTACCTGCGGTTGAGCGGGCATGGGCACGGCTCCCCACTGACCGCGTCCGCCCTTGCGGATGGCGTTGGCCAGGATCGGCACGGCGTCCGGGTTGCCGGCGAAACGTGCCGCAACGTCCTGGTAGGACGGCCCGACCTGCTTGCGATTGACCTGGTGACAGGCCAGACAGGTTCTGGCGCGGGCCAAGGCTTCGCCGGTCATGCTGGTGGCTGCCGACGAATCCGCTTTGGCGGGTGCGCTGTTGCTTGTTGTAGTGCTTGCCGTGGGGCTTGCAGGTGTGGTGCCTGCAGCAGTGGGGCTTGTCGCACCACTGCTTGTCGAACTACCTCCCGCCGACCCACCGCTTGCTGGCTTGTCAGCCGCCTTGTCCTGGCAGCCCGCCAGTCCCATCAGTACCGCGAGTGCGACTGCGCAGTGCAGTCGCCTCGGAAATGCCTTTCCCATGCGTCTCAATCTTCAAACAAGTCAGTGACAGCGCCCTTGCTGGCCGAACTGGCCAGCTTGGCGAACTTGGCCAGCACGCCGCGCGTGTAACGCGGCGGTGGTGCGACCCAACGGGCGCGGCGCTCGGCAATCACATCGTCCGCCACGTTCAGTTGCAGCAACTGTTGGTGCGCGTCGATGGTGATCGAATCGCCTTCTTCGATCAAGGCGATCAGGCCGCCCACCTGGGCTTCCGGCGCGACGTGACCGACCACCATACCCCAGGTGCCGCCCGAGAACCGGCCGTCGGTGATCAGGCCCACGCTTTCGCCCAGTCCTTGACCAACCAGCGCCGAGGTCGGAGCCAGCATTTCGCGCATGCCGGGACCACCCTTGGGGCCTTCGTAGCGAATCACCACGATATCGCCCGGCTTGATCTGCTGGGCCATGATGGCCGCCATCGTATCGTCTTCCGAGTTGTAGACGCGTGCCGGCCCGGTGATGACCGGGTTCTTCAGACCGGTGATCTTTGCCACGCAGCCTTCCGGCGACAGATTGCCCTTCAGGATGGCCAGGTGACCCTGCTTGTAGATGGCCTTGCTGATCGGGTAGATCACGTCCTGGTCGGCGCGCGGCTCGTCCGGGATGTCGGCCAGGGTCTCGGCAATCGTCTTGCCGGTGATGGTGATGCAGTCGCCGTGCAGCAGGCCGGCGTTCAGCAGCAGCTTCATGATCTGCGGAATGCCGCCGGCACGATGCAGGTCGGTGGCCACGTACTTGCCCGAGGGTTTCAGGTCACACAGCACCGGCACACGCAGGCGGATGCGTTCGAAATCATCGATGGTCCACGGCACTTCTGCTGCGTGCGCGATCGCCAGGAAGTGAAGCACGGCATTGGTCGAGCCACCGGTGGCCATGATGACCGACACGGCATTTTCAATCGACTTGCGGGTGATGATGTCTCGCGGCTTGATGCCCTTGCGCACGGCTTCCACCAGCACACGCGCCGATTCGGCGGCGCTATCCGCCTTCTCCGCATCTTCGTTGGCCATGGTGCTGGAGTAGGGCAGGCTCATGCCCAGCGCCTCAAACGACGAGCTCATGGTGTTGGCGGTGTACATGCCGCCGCACGAACCGGTGCCGGGGATCGAGCATTCCTCGATCTCTTTGAATTCCTTGGCGTCGATGCGCTTCATGGTGAACTCGCCGACGGCCTCGAACACCGACACGATGTTCATGTCCTTGCCCTTGTGGCGGCCCGGCTTGATGGTGCCGCCATAGACATAGATGGCCGGCACGTTCATGCGCGCAATGCCGATCATGCCGCCCGGCATGTTCTTGTCGCAGCCGCCGATCACCACCACGCCATCCATCCACTGGCCTTGCACGGCGGTTTCCACGCAGTCGGCAATGACTTCGCGCGACACCAGCGAATACTTCATGCCTTCGGTGCCCATCGACATGCCGTCTGAAATGGTGGGCGTGCCGAATACCTGCGGATTGGCCTGCGACTCGCGGATCGCGGCAATCGCACGATCGGCCAGCACTTGCAGGCCGGCATTACAGGGGGTGATGGTGGAGTGGCCGTTGGCCACGCCGATCATCGGGTTGTCGAAGTCTTTTTCGGTGTAGCCGAGCGCGTAGTACATGGCCCGGTTGGGGGCACGTGCAACGCCGTGGGTGATGTTTTTCGAGCGATCGTTGTTCGGCATGCTGCTTCCCTGACGATGAGCGCGCGCGGCAAAATGGCCTATGCGCGCATGAATTCGGAAAATCCCGCCAGAGTCTCACGCACCCCGCAGGTCACGTCAAATCGTGATATTTCGTTATACGGAATTTGTGTGCAGCAATCCGTAATCGGCACTTCGGTATCATGCCCCGGTCCCTAGAATCCGACCAACAGGCTTGACCTCATGCTCGTGCACCCCCAGTTCGATCCCATCGCGCTCCAGTTAGGGCCGATTGCCATCCGTTGGTACGGTTTGATGTACCTGATCGCCTTTGCGCTGGTGTGGTTGCTTGGCCGCTGGCGCATCGCCAAGGGCAATGCGATCCTGACCGTACGCGATCTGGACGACCTGCTGTTCTACGGCATTCTGGGTGTGGTGCTGGGCGGGCGGCTGGGTTATGTGCTGTTCTACAAGCCCGGGTATTACCTGAGCCATCCTGTGGAGATTTTTTACGTCTGGCAGGGGGGCATGGCCTTCCACGGCGGCCTGATCGGCGTGTTGCTGGTCATCTGGCTGTTCGGGCGCAGCCGTGGCTGGAAATTCCTGGAAGTCGGCGATTTTCTGGCTCCGCTGATTCCGCTGGGCCTGGCCGCTGGCCGCATGGGCAACTTCATCAACGGCGAACTGTGGGGCCGGGCCACCGATCTGCCCTGGGGCATGGTGTTTCCGCAGGCTGGCGACACGATCGCACGTCATCCGTCGCAGCTGTACCAGTTCGCGCTGGAAGGCATGCTGCTGTTCGTGATCCTGTGGGCGTTCTCGTCCAAGCCGCGTCCGGTAGGACAAGTCAGCGGCCTGTTCCTGATCGGTTACGGCCTGTTCCGATTCCTGGCCGAATTCGCCCGTGAACCGGACAACTTCCTGGGCTTCCTGGCGGGTGGTCTGACGATGGGTCAATACTTGTCGCTGCCGATGATCGTGATCGGCATCGTGATGTTCAAGATGGCGCGTGGCAAACCGCTGGACTCGCAGGAAATCGCAGCGCGCCGGGCGCGGCTGGCTGCGCAAGGCTGAGGCAGGGCAGGCTGGCCACGGATCGATTGAATCCGTGGCTACCTGAACTGGAAGGCTGCAGATTGCGCGCAATGCAAAACGGACGATGTGCCAGGTAGGCGCATCGTCCGTTTTTTCATGCCGGAGCCCGCATCATGCCGGGCTTGGGCACATCACCAGATTTACTTCGTCACCAGTTTCACCGTGCCGGTCACCGACACCGTCACTTCCGCCTGGCCACCGGCGATCTCGACCGGCGAGGACTTGCTCATCGATGCCGCGCGCATCATCATCGGCTGGGGGCGCGAGACCACGCCGCTGCCGCTCAGGCCCAGGGTGGCCACGGTGTAGTCCGCGAAGCCGAAGGCCTGCACGGCGTTCTTGGCGCGTTCACGGAACGCGTTGGCGGCCTCGACCAGCAGCTTGGCTTCTTCCGCCTGACGCGCCTGATCCGACAGCGAGAACGAGATGCCGGTGACCGCCATGCGGGAGCCCAGCGTACCGGTCAGGGCAGACGTGGCTTCGAAGTCGCGGGACTCCAGCACCACTTCGGCACGGCCGCGCCATGCGCTGATCTTGCCCTTGTCGTCGGTGGTCGGATAGACCTGATAACCGCCGTTGCGCGCCGTCACTCCCGCCTTGCCGCGTGCGTCGTCAAGCGTTGCCTTCAACACCTTGTTCAGCGCGGCGGACACGCTGGCGGCATCGGCTGCCTCGGTTTCATAGGCCATCGTCACCTGAACCGTGTCCTGGGCGACTTCGCTGCGGGCCGCTGCATCCAATGTCAGCGTAGGCAGGCGCGGCTCACGCATTTCTGCGTGACGGCCCGGAGGTGGCGCAGGGCGGTCCTGCGCCAGAACCGGGGCGGCCGACATGGCAAGCAGAACGCCTGCACCCAGCAGGCTCAGGCGGGAAGAGAAGGCCGGGCGGGCACTGCGGCTAAACGAAAAGCTCATGAATGTTCCTTGTTAAGGCAGGCCGAGCGCCGTGGGGGCATGTCGAACGGCCTGCATATCTGCAGTAGACCAAAGCAAATGGGCTTGTGCCGCGTCAGCGTGTTGCTGGTCTGACCAGCTGTAACCAACGACTGGTTATGGCAAGTTCAAAAAGCATCAGGCGTTGTCTGCAGCAAATCAAAAAACTGTGCGTCAAGTGTGGATTTCCTGAACAGAAGCTTAAAAATTTGGTGATAGTTTGCTACGATTATGCGAATCGTTCTTGTTTGCATTAGAGCGAAGCGTCGCCCGACGGTGTTTTCCCCGCCGGCTCATTCTTCTCCCGTTGATGTTGTCGCAGGCCTTTCCGACTGCGCAGCGCGGGCTGCTTTGCAGGACTTCATGACTTCCGCCAACCGTCTTCCCAATCGCGTGCATTACGCGCGCCTGGCCGTACTGTGCGCGCTCAGCGCTTCTTTCTCTGTCCACGCCCAGGCTCCCGCCACACCCGTGCGTGCCCTGGAATCCGTCGAGGTGCTGGGCACTGCAGAGGAAGAGATCAAGCAAGCTCCTGGTTCATCGATCATTACTGCCGAAGACATCCGCAAGCGTCCGCCGGCCAATGATCTGTCCGACATCATCCGCACCATGCCCGGCGTGAATCTGACCGGCAACAGCTCGTCCGGCCAGCGCGGCAATAACCGCCAGATCGATCTGCGCGGCATGGGCCCGGAAAACACCTTGATCCTGATCGACGGCAAGCCCGTCGGTTCGCGCAACTCGGTGCGCTACGGCTGGCGCGGTGAACGCGACACACGTGGTGACACCAACTGGGTACCGGCCGAAGAAGTCGAACGCATCGAAGTCATTCGCGGCCCGGCTGCGGCCCGTTATGGTTCCGGCGCAGCAGGCGGTGTGGTGAACATCATCACGCGTCGTCCCACCGACAAGCTCAGCGGCTCGGTGACGGTCTACGGCAACATGCATCAGCATTCGGAAGAAGGCGACACCCGTCGCATGAACTTCAACCTGAGCGGCCCGCTGACAGACGCGCTGACTTTCCGCGTGTACGGCAATCTCAGCAAGACCGACAGTGATTCGCCCAGCATCAACATTCGCCCCGACACCCCTGCTGGCACGCTGCCGGCTGGTCGTGAGGGTGTGCGCAACCGCGACATCAATACCTTGCTGTCGTGGAAGCTGACTCCGAATCAGACGCTTGATTTAGAAGCAGGCTTCAGCCGCCAAGGCAACATCTATGCTGGCGACTCGCAGAACGGCAACAGCAGTGCCCTGACGCGAGCGCTGGCTGCTCAAGGCTCTGAAACCAACCGCATGTATCGCCAGAACTACGCGCTGACCCACAAGGGTGATTGGTCCTTCGGCACCTCGCGTCTTGGTCTGCAGCTTGAAAAAACGGACAACACGCGTTTGCGCGAAGGCTTGGGCGGATCGATCGAAGGCCAGATCAACACCAGCGAATTCGGCACCAGCCAACTTGAGAACTATCGTCTGTTCGGTGACCTGAGCATGCCCGTGCGTGGCCGCTTCAATCAGGTGATCACGGTCGGTGGTGAATGGGGCAATGAACGCCTGGATGATCCGGTCACCACGTTGTTGGGCACTGGTTCCGGCACCACCGTCATTCCGGGCACGACTGCAAACCCGCTTGATCGCAACCCCGTCGCGCGTGCGCGTACGGCGGCCTTGTTTGCCGAAGACAACATCGAAGTGATGTCCGGCACCATCCTGACCCCGGGTCTGCGTCTGGATCACCACGATGAATTCGGGTCCAACTGGAGCCCGAGCCTGAACGCGTCGCATCAGCTGACCGACACCTTGTCGATCAAGGGCGGCATTGCGCGTGCGTACAAGGCACCGAACCTGTATCAGTCGAACCCGAATTACCTGCTGTTCACGATGGGTAACGGTTGCCCGATCCAGATCGCCAGCGGTGGCTGCTATCTGGTCGGCAACCCCGATCTGAGCCCGGAAATCAGCGTCAACAAGGAAATCGGCCTGGCGTGGGAATCGAACGGCTACAGTGCCGGCGCAACCTACTTCCGCAACGACTACCGCAACAAGATTGTTTCCGGCACATCGATCTACCGCTTCAGCGGTGGCCAGAACGTGTTGCAGTGGACCAATTCCGGCAAGGCGCTGGTCGAAGGTCTGGAAGGCAATCTGCTGGTGCCGCTGACCAGCAGCCTGAAGTGGAGCACCAACGCCACGTACATGCTCGAATCGAAGGACAAGACCACTGGCAACCCCTTGTCGCTGGTGCCGGAATACACGGTCAATTCTTCGCTCGACTGGCAGATCAATGGGCAGTGGTCGGCACAGTTGACCGCGACCTTCTACGGCGAACAAGAACCGCCGCGCTTTGTCGAAGCACGCGGCAGCATCGGCGGCGTGTCTCAGCAGAAGGTTGACCCGTATGCCTTGTGGGGCGTGAGCACGGGTTACGAGTTCAATCGCAATCTGCGCATGCGTGTCGGTATTTCGAATCTGTTCGACAAGCGTCAATTCCGTGAAGGGAATTCGGCAGGCTCGGGCGCGGCGACCTACAATGAACCCGGACGCATGATCTATGCGACGGTAACGTCGTCATTCTGATCGCGGGCAAGCCATGACCGGCGGGAAATTCCTTTGAATCGACTGCCGGCCACGCTTGTCATCTGCCTGATCTGATCGCGTCCGGGCATTGCCCGACGCTGGTCCGATTTGAGCACTGTCGTTTGCTTGCAGCGCGGCGCGTCCCTTGATGGGGCGCGCCGCGTTGTCGTTTCCGGTTTCTGAAAGAGAGAAAAGCCATGTTGGTCCAGCCGCCCCCCGGTATGTCTCGCGACGGTTTCAGCGAGGGGGCTCGCGATGGAAGTCGAGGACAAGCCCCTGACGGTGCGCGTGCGGGTGCTGCTACGGGTGCTGCCGCAGGTGCTGCATCAGGTAATCCGCCTGGCATCGTGCGGGGCGATGGCGCGGCTGCAGCACAGCCAGCGCTGCAACCGTTCAAACAGCCGCAGGCGGGTGGTGTGCCTGGGGCGGCCGGTGCTGCCGGTGCATCCAACACGACCGACGCCCCCGGCTATGTCGATGACATCAGCTACCTGAGCCTGTTCCACCGCCATGCCACGCCGGCCTGGCTGCATTTCGTCGCGGGTGCGCTGGGTTATGCGGCACCTGATCCGGCTGCTGCCTTGCGTTGGTGTGAACTGGGCTGCGGGCCGGGTTACGGAACGGTGCTGACGGCTGCTGCCTATCCCAAGGGGCGTTTTGTCGGCGTCGATTTCAATGCGGCGCACATCAAGCAGGCAAGGGCTTTGGCGACCGAGGCCGATGTCACCAATGTCCGCTTTCTTGAGCGCGACTTGCAGTCCTTGGTGGGCGTCTCTGCACGAAGTGCGCAGGCGTCATCAGGGGCCGGCCGGAATACCGCGGTTCCAGGTACACCAGTTCCAGGTACGACAGCCCCCAGCCCGGATCGTGATACCTCGGACCTGAGCCGCGATGCCGATTTCGTCGAAGGCTTTGACTTCATCTCGGTCGTGGGGGTCTACGCCTGGGTGTCAGATGAAGACCGCGACGCTATTCTGCGTTTCGTGGCCCGTTTCCTGAAGCCGGGCGGCATGCTGTATTTGACCTATTCCTGCCACCCGGGCATGTCCTGGTTCGTGGGCATGCAGCGCCTGCTGGCCGACTACGCCGCCACGGTGTCGGGGTCTTCGTCGGAAAAGGTCATCGCTGCGCTGCGTTTCCTGAAAGAACTGGGCAGCGCCGAAGGCAGCCTGCTGGCCGAACACCCGGCGCAGCTGAAGGAAATCGCGCGTGCGTTGGAAAGCGATCCGCGTTACCTGGCGCACGAGTTCATGGCTCCTCACTGGGCACCGCAGCATGTGGGCGATGTGATCGGTGACTTGGCCAAGGTGGATTGCACCTGGCTGGGCAGCGCGCAGCCGGGCGACAACATCGACGAATTCGCGATCGCCCCTGCGCTGCGTCCCTTGCTGGCATCCTTGCCGCACGGTGCGCTGCGCGAGACTGCCCGTGCGCTGGCTGCCCGGCAGTCGATGCGCCACGACATCTTCCTGCGGCATGCCAAGCCCTTGTCTGCCGACGCGCACCGGCACGTGCTGATGGCGCAGAAGCTGATTGGCATACCAGGCAAAGCCAATGCCTTGCTCACCAACCCCGATGCCCGCCTGCGGCCCCATGCGCCTTGGGGGGCGGCGCTGGCACCGGCCCTGCAAGTGCTGAGCATGCAAGGGCCGCAGTCCTTTGCGCAAATGGCCCGTCATGCCACGTTTGCGCCGCGTGTCGGCATCTTGAATCCGGTGTTCCAGCTGCTGGTCGATGCGGGCGTTGCACACCCCATGCTGCTGACCAGCATCAATTCCCGACGTGCCCAGTCCTTCAACCTGGCGATCACCGGGGCGGTATTGCGCGGGGAGGGTTACGGGTGGCTGGCGGCACCGGCCATCGGCTCGGCGATCAGTGTCGAGCCGTGGTTGATGGCACTTGCCAATGCCTTGCTGACCTCACCTGCGCTGCGCTGGGATGCGTTGCTGCAGGCGGTGGGTGCGCGCTTGGATGGCCTGCGTGCGTTGCCGGGTCGGGGTCAGGCGCTGGCGTCTGGCCTGCCCAGCGCCAATGCGCTGTCGGATGCGCTGCGGGATGCCATGCGCAATGTCGTGCCCGTCTGGCGCACCTTGGGCGTGATTGCGGGGTAGGGCGCGCGGCGCGGGGACCCGTCAGGTTCCTCGCATCATCATGGCACTGGTCGACATGACATTCGACCAAACCCACAAATGGAAACAGTAACGGAAACGGCCTCTTGCTTGTCAGCAAGAGGCCGTTGAATAAATCCCCGCCTGTGTCGTTTGGCCGGCATCCTGAACCTGAGTTCAAGTTGGCTCCAGTCAACCTGACATTGGGCTCATCTGACAGAGAGACGAGCACGCCTGCCGAGTGATATTCCGAAACCTATGCCGAGGCATTGGTGCAGGAAATATAAGGCCAGTAGCGAACACTGCAGGGAAAGCTAATCTTATCAGAACAGCTTCTCTTGAGGTTCCATTGCCTGGTCGAGAAGTGAATTCATTTCGTCGATTCTACGCTTGTACTCACCCACTGCAAGCGCGCCAAGCGGACCATCCGGTGACCGAATGTTCAACAGTTCGCCCGCCATCTGAATGGCGGCCATGACGGCAATGCGCTCGGTGCCCAGCATTTTTCCCGAAGTCTTGATCTGCTGCATGCGTTCGTCCACATAACGCACGGCCGCTTCAAGCTTCGGTTTTTCCTCGGGGGGGACCATCAGCGAGTAATCGCGCCCGAGGATATTGGCGTCAATGCGTTCCATGCGCGCTCCGATCAAGCAGGTCATCGGTGACCGACTCGGTCTCTTCAGGTTCCGTCGGCTGCAAGGCCGGCAACCGGTCGAGCATAAGGTTGACCTGGGTATAGGCTTCGGTCAGCGCCCCGCGCAGGCGCAGGATCTCCGCGTCGCGCGCAGCCACTTCAGCGCGCAGCGCCTGGTTGTCCGTGCGTACCGCCTGTACGTGAAGGGCGAGGTCGCTGATGCGACTCGCGAGATGATCGAGGTCTTCAAGCATGGGCGCCATCGTAATCGATCTGCTTTGCAGACGTGGGGACTTGTTACTACTCGTAGTGCTCGCCGGCGGCCCGCAGCGCGGGCCTGCCGCACACTCAGAGCTCCAGATTGTCGATCAGACGGGTCGCGCCCAGACGGGCGGCGGCCAGTGCAACCAGCGGCGTACCGGCTTGCACATCGTCGCCAACGGGCACTTGCAGATCGGAACGGCGGCGCACCGAGATGTAGTCCACGTCCCAGCCGCGCCCGTTCAACGCAGCCGTCGCTGCGTGTTCCAGCTGTGCCGGATCGATGTCGCCGGATTTCAGTCGAGCCTGCAAGGCTTGCAGTTCCGCATACAGTTGCGGTGCTTCGGCGCGTTCAGCCTCGGTCAGGTACATGTTGCGCGAGGACAGCGCCAGGCCGTCACTGGCGCGCACGGTTTCATGCGGCACGATCTCGACCGGCAACTGGAACTGGCGGCACATGGCGCGCACGATCATCAGTTGCTGGTAGTCCTTCTTGCCGAACACGGCCACGCGCGGCTGTACACAGGACAGCAGCTTCAACACGACCGTGGACACGCCCGTGAAGAAGCCCGGGCGGAATTCACCTTCCAGCGCATTGCCCAGGCCGTCAGGCGTCTGCACCCGGTAGCTTTGCTGCTCGGGGTACATCTCTTTTTCGTCCGGGGCGAACAGCACGTAGACGTTGCGGTCGCGTTCGAGCTTTTCGATGTCGGCCGCCAGCGTGCGCGGATAGCGGTCGAAGTCTTCGTTCGGGCCGAACTGCATGCGATTGACGAAGATGCTGGCCACCACCGGATCACCGTGCTGGCGCGCGAGTTTCATCAAGGCCAGATGGCCCTCATGCAGATTGCCCATGGTGGGCACGAACGAGACACGCAACTGCCCGCGCAACTGGTCGCGCAGTTCTTCGATAGTGTGGACAACCTTCATGCGGTATCCGTAAAAAAGTCAGCGTATGGACGGGTCAGGTCGCCGTGTAGGCAAGCCGGACGTAAATGGGGGCGTAAGGCTCGCCCTGGGTGATGTCGAGCAGCGACTCACGCGCCAATTCGAGCATCGCAATGAAGTGCACTACGATCACCGCCGGGCCGGCCCCTTCGCGCACGCGTTCCATGAACAGTTCGGTGAACTCCATGAAGCGCACCCCCTGCAGACGACGCAGGATCTGGCTCATGTGATCACGGACCGACAGGGTTTCCCGGGTGATCTTGTGGTGCGCATTGAGCTTGGCGCGACCAATGATATCGGCCCAGGCAGCACGCAAGATGTCCACATTGACTTCGGGTAGCGGACGTTCGGTAGTCAGGTCAGGGTGGACCTGGCTGCGCATGAAATCCCGGCCGTATTGCGGTATGCGATCGATTTCCCGAGCGGCCAGCTTGATGCGTTCGTATTCCAGCAGTCGGCGCACCAGTTCGGCACGCGGATCTTCCGGCTCTTCGTCGGCATTGGCTTTCTTGACCGGCAACAGCATGCGCGACTTGATCTCGATCAGCAGCGCGGCCATCAGCAGATATTCGGCGGCCAGTTCAAGATTGTGTTCGCGGATCTGGTCGATGTAGGACAGGTACTGCCTGGTGACCTGCGCCATCGGGATATCGAGAACATTGAAGTTCTGCTTGCGGATCAGGTACAGCAGCAGATCCAGCGGACCTTCGAAGGTCTCAAGAAAGACCTCAAGCGCGTCGGGCGGGATGTACAGATCGGTCGGTATGGCAAACAGCGGTTCGCCATACAGACGCGCGAGCGCCACGCCGTCCACCACGTTGGCCGTGGAATCGACAGGCGGTTGCGCAAGCGCCGTCAGGTCTTGCGACGGCTGCCTGGTCCCGCGTGCGGCCACGTGTTCAGCTTTCGGTCTGGTAGACGTACGGGCGTTGCTGGACGCGGCCGTCACGGAAGCCGTCTTCGAGTTCGGAATTCAGGGTCTTGTCCCACAGGCGACCACGGCCTTCGCGCTGCTCGGCTTCGAGCGTCGGGCGCTGTTCCTTCAGGTCTTTCAGGAAGTTGGTGATTTCGGATTCGTAGTTGTTGATCATGGGGTGCCTGCTGATCGTGATCGAGGATGCCGCGCACCGGGAGGGGTCCCGAGTGCGCGCAGTGTAACGCCAGTTGTGGATCAGCCGACGCGCATGCCGGGCTGGGCCCCGACAACAGGTTCCAACACGTAGATTCCGCCGTCTACCTTGCCATCGGCGTGGCTGGCAGCCAACACCATGCCCTCGGAAATGCCGAATTTCATCTTGCGCGGTGCCAGGTTGGCGACCATGACTGTCAGCTTGCCGATCAGGTCTTCCGGCTTGTATGCCGACTGAATGCCCGAGAACACGTTGCGCAAGCGGCCTTCGCCCACGTCCAGGCTCAGTTGCAGCAGCTTGGTCGAACCTTCCACCAGTTTGCAGTCGACGATGCGCGCAATGCGCAGGTCGAGCTTGGCGAAATCGTCGATGTTGATGGTGGGCGCGATGGCCTCACCGCCGGGCAGTGCGGCCGGTGCTTCTTCAACGGCCGGTTCGGCAGCGGCAGGTGCTTCGAACAGCGCATCCAGCAGCTTGGGATCGACCCGTTGCATCAGGTGTTGGTAGGCAGCAATCTTGGTCGGCAGAACACCGGCGTCGGCCCAGACGAAGGTGCGGTCAAGCTGGAACAGCTCGGTGGCCACACGCTTGGTCAGCGCCGGCAGCACTGGCGACAGCATCACCGACAAGGCCTTGAAGCTGGCGATGGCACGCGAGCACACGGTTTGCAGCGCTTCACGCTGGGCCGGCTCGGTCGACTTGGCCAGCACCCACGGTTGGGCGGTATCGAAGGCCTGATTGACCTGGTCGGCATACGCCATGATTTCGCGGATCGCCTGGCCGTAGCCGCGTGCGTCCAGCAGTTCGGCCACGCGGTTGGCGGTGTCCTGCAGTTGCTGGGCGAACGCGCCGTCTGCATCCTTGCAGTCCAGCGCACCGTCGAAGTGGCGCGAAATGAAGGTGGCAGCGCGGCTGGCAATATTCACGTACTTGCCGATCAGGTCGCTGTTCACGCGG
This sequence comes from Pigmentiphaga aceris, assembly GCF_008119665.1. Classification (NCBI taxonomy): domain Bacteria; kingdom Pseudomonadati; phylum Pseudomonadota; class Betaproteobacteria; order Burkholderiales; family Alcaligenaceae; genus Pigmentiphaga; species Pigmentiphaga aceris. Next base: position 5,275,616 of record NZ_CP043046.1, on the reverse strand, counting down.
GCGACAAAATCGTCCGGATTGAAGTCCACGTCTTCGACGTTCGGGTTCAGCTTGGCAGCGATGTAATAACGCAGCCATTCCGGGTTCATGCCGATGTCCAGATAGCGCAGCGGCGAAATGCCGGTGCCGCGGCTCTTGGACATCTTTTCGCCGCTGACTGTGATGAAGCCGTGCACGTTGATCGCGTCCGGCGTCTTGCGGCCGGCGAACTTCAGCATGGCGGGCCAGAACAGCGCGTGGAAATAGATGATGTCCTTGCCGATGAAGTGCACTTGCTCAGTAGAAGCATCAGGCGCAATCAGGGCATCGAAGTCCAGGCCGGTCTTGGCGCAATAGGACTTGAGCGAGGCCAGGTAACCGACCGGCGCGTCCAGCCACACGTAGAAGTACTTGCCCGGGGCGTCGGGAATCTCGATGCCGAAGTAGGGTGCATCGCGCGAGATGTCCCAGTCACCCAGCTGGCCGTCTTCACCCAGCCATTCGCGCGTTTTGGCGAAGACTTCGGATTGCAGGCGCGGCGCGCCGTTCGGGCGCTTGCCGGCCGTCCATTCCTTCAGGAATTCAACGCAGCGCGGGTCCGACAGTTTGAAGAAGTAGTGTTCCGATTCCTTCAGCACCGGCGTGGCACCGGTCAAGGTCGAGTACGGGTTCTTCAAGTCGGTGGGCGAGTACACCGCACCACAGACCTCGCAGGAATCGCCGTACTGGTCCTTGGCGGCACACTTGGGGCACTCGCCCTTGATGTAGCGGTCGGCCAGGAACATGCCCTTGACCGGGTCGTAGAACTGCTCGATCACGCGGGTAGTGATCAGCCCCGCCGCCTTCAGGCTGCGGTAGATGGACTGCGACAGCTCGGTGTTTTCGTCCGAATCGGTCGAATGCCAGTGATCGAACTCGATATTGAAGCCGTTCAGGTACTGCGGGCGCTCGGCGGCGATGCGCGCGACGAGTTCCTTGGGCGTGATGCCTTCGCTTTCCGCCTTCAGCATGATCGGCGCACCGTGCGCGTCGTCTGCACCCACGAAATGCACGGTGTGACCCTGCATTCGCGTGGCACGCACCCAGATATCGGCCTGGATGTACTCCATGATGTGGCCGATGTGGAACGAGCCGTTGGCGTAGGGCAGTGCGGTGGTGACGAAGATCGTACGCGGCATGGTGGAAGGAATCGTTACGAAGCAGAACCCACGATTCTAGTCTGCCGCGCGATTAATCGCGCGCCGGTCGTGTCTGGATAGCAATCCAAAGGCTGATTTGCTGCCGCCGTCCTTTCCGACAGGACGGCGGAAAGTCGCCAGATCAGCGGATTTCGCGGACTTCCACGTCGATGATGTCGCCACGGCCCGACACCGGGCGAGCGCTACCGACCGGCTGGTCGGCCTCCGGGCCACTTGCCCGGGTCTGGCCTGGGAAGCCCCAGCGCGCGGCCGTGGGGCGAAGAGCCCAGATCGCCTGGCCCAGGAAGGGCTTGCCGGTGATCTTGGCGCGCAAGTACAGGAAACCGATTACCAGCGCCGTGCCGAGCATGACGATGATCGCCAGCGTGAAACCAGCGATTGCCAGCGCGGCAAGGAGGGCGGTGCGGAAGATGGTCTGGATCATGTCAGTCATCATAAACAGAGTGGCGGGCGTCGCAAAGGTTCCCGGTGCATCGCGGGTGTAAACAAGCAAACCTGTCAGCAGACCTATTGCGTTTCCAGCAACCGGAATACCAAGGAGGCACCATCCTGGCTTTCCACCTGATTTGGTTTTTCCACCTGGTCAGCAGTCAAAGTGAGATCGGTCTTGCTTCCCCCGCACCACAGCTGGCAGGCAACTATGGTCTGGGGTGACGCGCCGTTCGTCTGATAGCTGTCGACCGGGATTCTGCCTGTCCTGTCCGGTGTGAATGCGACCTCGTAAGGCGCGAGCGTCAATGCAGCAATGTTCTCGCCCGAGCTATCCAGTTCCTCGATGATTTCTTCATGAATGGCAGGGGTCACGCCGTAGGTCAGCAACGCAGCTGGGTCTGCGTCTTTGATAGCTTGCAGCAGCGCTTCTGCCAGCTGGTAGGTCACTTTGCGGTCAACAGGCATCCCGCCTCTCTTTGGTAAGTAAATATTAGAGACCAAACCCTGTCGGGTGTTCGTTGGCGCGTGGCTGCTTGATAATCAGCGCGCGCCAAGCATAAAAGGTTTCGTCTGGGTGATACGTAGTGCGGGTACACACTTAGACGATAATTGCGCTCTGCCCACCCACCAAGGCATGACCCGATGAGCACGGAACCCAAGACCGAGGACGCCAATCGTCGTCCGATTGCTGCCCGCTCGCACCGCTGGGCCGGCCGCGCGGCAAGCTCGCTGGCCGCCGGCAACATCACCCCCAACCAGATTTCCGTCGCCAGTGCCGTGTTCGCTGCGGTTGGTGCCGCGCTGCTGGTGTGGGTACCGACCGTCTGGGCGCTGATCGCCTGCGCGGCGTGCATTCAGGCGCGCCTGATCTGCAACCTGCTTGATGGCATGGTTGCCATCGAGGGCGGCAAGAAATCCCCCGTGGGTGCGCTGTACAACGAGTTCCCCGACCGCGTGGCCGATTCGGTGCTGATCGTGGCACTGGGTTACGCGGCTGGCATGCCCTGGCTGGGTTGGCTGGGCGCGCTCGGTGCCGCGCTGACCGCCTATGTGCGCCTGTTCGGCGGGGCCATCGGCTTGGCGCAGGATTTTCGTGGCCCGTTTGCCAAGCAGCAGCGCATGGCCGTCATGACGGTGGCGTGCGTGATCGCTGCGGTAGAGCTTTGGTTCAACGGTACTCGTTGGGCCTTGCTGGTGGCTGCCGCCATCATTGCCGCAGGCAGCCTGATTACTTGCGGCACGCGCACCTGGGCGATTGCCCGCCAACTCAAGGACGTCTGACATGGCCTATCTGCTGATGTGGGTCGTGCGCCTGCTGGTTGGCGCGGTCGCCCGGTATGTGAATACCAAGCCCTATGAGGGGCAGTGCATTTATTTCGCCAATCACACCAGCCACGTCGATACCTTGGCGCTGTGGTCGGCATTGCCTACTGAATTGCGGCGCAAGACGCGCCCGGTGGCTGCGGCCGACTACTGGGGCAAGACGCCGCTGCGTCGTCATATTGCGCTCGATGGCCTGAATGCCGTGCTGATCGACCGCACCCGCACCTCGCCCGACGCCGATCCGCTTGGCCCTTTGAAAGCGGCGCTGGCGGCCGGTGACAGCCTGATCATCTTCCCCGAAGGCACCCGCACCGCGCAGCCGCTGCCCAGTGAGTTCAAGTCCGGCCTGTATCGCTTGGGCGAGGCTTTCCCCGACGTGGCCTTGATCCCCGTATACCTGGACAACCTGCATCGCAGCATGCCCAAGGGCAGTTTTGTGCCCGTGCCACTGATCTGCACCGTGCGTTTCGGTGCGCCGCTGGCGCGTATCGAGGGTGAATCGAAAGAAGACTTTCTGGTGCGTGCGCGCCAAGCCGTTGTGGACCTTGCATCATGAATCCAGAAACGAAATTCATGTATTTGATGGGCGTGGTGATGGGCATCCTGGTGCTCGCCTCGATCATCGGTGCCATCTTGCACAGGCGCGTCAAAAGCGACAGCGGCCGCGCCGTCGTCCTGAATCTGAACGCACGCATCCGCGCCTGGTGGGCGATGATCGCGATCTTCGCGGTGGCCTTCGGTGTTGGTCCGCTTGCCACGCTGATTCTGTTTGCGATGATCTCTTTCTTCGCACTGCGCGAATTCGTGACGCTTACGCCCACGCGGCCCGGTGATCACCGCGCGCTGGCGGTGGCGTTCTTCATCATGATCCCGCTTCAGTACTACACGATTGGCACCTCGTGGTATTCGATGTTCTCGCTGATGATCCCGGTGTACGGCTTCCTGTTGCTGCCATCCCTGAGCACGCTGACCCAGGACACCGAGCACTTCCTGGAACGCACCGCAAAAATCCAGTGGGCGGTGATGATCACCATCTACTGCATCAGCAGTGCCCCTGCCTTGTTGATGCTGAAGATTCCGGGCTACGAAGGCCAGAGCGCCTTGCTGCTGTTCTACCTGCTGCTGATCGTGCAGTTCAGCGACGTCATGCAGTACGTGGTGGGCAAGCTCTTTGGCAAGACCAAGCTTGCGCCGGTCATCAGCCCGTCGAAGACGGTGGAAGGCCTGATCGGCGGCGGCCTGGTTGCCGTGGCCGTGGGTACCTCGCTGTGGTGGCTGACCCCCTTCAGCCCGCTGGCGGCGGCGGGCATGTCGGCGGCCATTGTTGCCGCAGGTGCGTTGGGTGGGCTGGTCTTGTCGGCGGTCAAGCGCAGCCTGGGGGCGAAGGACTGGGGCACCATGATCGAAGGCCACGGCGGCACGCTGGACCGCATGGATTCGGTCAGCTTTGCCGCGCCGGTGTTCTTCCACCTGGTTCGCTACTTCTATACCTGAGTCTGACCCCCCCTGGCGTGAGGCCGCCGGGGGCGTCATGCGTCTCGCCACCGCGACATCCGCAGTTCCTGCGCACGTCCACAGCACCGGAAAGCTCGGCTTTGTTCAGGCTTTTGACCAAGCTTCGTTAATTCTGACCAAGCTTCGTTAACATATGGGCCTTCCCGGAATTCTGCTGGATTGTCTTTCCCCCATGTTGCGCCTGTCTGAAGTCTCTTTGCCGCTGGACCATTCCGAGTCCGCATTGCGCGATGCCATCCTGGCGCGCCTGGGCATCCCTGCGGGCGATCTGCTCGGATGGACCGTTTTCCGGCGCAGCTACGACGCGCGCAAGAAGTCGGCAATCGTCTTTGTGTACGCGCTGGATGTGGAATTGCGCGACGAGGCAGCGGTACTGAAGAAGATGCGCGGCGACCGCAATGTCGGCGCAACGCCCGACATGAGCTACAAGTTTGTCGCGCAGGCTCCTGCCAACCTGGAACACCGCCCGATCGTCATCGGCTCCGGCCCCTGTGGCATCTTTGCGGCGCTGATCCTGGCCCAGAGCGGATTCAAACCGATCATTCTGGAGCGCGGCAAGGCCGTGCGCGAACGCACCAAGGACACCTTCGGCCTGTGGCGCAAGGGTGAACTCAATCCCGAATCGAACGTGCAGTTCGGTGAAGGCGGTGCCGGCACCTTCTCGGACGGCAAGCTGTACAGCCAGATCAAAGACCCGCATCACTACGGTCGCAAGGTTTTGAACGAATTCGTCAAGGCCGATGCACCCGAAGAAATCCTGTACGTCAGCAAACCGCACATCGGTACCTTTCGCCTGGTGAAGATGGCCGAAATGATGCGCGAGACCATCGAATCGCTGGGCGGTGAATACCGCTTCGAGTGTCGGGTGGACGATGTGGAAATCGAAGACGGTCGCATCCGTGGCGTGGTGCTTGCCAGCGGCGAACGCCTGCGGGCCGATCACGTCGTGCTGGCCGTCGGTCACAGCGCCCGCGACACCTTCGAGATGCTGCACAAGCGCGGCGTGTTCGTCGAAGCCAAACCCTTCTCGATCGGTTTCCGCGTCGAACACCCGCAATCCCTGATCGACCAGTGTCGTTTCGGCCCCTTCGCCGGCCACCCCGAACTTGGCGCGGCCGACTACAAGCTGGTGCACCACGCCAACAACGGTCGTTCGGTCTACAGCTTCTGCATGTGCCCGGGTGGCACCGTCGTGGCGGCCACGTCTGAAGTCGGTCGTGTCGTCACCAACGGCATGAGCCAGTACTCGCGCAACGAACGCAACGCCAACAGCGGCATCGTGGTGGGTATCACCCCGGAGGATTTCCCCGGCTACCCCGAGAACCCGCTGGCCGGTATGGACTTCCAACGCCAGCTGGAATCGCATGCCTTCGAGCTTGGCGGCGGCACCTACGAAGCCCCTGGCCAACTGGTGGGCGACTTCATCAAGGGTCGCCCGTCCACTGCGCTTGGCAGCGTGCAGCCGTCGTATACCCCGGGCGTAAAACTTGGCTCGCTGGACAGCGCCTTGCCCGCCTACGCCATCGAAGCCATTCGCGAAGCCCTGCCGGCATTCGATCGTCAGATTCGTGGATTCTCGATGCACGATGCCGTGCTGACCGGGGTCGAAACGCGCAGCTCGTCGCCGATCCGCATCACCCGCAACAACGACGACCTGCAAAGTCGCAGCACGCGTGGCTTGTACCCCGCAGGCGAAGGCGCGGGCTACGCGGGCGGCATCTTCTCGGCGGCGGTGGATGGCATCCGCGTGGCCGAAGCCGTGGCATTGGCGATTACCGGCGGCACGCGGCCCGAATAAACGCGTCCTGTTGCTTGGCGCGCCCGGGTCGGGAATCGAGTCAGCTCGGTTTGCCGGCCCTTGCTAGGTCTGGGTGTTCGGCTTAGCGCCTGGGACCGTCCGGGTCGGCGTCGCATACCGCGTCTGCTGCAGGTAGTCGTGGGCTTGTTCGTAGCCTGCATCGGCTGCCCGGCGCAGCAGGCGCAGGCCTTCGCCAAGATCTTTTGTCATTCCCAGACCTTCGAACTGGGCGCGGCCCAGCAGGAAGTTGGTGCCGGCATGGTCGTAGACGCTTGATGCGCGCAGCAGGCCGATCGCCTTGCGGTGATCCTCCATCAGATCGACGCCATACCAGTAGCCGACAGCCAGGTTGTAAGCACCCTTGTGGTCACCGGCGAGCGCCGCGCGGCGGTACCAGTAAATAGCGCGCAAAGGACTTTTGCGCACCCCTGTACCCTTGGAATACGCGTAGCCCAAAGACACCAGTGCATTGCCGTCGTGGCGGCACGCGCCCGCCTTGAACCACTTCACGGCAGCAGCCGGATCTGCGACCAGACCACCCCGGCCATGGTTGTGGAAATGGCCAAGATTGTTCATGGCTACACCGCAGCCGGCTGCGGCTGCGCGTTCAAAGTACATGCGCGCCTGTTCCATATCTTGCGGCAGCCCATCGCCGTGCTGGTGCATGCTGCCCAGATTGTTAAGCGCATCGCCATCTTCCTGCTCCGCAGCCAGCCGATACCACTTGATGGCGGCATTCAGGTTCTTTCTGACGCCATACGAGCCTTGGTCATACATGTCGCCCAGCACATAAGCCGCCTTGGCGTCGCCCCCTTCAGCGCGTTGCTGCAAGGTCTGCGCGCCAAGCTGATACAGGTGGTCCCACGGCTTGCCTGGCAGCGGCTTGCGCATCATGCGTTCAAACACCCGGTCCGCCCAGGTATTGAGCCATCGTCCAACCACGCTCGTCGCCATGAACGCCCCTACGACCCTGTGGTGAGGCGGAACGTGTAAGTCGTCTCGCCCTGACTGTCCACTGTCGGCTCGCACGTGCCCTTGCCGCGCTGAAGCCCCGCACCGTCATAGCAGCGCTCAAGCGCCGCCATTCTGCGATATTCCTGATCCAGCTCGATCTTTTCCTTTTCCCACTGCACGACCATGGTCTGCCACGTCTGCGCATCATGCGTGCAGACGCTGGTAGCCGACCGCATCGCGCAGGTCATCGCCATCCCATTGATCGGGTCAGCCACCCCCGCCAGCACACGTGCCGAACGTTCATTGGTATCAGGCGCGATGATGTGGAAAACCTGAATGCCCGCAGTCGGCATTCCCTTGAACCCCACCTTCATCTCCTCGCCCAGATTGGTGTTTGAATCCACACCACCAATCGTCAAGATCCGCACACTGCGCTCAGCAGCGGGAATCTTCTCATCGGGATGCGGCTTGAACCGGAACGTGAAATTTCCCCTGCCTTCCGGATACAAAAACTGCACATCCGCATACTGCTTGTCCACCACTACCGTCATGCGTTTGCCATCAGGCGCAATCGGCTTCAAGTCGCCAGGCGGCGCAATCACCACATTGTCCGCCGCCAGCACCTCACGCCACCGCGCCTGCGACACCGGCAACGGATTGACCTTCACCGCCCCACCACGCGCCCAAATCTCGCCCGACAAATAAATCGTGACATCAGCCTGAACCTTCTGCGCCGCACTGTCCTTGCAGCCCAACAGCACCAACGGCACACCAACGCACAAGGGAAGAATCGCGTATCGAAACGACATGCACCGCATCCTGTTCAGTCGTGTCCGCCGACACCAAGGCCGAACCAAGGTCGACAAGCACAGCGGTTTGCAGGAGGACCGCCTCAGCAATCCCGTGGCCGCCGATCCTACCGTCATCGACGCCCACGCGGCGCTTACGCCTGTTACTGATCCATTCCGCCACCCCCAGCGAAGCTCGTCAAGTCATGTCACTCCGAGGCGACGGCAATGCCACCAGCCGGGCGCATAGGGCCCGCCGGATTTGGGTACGTTCGCGGGGAGGCAAGGGAGCGCATGTTTGAGCGGGACGCTTGTGAACAAGCCGGGGGCTTGTTCACCCCGCGAGTTCGCGACCGCCCCGCGAACGTACTCAAATCCGGGAAGTCCTGGCGCAGCCAGGACCGGAGCCCTCAGCGCCCGGCTGGTGGCATTGTCGACGCCGCCTACAGAACAAACAGACAAGGCAAGAAAAAACCTTACCCCATCAACACCTCATCCTCAGGCAACTTAGTAGCCATCAACCGATCCACCCGATTCCCATCCATATCAACGACTTCCAGGCGCCACCCCTCCCAATCCACATACTCCCCCGTCTTCGGAATCCGCCCCAACACCCACATCACCATCCCCGCCAGCGTGTGATAGTCCTCCCCCGACTCCCCAGGCAGCTTGCGCAAACCAAGACGATCCTGCAGATCACCCACATCGATCATTCCGTCCAACAGCCAAGACCCATCAGCCCGCTGCACCGCCGGCAAATCCTCCAGCCCCGCCACCGTCGTGTGCACCTCACCGACAATCGCCTCCAGCACATCACGCAGCGTCACCAGGCCCTGCACATCACCGTACTCATCCACCACCAGCGCGATCTGCACCCGCGCATCGCGGAAATTTTCCACCAGCTCACTACCCGTCAGCGTCTCCGGCACGTACAGCGCAGGCGTCAGGCACGATTGCAGATCCAGCCGGGTGCCCGTCATCGCCTGCGCCAGCAAATCCTTGGCGCGCACAAAACCCACCACATTGGAAAAGTCCCCACGTACCACCGGGAAACGAGAATGGTGCGATTCCTCGATGCGCGCCATCGTCTGTTCAAGCGGCTGATCGACATCCAGCACCACCACATCGGCACGCGGCACCATCAGCGAAGACAGCTTGCGCTCGTCCAGACGGAACACATTGCGCACCATCTGCTGTTCCGACTGCCCAAAAATGCCGGCGGTCGTGCCTTGCGCCATCAACACCTGAATTTCTTCCTCGGTAATCACCGGGTCCTGCGATTCCCGCGCGCCCATCAGGCGCAACAGTCCGTCAGTGATCAGGCCCAGCAGCTTCACCAGCGGCGTCGATATCCAGGAAAGCAGGCGCATCGGCAAGGCAACCACGCGCGCGATGCCTTCGGGATTCATCAGGCCAAGGCGCTTGGGTACCAATTCGCCCACCACGATCGACGTGACCGTAATGCCGACCACGACGACAGCCAGCGCAACGCCATTGGCCCACGGGGCAATGACCGTCACATGCTGGCGCAGCCATTCGGCAAACGGGGCGGCCAGCGCGTCTTCGCCCACCACGCCGATCAGAATGCCGATCGAGGTAATGCCGATCTGGACAGTGGACAGGAAATGGGTGGGATTCTGAGCCAGCTCAAGCGCAGCGCGGGCGCGTGCATCGCCGTCATCGGCCAGTTGTTGAAGCCGTGCCTTGCGTGCGGTCAACACAGCAATTTCGCTCATCGCGAAAATGCCATTGAAGACAATCAGCGCGACCAGAACGAGGGGAAGCGTTAAATCCATGGTGTCGGATGCGTTCGGACAAACCCCGCAGGGTCCTGTCGAGCCGTGTAAATGCAGGACTTGTGAGCATAACGGATACCGTTTGAGGCAACTTGCCCAAGTGGTATCCGCTATGCTTTAGCCCTTCGACCGCCCCAATGCGGTGCGGCCGGGAAGCGCTCGGTTGCCCAGCCGGGGCTTTACTGCGGAATTTTGTATGAGCCTTTCAGTCGAGCGGGTCCGTGAGGTGCTGCGCACCGTGGTTGACCCGAACACCGACCAGGACCTCGTCAGCGGCGGCTGCGTGAAGGATATCCAGGTTGGCGGTGGTGACGTCGGTGTTGCCATTGAACTCGGTTACCCGGCGCAATCGCAACTCGCGCCGATCCAGGCACAGGTTGAACAGGCGCTTGCAGCGGCGGGGGCCACCCGCAGCGTGGTCACTGTTCGCTGGAAAATCGTGGCCCATGCCGTGCAGCAAGGCGTGAAGCTGCTGCCCGGCGTGCGCAACATCATCGCCGTGGCTTCAGGCAAGGGTGGTGTGGGCAAAAGCACCACTGCCGTGAACCTGGCGCTGGCACTGGCTGCCGAAGGCGCGCGTGTCGGCATGCTGGACGCCGACATCTACGGTCCCAGCCAACCGACCATGCTCGGCATCACCGGCCGGCCCGAAAGCCTGGATGGCAAAACCCTGGAACCCATGGAAGGACACGGTCTGCAGGCCGCCTCCATCGGTTTCCTGATCGACACCGACACGCCAATGGTGTGGCGTGGCCCGATGGTCACGCAGGCGCTGGAACAACTGCTGCGCCAGACCAACTGGAAAGACCTGGACTATCTGATCGTCGACATGCCGCCGGGTACCGGCGACATTCAGCTGACGCTTGCCCAGAAGGTGCCGGTGACCGGTGCGGTGATCGTCACCACGCCGCAGGACATCGCGCTGCTGGATGCACGCAAGGGCGTGAAGATGTTCGAGAAGGTCGGCATCCCGATTCTGGGTGTGGTTGAAAACATGGCGGTTCACATCTGTTCGAACTGCGGCCATGCCGAGCACATCTTTGGCGAAGGCGGCGGTGAACGACTGGCCAAGGAATATGACATGCCTTATCTGGGTGGCTTGCCCCTGGACCTGGGCATTCGCCTGGACGCGGATTCCGGCCGACCGACGGTCGTTGCCGCGCCCGATGGCGAAATCGCTGCCGTTTATCGGACCATCGCCCGTCGCGTGGCTGTGCGGATTGCCGCGCGCGCCCGTGACATGACCAGCAAATTCCCCACGATCGTTGTACAGAACACGTGACTCTGATTCGCCTCACCCGACTACGGCTACCCGTCCTGGCTGGCCCGCAGCTGATCGCCTCGACAAGTGCGCGCTGGCTGCAAGTGGTCGGTGTGAGCGCGGCCTTGTTCTGTGCTGGCAACGTGTGGGCCGCCAAGCCTGAAATCGTCATCGATCCGGGTGGCATCGATTCGTCTGCCTTGCAGGCCGTCAACCAGGCAGTGCAGACCATTGCGGCACTGGCGGAAGATCAGGATGGTGGTGAAGCCGCCCGTCTGCGTAGACGGGCGCAAGATGCCGCCATCACCGCCTTGTCGACCGAAGGTTATTTCCGCCCGGAAGTAACGCTGGAGGCAGGCACGGATATCGGCGGCGAAACCTGGGACATCTCGATTGTTCCCGGTGAGCGCGCCATCATCGAAGATGTGCTGATCGAGTTCAACGGTGCCATCACCGGCCCCAAGTGGACCCAGCGCGTGAAGGAATTGCGCGAAGCCTGGAACATTGAAGTGGGCCAGCCGTTTCGCAATGAAGCCTGGGAAGACGCCAAGCGCACCATGCTCGATGGCGCCATGCGACGCGATTTCCCGACCGCATATTGGGCCGACAGCATTGCCGACGTGGATGCCGAACGGGCACGGGTGCGCCTGCACCTGACGCTGGACAGCGGGCCCGCCGTGCATCTGGGCGAAGTCAAGGTGATTGGCCTGAAACGCGTGCCGGAAGGGCTGGTGGAGCGTTATGTGCGCTTTGCGCCCGGCGAACGTTTCGACCGTGGTCAGCTGACTGACTGGCAGCAGGAATTGCAGGGCACGGCGTTTTTCAACGGCGTGAAAATCGATATCGACACCCAGCAGCTGGCTGGTGCGCGGGTTGGCCCGGAAGTTCCACCGGGGGTAGACGCAGGCGGTGGGCCGCTGACCGATGTGACGGTGCCCATCAACGTCGAGGTGACGGAATCCCGCCCCCGGCGCATGAACATCATCTTTGGTATTGATGATGAAGCTGGTCTGCGGGCCGAAACCGTCTACCGCCAGAACGTGGTGCTGGGTTATCCGATTGCGGTGGAGACCGGCTTGCGTCTGGACAAGCTGCGCAAGCTTGGCTATTTCGATGTGCATTTCCCGCCGACTGCGGGCAAGGGCTATCGCGACAGCGTGGGTGTGCTGGTCGAAGATTCCGACATCGAAGACGTGAAGACCAAACGCCTGGCGCTTGGCGGCACGCGTCTGTACACGCGTCGTGCCGGCAACCCGAATTCCCGTGCCGAATACGAAACCCGCCTGGGTGCACGTATCGCGGCCGAAGAAGTCGGCATTCTGGGCATCCCCTCATTCCGTACCAACACGGCCACCACCACGGTCGAATGGCTGCGCCGTGACGTGAACGACAAATACGACCCGCGCGACGGCACCTTGCTGGTGGTCGGTGCGGGCCTGGGTACCGAGCTTGATGGCGGCAATCAGTTCGGTCGCCTGAATTTCCGTGCGCAGCGCTGGTGGACGATTGCCAAACGTGACGTGCTGACGATTCGCGGCGAAATCGGTCAATTGTGGGCGCGCGACCTGTTGCGCGTGCCGCAAGACTTCAGCTATCGAACCGGTGGTGCCCGCACGGTGCGGGGCTACCGTTATCTGGGCCTGGGCCGCGATGTGAACGGCGCGATCCTGGGTGACAAATCCTTGCTGGTCGGCAGCGTTGAATACACGCGCTTCTTTGACGAGCGTTTCGGTGCCGCTGTGTTTGCCGACGCCGGCAACGTGGCCGACAGCTTCACCAACATGGACCTGGCCGCCAGTGTTGGCGTCGGTGCCCGGGTGCGCACACCCGCCGGCCCGCTCAACCTTGACGTGGCCTACGCCATCCGCGATTCCCGCCTGCGCTTGCACTTCTCTTTGGGGATTGCCTTTTGACGCCCGACGTACAGCCTGTTCCGCAACCGGAGGCACCCCGCAAACGGAGCCGCCGCTGGCTGTGGTGGATGGCAGGCGTATTGCTGGTCTTGTTGCTGACCATTGTTGGCGGGCTGGCCTGGTTGCTGGCCTCGACCAACGGTGCGCGCTTTGCACTGAATACCGGCCTGGAGCAATCCGGCGGAACCGGCGTGGTCGACGGCGTACAGGGCACGCTGCTTGATGGGCTGACCATCGAGCATTTCCAGTTTGCCAATCCCACCATCGACCTGAGCGCCGACAAGCTGCGCGTCACCGTCAACTGGACGGCCTTGCGCAACCGCCGCGTGCAGGTCATCGAGCTTGCTGCGCAGCGCCTGTCGGTCAACACCATTTCAGGGCCGGATGACACGCCGTCTTCGGGTTTCCCGGCCTCTATCGGCTTGCCGATCGAGGTCGATCTGGAACGTATGCAGTTGGGCACGCTCGACATTTCACAGAACGGCAAACCCTTGCCGGTATCGATTTCCGAACTCGATGCCAGTGTGGTCGCCCGGCTCGATGGGTATCGGCTGACCTTGAACCGCATCAAGGTGCTTGGCCCTGATGCCGATGCAACCTTGCGTGGCACGGTCAATCTGGGCGCAAGCCAGCCCTTCGATATTCAAAGCGAACTGGATAGCCAGGTACGACAGGGCGAACGGCGCTTCAATGTGCACGCCGGGGCAACGGGTTCGCTGGACGATCTGCAACTGAACCTGCGTGGTGAAGGATCAGGCGTATCCGTCGAGGGACTGGTGCGCGCTGGCCTGCTGGATGGTGGTTTCCCGCTGCGTGCTGCGCGCTTGAATCTGCGTGGTGTTGACCCCGCTGCCTGGGTGCCGGGTGCACCGCGTGCAAGTCTTGAAATCGGCAGCGACCTGAGTGTGGTGACCACCGATCCCAGCGGACAACCACGTCTGCAAGGGCCGCTGTGGGTACACAATGGCGCGGCCGCTGCCTACGACACGGGGGCAATCCCCGTCACGGACGTGCGAGCCATCTTGGCTTTGCCGTTGGCCACGCTGGATGCCGCCCAGCTGTCGGACATCGTGATCCAGTTGCCCGGTGCAGGCAGCGTGAAGGGCAATGTCGATTGGCGTCGGCAGGGTACGCCCGACGCGCCGGTTGATCGGGTGGTCGGCAAGCTGACGCTGGCCGATGTGAACGCCGCATTGCTTTACACCGCAGCGGTGCCCACCAAACTGTCAGGCCCGATTTCTTTCGATGCCAACCAGACCCGGCAGATCGTTGAAGCCGACCTGCGCGAGCAAGGCAACAAGACGCCGCTTGCGCTGCGCCTCAGTGCCAAGCTGGAAAACGAAGTCGTTGATATCTCGCAGGCGATTCTGAGCGCCGGTGATGCCAAGGCCACTGCCAGCGGTCGCCTGGAACTTGCCGGCACACGCAAGTTCGCGGCCAAGCTGGCACTGCAGAATTTCGATCCGGCCCGCTGGGTGCCGGGATGGTCGATGCCGCCCGCCAACCTGACGGCACAGGCCGATGTCGACGGTGCCTTGTCGCCCGCCATTCAGGGCAGCGCGCGCGTCACCGTTGACCCGGCCAGCCGCTGGAACCGCCGCCCCTTGTCCGGCAAGATTTCCACGCGCTTCACGGAAACGACGCTGTCCAACCTGCTGGCGACGCTCGACATTGCCGACAACCGCCTGGCAGTGGAAGGCAGCGTGGGCGGGGACAAGGATCGCCTGGGCTTCGACCTGCAATTGCCCACGCTGGAAGCCTTGTGGCCCGGTCTGGGCGGCAAGATGGCTGCCAAGGGCCAGGTCGTGGGTAATCTGAATACCCCCGTCATCGACACCACGCTCGATGGCAGCCGTCTGAAGCTGCCGGGTGGCGTGGTGCTGGATCGCATTGAAGGCAAGGCATCGCTGGGCAAGACGGGGCAGCGTGTGGCGATTGCTCAATCCCCCGTCAGTGCGGACGTGCGCATCGAAGGCCTGAGCGTCACCAGCGCACCGCAAGCCTCGGTCAGCAAGGCAGCGCTGGTGGTGTCAGGCACGCTGGCCAAGCATGAAGGCTCGGTCGATGCGGAAATCGTTCCTGCACCGCCGCAGACCGAACGCGCCACCATTCGCACCAGCTTCAATGGCGGATGGGGCACAGGTGTGCGAGGCCAGCCGAACGCTGCCTTGACCGGCTGGCGCGGCACAGTGGCCACGCTGGACGTAAAACGCAAACCGGTGGCCGTGGCGCTTACGCGGCCGGTCAGCATCATTTACCTGCCCGACGCACGCAGCCCGGCATGGCAATGGGAAGTGGGTGCCACGGGCATTCGCCTGAGCTTGCCGGAAACCGACCCCTCGGTCATTGAACACGCGGGTTCGCGTGGCGGCGCAGGGCGCTGGGAAACCAAGGGTCGCATCAACGGGCTGGCCTGGTCGCCGGAACTGATGACCGCCTGGTTTGGTGACGGCGGTGTGCGCAAGAAGGAAGTGCCCAACGCGCCCCTGGCCGATCGCCGCATTCTGGTCGATGGCGAGTGGGACTTGCGTTTTGCCGACGCGCTGGCTGGTACGGCGCGGCTGGGTCGTCGCAGTGGCGACGTCTGGATTCCGGGTGACCCGCCGGTGCCGCTGGGCCTGACCGCCTTGCTGGCAGATGTCCGCGCCGAGCCGACGCGCACGCCGGGCCACAGCCGATTGACGGTAGAACTGGACCTGGCTGGTGAACGTATCGGCACCGTCAAGGGACGCGGCGAGGCAGAATTGATCGCCAGCGTCGGTTCGCTGTCGCTCGATGAATCCAAACCCGCGCAGGCCGACCTATCCCTGAATGTGAAGGACTTGGCCTGGTTGAGCCTGTTCACAGGCGACACGCTGGAAGTCGGCGGCCGGGTGGCGGGTGATGTGCGCATCCGTCGTGACGCAGGTGTCTGGGGCGCGCGTGGCACGGTCAAGGGCGAAGGCCTGCGTGTGGTTCGCATTGACGACGGCGTGCGGCTGCTGGACGGTACCTTGCAGGCACGTCTGGTGGACGATCGCATCGTCATCGACTCGCTGCGCTTCCCGTCGGTCATGCGGGCCACCCCGCGCGACGACCGCATCCTGGCCTGGATGAATGGTGCCGAAGCCAAATCAGGCGAAGTTGTCATCACCGGCGAATGGTTGCTGACCGGTGCCAACGGCAAAGCCAAGGTGGTCGCCAAGCACTTCCCCGCCGTGCAGCGCGCGGATCGCTTCATTGCCATCAGCGGCGAAATCAACGTGGAAGCCGCGCCCCGCCGTCTGCGCATCGTGGGCGAAACCACGGTCGACGCGGGCTGGGTGTTCCTGGGTACGTCTTCGCCGGCCACGCTCGATTCCGATGTCGTGATCCGACGCACCACCGGTGAAGCCCCCGCACGCGGCAACAGCACGGGTGTATCCATCGACGTATCCGTAGACCTGGGCAACCGCTTCTACCTGCGCGGCATGGGCATCGACACGGCGCTTGCCGGCAAGCTGCGCATTCTGGGCGAGGGCAGCAACCTGCGCGCCAACGGCTCGGTGCGCACCATTGGTGGTCAGTACGCCGCCTATGGCCAGTCGCTGAGCGTGCGCCGGGGGGTGATCACCTTCCAGGGTCCGCTGGACGACCCGCTGCTCGACATCATGGCCTTGCGTGTCGGCCCGCTGGTGCAAGCAGGGGTGCAAGTGGGCGGATCGGCGCGCCATCCGCGCATCACGCTGGTGTCGGAACCGTCTGTCAGCGACGTTGAAAAGTTGTCCTGGCTGCTGCTGGGCCGGGGACCGGATGATGCTGGTGGTGCCGATGCTGGTCTGCTGCTCAGCGCCGCAACTGCCTTGCTGGGTGACAAGGACGGCGTGCCGCTGGCGCGTCAGCTGGGGGTCGACGAGCTTGGTATCCGTTCCGGCAATGTCGGTAGTTCGCGCGGCTTGTTGCCGGAACGCACGGTGGCGGGCGACAGTACTTCGTCCACCAGCGACCTGGCGACGGAGTTCTTCATTGTGGGCAAGCGCATTTCCGATAACGTCTACGCCAGCTACGAGCAGGCGCTGGCGGGTCGGGAAGGCGTGATCCGTCTGAGCTATCAGATTTCGCGACGCCTGCAGCTGGTGGGGCGCGGCGGCACCATCAACGGCGTTGACCTGATGTACACGGTGTTGTTCGGCAACTGACCGGTGACTGAACTCCCGCCGTCGCCACGGCCCTGCGGTCGTGGCGGCGGAAAGTCCGCCATTGCGTCTACAATTCGGCGTCTTTTACCGTTGTGCCGGCTTGTCGGCGCATGCATTTGTCCCAAGGCCCGACCATGAGTATCAAGAGTGACCGCTGGATTCGCCGCACTGCGCTTGCGCACGGCATGATCGAGCCGTTCGAGCCCGGCCAGGTGCGCGAGGTCAATGGCCAGCGCATCGTCAGCTACGGCACCAGCAGCTATGGCTACGACGTACGCTGTGCCGATGAATTCAAGATTTTCACCAATATCAACTCGACCATTGTCGATCCCAAGGCATTCGACGAGAAATCCTTTGTCGACTTCAAGGGGCCGGTGTGCATCATTCCGCCGAACTCCTTCGCCCTGGCGCGCACGGTTGAATACTTCCGCATTCCGCGCAGCACCCTGACCATTTGCCTGGGCAAGAGCACCTACGCGCGCTGCGGCATCATCGTCAATGTCACGCCGCTCGAACCCGAATGGGAAGGCCACGTGACGCTGGAGTTCTCGAACACCACGCCGCTGCCAGCCAAGATCTATGCAGGCGAGGGCTGTGCCCAGTTCCTGTTCCTGGAAAGTGACGAAGTGTGCGAAACCTCGTACAAAGACCGTGGTGGCAAATACCAGGGTCAACAGGGCGTGACGCTGCCGCGCACCTGACCTGAAACTCGCAGGCAAGCCACGACGCCCGGCCTGACCGGGCGTCATGCTTTCCGAGTTTGTGCTGCACGACTTTTCTGCACTGCTTTCTGCACCACCCAAGGTTGCATTCTTGCAACGATAAGTACATCGCACAGGCGTCAGAGGCCGCATGCACGTCGGCTATTCGCATTCCTGACACCTTTTGTTGAGAACCTTGGGGCCGTTATTACATTGCTGGGCGCTTGCGTCCGCGCCGCTCCTGGTCACGCAGTACACTCGCCGCTGCGTTCGCTTTTCCGCCCGAGGAACCCCCATGAAGTTTCGTTTTCCCGTCGTCATCATCGATGAAGATTTCCGCTCCGAGAACTCGTCCGGTCTTGGTGTGCGCGCGCTTGCCGCTGCGCTCGAATCCGAGGGAATGGAAGTTCTGGGGATCACCAGTTACGGCGACATGTCGTCGTTTGCGCAGCAACAAAGCCGCGCCAGTGCGTTCATCCTGTCGATCGACGACGAGGAATTCGGTTCCGGCATTCCGGAAGACGTCGCCAATGTGGTCGCCAAGCTGCGCACCTTCATCAGCGAACTGCGCTTCCGCAACTCCGAAATCCCGATCTACCTGTACGGCGAGACGCGCACCTCGCGCCACATTCCGAACGACATCCTGCGTGAGCTGCACGGCTTCATTCACATGTTCGAAGACACGCCCGAATTCGTGGCGCGTCACATCATCCGTGAAGCCAAGAGCTACCTTGAATCCCTGCCCCCGCCGTTCTTCCGCGAGCTGGTCAAGTACGCACAAGACGGTTCGTACTCGTGGCACTGCCCGGGTCACGGCGGCGGTGTTGCCTTCCTGAAAAGCCCCGTGGGCCAGATGTTCCACCAGTTCTTCGGTGAGAACATGCTGCGCGCCGACGTCTGCAACGCGGTCGATGAACTGGGTCAGCTGCTGGACCATACCGGCCCGATCGCGGAATCGGAACGCAATGCGGCGCGCATCTTCAACGCCGATCACTGCTACTTCGTGACCAACGGCACGTCCACGTCGAACAAGATCGTCTGGCACAGCACGGTCGCCACGGGCGACATCGTGGTGGTTGACCGCAACTGCCACAAGTCGATTCTGCACGCGATCATCATGACCGGCGCGATCCCGGTGTTCCTGCGCCCGACGCGCAATCACCTAGGCATCATCGGCCCGATTCCGCTGGACGAATTCCGCCCGGAAAACATCCAGAAGAAGATCGACGCCAATCCTTTCATCAAGGACAAGAGCAAGAAGCCGCGCATCCTGACGCTGACGCAAAGCACCTATGACGGCGTGGTCTACAACGTCGAGACCATCAAGGGACTGCTGGGCGACACGGTCGATACGCTGCACTTCGACGAAGCCTGGGTGCCGCACGCTGCCTTCCACCACTTCTACAAGAACATGCACGCCATTGGTGTGGACCGCCCGCGCAGCAAAGACGCGATGGTGTTTGCCACCCACTCCACGCACAAGCTGCTGGCCGGTATTTCGCAGGCCTCGCAGATCATCGTGCAGGAATCGGAAAACCGTAAACTGGATCGCCACATCTTCAACGAGGCGTACCTGATGCACACGTCCACCTCGCCGCAGTACGCCATCATTGCGTCCTGCGATGTGGCGGCCGCCATGATGGAAGCCCCGGGTGGCCCGGCGCTGGTCGAGGAAAGCATCTTCGAGGCGCTGGACTTCCGCCGCGCCATGCGCAAGGTCGATGACGAATTCGGTGACGATGACTGGTGGTTCAAGGTCTGGGGTCCCGAAGCGCTGGCTACCGATGGCATCGGCGAACGTGAAGACTGGGTTTTGAAGCCCAACGACGACTGGCACGGCTTCGGTGGTCTGGCCGACGGCTTCAACATGCTGGACCCGATCAAGGCCACGATCATCACCCCGGGCCTGGATGTGTCGGGCAAGTTCGGTGAAACCGGCATTCCGGCATCGATCGTGACCCGCTTCCTGGCCGAACACGGCGTGGTGGTGGAAAAGACCGGCCTGTATTCGTTCTTCATCCTGTTCACCATCGGCATCACCAAGGGCCGCTGGAACACGCTGCTGACTGCACTGCAGCAGTTCAAGGACGATTACGATCGCAACCAGCCGATGTGGCGCATCCTGCCCGATTTCGTACGCGACCATCCGCAGTACGAAAAGGTCGGCCTGCGCGACCTGTGCCAGCGCATTCACGACATCTATCGTGAAAACGACGTGGCGCGCATGACTACCGAGATGTACCTGAGCGATATGGAACCGGCCATGAAGCCGTCGGACGCCTTCGCAATGATGGCGCACCGGGAAATCGAGCGCGTCGAAATCGACAAGCTGGAAGGCCGTATCACTGCCGTGCTGCTGACCCCGTACCCGCCGGGCATTCCGCTGTTGATTCCGGGCGAGCGCTTCAACCGCACGATCGTTCAGTATCTGGAATTCGCGCGCAAGTTCAACTCGCAGTTCCCGGGCTTCGAGACCGACATCCACGGCTTGGCCGAAGTGGAAGACGAACACGGCAAGACCGTCTACTACGTGGACTGCGTCAAGACCACCTGATGTTCGATGTTGCCGTGATTGGCGCCGGCGCGGCCGGCATGATGTGTGCCGCGTTGGCGGGCCAGCGCGGCCGCCGCGTGGTGCTGATCGACCACGCCACCAAGCTTGCGGAGAAGATCCGCATTTCTGGTGGCGGTCGCTGCAATTTCACCAACAAAGATGCGGGACCGGCCAACTACGTGTCGGCCAACCCGCATTTTTGTCGTTCAGCCTTGTCGCGGTATACCCCGGCCGATTTTCTTGCCTTGATGGCCAGGTATCGGCTTGGCTGGCACGAAAAGCATCGCGGCCAATTGTTCTGCGACGAAAGCAGCGACGCCATCATTCGCATGCTGAAAAGCGAATGCGATATTGGCCACGTGGAATGGCGCATGCCATGCAGCGTGGAATCGGTGGTGCAACAGGAAAACGGGTTTTTGCTGCAAACCAGCAGTGGGCCGATACGGGCAAAGTCCTTGGTGATTGCCACAGGCGGCCTGTCGATTCCCGCCATTGGCGCAACCGACTTCGGTTTCAAACTGGCGCGTCAATTTGGCCTGAAAATCATCGAGCCTCGCCCCGCTTTGGTGCCGCTGACCTTCGATTCGGCATCGTGGACGCCGTTCGCGCCGCTGGCCGGTGTGGCGCTGGAAGTCGATATTCGCACCGGTGCAGGCAAGACCGGCATGCATTTCAAGGAAGATCTGCTGTTCACCCATCGTGGCCTGTCCGGCCCGGCGGTGCTGCAGATTTCTACGTATTGGAACCCTGGGCAGCCGATTCAGATCAATCTGCTGCCGGGTGTAAATCTTGCCGAGGCCTTGCTCACCGCCAAGCCCGGTAACCGCCAGCAGGTTGGCTCGGTCCTGGCTGGTCTGCTGCCCCGTCGCCTTGCAGAGCAATGGTTGAGCGCGGATGTGGCCGGTGTAGGTGCGGATTTTGCTGCGCAACGCATTGCTGATGTGTCGGACAAGTCGCTCAGGAAGCTGGCAGACAGTTTGCAGAACTGGCAGGTCGTTCCGAGCGGCACGGAAGGCTACAAGAAAGCCGAAGTCACGCGCGGCGGTGTCGACACCAAAGCGCTTGATCAGCAGACCATGGCGGCGCGCAGCGTGCCGGGTCTGCACTTCATTGGCGAATCCGTGGATGTCACGGGTTGGCTGGGCGGCTACAACTTCCAATGGGCCTGGGCATCGGCATCGGCCTGCGCACAAGCCGTTTGAGCGCTTTACTGGGGAATGAATGACATGCCCCCTCACCGCCAAGGTGAAAGGGGAGCTGGCTAGTCGGGGAAGTCTTGTGGTTGCTGCTTATGACATCGCGGTACCTGTAGGAACGGATGACGATCGTTATCGTGCCTTGTTGCGCGCGCTTGACGATGGCTTTTGTGTGATCGAAGTCATTCTTGACGATGCCCAGCGCGGCATCGATTATCGATTCGTCGAAGTCAACGCGGCATTCGAGCAGCAGACCGGGCTGACCAATGCGATCGGCAAATGCATGCGTGATCTGGCCCCCGATCATGAAACCCACTGGTATGAAACCTACGGGCGGGTGGCCGTCACCGGGCAGACCTTGCGTTTCGAGCATCGTGCCGATGCCTTGGGGCGCTGGTATGAGGTGATTGCCTTTCGAGTCGGTGACCCTGCCGCACGTACCGTCGGTGTGTTGTTCAGAGATGTTCGCCACCGCAAAGCCCATGAAGAAGAAATGCAGGCGCGTGTTCAAGCGCGCACGGCCGAACTTGAACAAGCACACGCGCAATTGCGTCACGCTCAGAAAATGGAAGTCGTCGGCCAACTGACCGGCGGTATTGCACACGACTTCAATAATCTGCTGCAAGGTATTACCGGCTCGCTTGAATTGATTCGTCGGTATATTCGGCAGGGTCGTATCGATAATCTCGAACGGTTGATCGAAGGGGCGATGGGGTCTGCCGAGCGCGCCGCGTCATTGACGCATCGCCTGTTGGCATTTTCGCGTCGTCAGCCGCTCGATCCACGCACCATCGACGCCAATCCGCTGATCGCGTCGATGGAAGAGCTGCTGCGTCGCAGTCTTGGCAGTCGTATCAACCTGGAAGTCCACGGCGCTGAGAATCTGTGGCTGACCTTGTGCGACGCCAACCAGTTGGAAAGCGCGATTCTCAATCTGTGCATCAATGCACGCGATGCCATGCCTGAAGAGGGCAACCTGTATATCTCCAGCTCCAACGTGGTGCTGGATGCTGGCGAGGCGCGCCGCCTGGGCGATATCGGGCCGGGGCAGTACGTGCGCATTGCCGTCAGCGATACGGGCATGGGCATGTCGCCAGACACCGTGTCCAAGGCGTTCGAGCCTTTTTTCACGACCAAGCCCCTGGGGCAGGGTACAGGCCTGGGTCTGTCGATGATCTACGGTTTTGCGCGGCAGTCGGGCGGGCAGGTGCAGATCGACAGCGCGCTGGGTCGAGGCACCACTATCAATCTGTACCTGCCGCGTTATATCGGTGAGCCGTCCCGGTGCAATCGGGCGGTCGATACGATCGAGCCAACACCGGCAAGCAACGAACTGGTGCTGGTGGTGGAAGACGACGACGTCATCCGTTCCCTGATCGTCGAGACCCTGTCCGACCAGGGGTATCGCATTTGCGAGGCAGCCGACGGCCCGGCTGGTCTGGCGGTGTTGCAGTCACGCAGGGATATCGACCTGCTGGTGACCGACATCGGTCTGCCGGGCCTGAACGGCCGGCAGGTGGCCGATGCGGCGCGGCTGCTGCGGCCCGGGCTTCGGGTGATGTTCATGACGGGTTACGCCCAGAGCGCACTGTCCGACAGCGAGCTGCTGGAACCCGGCGTTGAACTGATCACCAAGCCGTTTGCCATCGACACGTTTGTGCGACGCATAAGAGGCATGCTGGACGCCTGAGCCTTGGGTTGGGGATGCCACGTTCGCGGCATCCCCGAACCCGATCAGGCAGGCAATGCCACCGGCGCAAGCTCGATGCCTTGCAGCAGCACCGGAGCCACGCCTTCAGCGTGCTCATTGCTTTCCGAGAAATTCAGCAGCAACGAGGCCCGCGAAGCACCGTTATCCAGTGCCGTGCGCCAGAAGGCCTGGCCTTCAGCATCGGCGGCGCGATTCAACACCTGCGTGTACAACATGTTCACGTAGGCAGTGTTGTCGAGTTGATCGATGGCACCGACCCGGGCAGTGAATTCAACCGAATTCAGGAACGCGTTGGCCACGCTTTCCAACGCATCCGGATTACCGTCGAGCGCATTCACCCAGAAGCTGATGCCATCACGATCCGGGGCACGTCCCAGCAGACCCTCGTAGAGTCGATAGGCTTGTCCCGGCGCGGCATCCACATCGAAGGCCAGTGTGCGATCGCTGAACACCAGGCGTTCGACACCAGACAAGGTGTTGGTGCCAGTCGGCCCGGTCACGCTGGTCGGCAGGCCATCGCTGCCCAAGGTGATGGTGAAGGCCGAACTCACGCCGCCAAAGCTTGCGTGATCGCGTCCGTCGCCACCAGTCAGTGTGTCGTTGCCGCCACCGCCGATCAGCATGTCATTGCCCGTGCCACCCAGCAGGATGTCGTTGCCCGAGGTTCCCTGGGTAACACCCCCTTCCGGAGGGGCAGCGATCGGCGTTGCGGGCGGCACCGGGGCCGGCGGCTGCGTCGGGGTCGGTGTGGTCGATGTGCTCGTCAGATTCAGACCGATCAGCAGCGGATCATGGTCAGACACGCGGGTGATCACATTGCTGTCGTAGATCGACGGGTCGCGGCTGAAGTCCAGGTTGTAGTCCAGCGCGTCGGCATCGTCGGAGTTCAAGTGCCACTGCGTCACGTTGGTGATCTGGCTGTTCAGGCTGCTGCTGGCCAGCACGTAGTCCAGGGTGCCCAACTGACCGTCGAACACATATGAGTACGGCTTGGTCAGGCGATCTTCGACGTTGACGTAACCCGCATCGGCCAGCAGCTTGATCGGATTTTCTTTTGCGTAGGCGTTGAAGTCACCCAGCAATACCTGGTCGGCGTCGCTGGAGCCAGTAGGGTTGGTGGCCAGCCATTTGGTGATGGCGGTGACGGCAAGTTCGCGCTGGTGGTTCCAGGCACCGGCACCATCCAGATTGTCCGCGTTGGCAGCGCCGCCTGCCGGGGTGGCCGAGCCTTTGGATTTCAGGTGACTGACGACGGCAGTGAACTGTTCCCCGGTGGCGATCTCCTCGAAGGTGACGGCCAACGGATTGCGGCTGGTGCTTTCACCATCGAACACCCGATTGAGGGCGCTTTGGTCCAGCAGTGCCTGGCCGCCATCCAGCGTGGCAAGCGTGGCGTCATTCAGCTTGGCGACGGTGGTGCCTGCTGCGATTTTCACGACAGCCGGTCGATAGATCAGTCCCACCGCGATGGCGTCGCCGCCCACGTGTTTGCTGCCGGGATCGACCCAGGCGTAATGATCGGCCGGGTTTGGCAGCTTGGCGTTCAACTGGTCGACCAGGTAGTCCAGCGCGTTGCCGGCTGCGTTGTCTTCGAAGTTGTTCTCGATTTCAACCAGACCGAGTACATCGGCATTGAGTTTGAGCAGCGTGTTGACCAGCTTGTCGGTCTGGCGCGTGAATTCTGCCTGGTTGTTGGCCCCGCGCGGTGCCAGGCCGACCTCGGTCTGTGCGCCGTTTTCATTGAGCGTGGTGAAGTAATTCAACACGTTCAGTCCGGCCAGTTTCAGGCGGCCGCCAACATCTTCGGGTTCGTCCACGCGGGTGTTGACCCGGTTCACCGTCACGCTGCCGTCTTCCACCGAGCGCACGCGCCAGGCGTTGGAAAAATAGTCCAATACCCCCGTCAGACCGTCGATGGTGTCGCCCATGCGCGGGGCATTGGCCGTGTTGTAGCCGGCAAAACCGTCCAGGTTGCCGATGGGTGCGTTCTGAACGCTCAGGCCGTCGTCATAGACGATCTGGTTGGCACCGATCGCCCTCAGGTGCGCGTCGTATCCAGCGGTGCTGGGTGCATTTTCTGCCGTGAACTGGAAGGGGCGTTCACCCGCGGTCAGCGTGATCTGACCATATCGATCAAGGTCGAATTGCTCGGTGATGGTGAGCTTGTCGGTCACGCGTACCAGCATGCTTTCGTAGGCTTTCAGGTCAGGCTGGTACTTGCCTGCGGTGGCGACCACGTCATTGGCCGGCAAGCTGATCTCGACGGCAAGTTCTGCTGCCACGTCCGTGACGGCCTGTGCTTGCACGACGCTGATCTGTGTTGCCGTGATCTGCGTCTTGCCGCCGAATTCGCTGACGGTGCCGGTGACCTTCACGCGGTCACCCACATTCACATTGGTCTGCGTGGCACCCGAGCCTTCATAAATGAAGATGCCCTCGGACGTTGCTGCATCGCTGTCGTGATTGGCCTTTTCTTCCTGCATGAAGAAGCCGCCGAGATCGCGCTTGGCGTCACCGTCACCATTCTGGAAGTCGCCGAACACGATGGCTTCGATGGTGACGATTTCACCATTACGGGCGTTGGTAGCCCCGGTGCCCTGGATCGCATGAATACGCAATTCCGCAGGCGGCGCAGCAGTCTCGACCTGGACCGTTACTGCGGCCGACGCATTGGTGGCGGTGTCGGTCAGTGCACCTTCGTCGAGCACGACCTGGTAAGTCTGGGTACCGGCCAGATTGTCGGTCGGGTTGATGCGCACGTTTCGACCATCGAGCGTGATCTGCGCGTCCACCGTCTGTTGATTGTTGTCCAGCAGGCGGACCTTGCTGGTGTCCAGCGTCACAGCTTCGTTCACGCGCAGCACGATGTCGGCGGCGATCTGCAGGCCCGATACGCTGGTGGTGATCAGCTGTGGCGGTGCTGTGTCAGGGCCGGGTGCGGTGAAGCTCTGGTTGTTGTTCAGCGCGTCTGGTGTGCTGGTGGCGGACGCGGCCCAGGTGAAGTCGCTGTACTGGTTGCCGGTGCCGCTCAGCTGCAACGAGGTGCCTGGGACGGTGGCATTGGTTTCCGAGACGCTGACGTTGGTGCTGGTCATGCCATTGGCCGGGCCTGCGCCAGCCGTGATCACCCCTTCGTAGCTGAGAAACTGCACCACTTGGTTGTCGCTATCGACCAGCGCAAAACCGTCGGAAGGGCCGTTCTGGATGCCGTCGGTGACGCCCGGCAGGAAACGCAGTGCGCCCATGCCGTTGGACAGGTCCGGCATCGTGCCGCTCAAGGGGATGGTGCGGTAGACCACCGCAGCGTTGACGTTTGACCCGCCGTTGTAGAGGACCAACGACCAGCCAGTCAGGTCGGTGCCGGCAGCGCCAGCCACCTCGATGAATTCGCCCTGGTCACCAGCGCTGGCATTGTCGTAATGAAATTCGTTGATCCACACAGTCACAAGAGGCACTCCGTTAGGGGCCGAGGCATCTGCTGTCGTCGAGACGCCTGGCCCAGTCGCGTAATAAGTAAGAGGGCCGGACTATGGGTTCCTTACATTAAGCTGACGTGACCCTTGCGTGACATTTGCGTGCGGGTGTCATGTTTGCCATCTGCCCTAGCCGGGCTTTTCTTGGTATTCTTCGTCCCGCTGTCGACGCATCACGCGGGAGAGCGCATGCGGCCGGGAAACCCGCCGCCATGCCGCCGAAGGCGCAATTCGCCCAGAATCGCTCAGGCTCCAATACCGCATCGTGTGCCGTGTTCGCACGGGACAGCACTCTGGAGAGAGTCCCCACAGGCCAGGCCTGTCGCGGGACCGCCGAAGGTGCACACCGGCCCCCCGCCACGCGGGCGACGGAAAACTCTCAGGCAAAAGGACAGAGGGGCGTGAGACAGTACGAATTACTGCTTGCAGTGACGTGCTGTCATTCCCCCTATACGCCCTTGCCTTGCTGGAGTTGCCGTGTCGCATGCCTTGAAACAAACCCCGCTTCATTCAGAACACGTCGCCCTGGGCGCCAAGATGGTCGACTTTGGCGGTTGGGACATGCCCATCGCCTATGGGTCGCAACTGGACGAACACCACACCGTGCGTCGTGACGCCGGCATGTTCGACGTGTCGCATATGCTGAACGTCGATGTCATCGGTCCGCGTGCCCAGGCTTACTTGCGGTTGTTGATCGCCAACGACGTGGCCCGCCTGAGCCTGCCTGGCAAGGCCTTGTACTCGTGCATGCTGAACCCGCAGGGTGGGGTCATCGATGACCTGATCGTGTATTTCTTCACGCCCACGCACTACCGCGTGGTGGTCAATGCCGGCACCGCCGACAAGGACATCGCATGGATGCAGCGCGTGGCAGCTGCACAGAACTGGGACGTCACCATCACCCCGCGCCGCGATCTGGCGATGATTGCCGTGCAAGGCCCGCAGGCCCGCGCCAAGGTGTGGGCCGCGCGCCCGGCCTGGGAAACCGTGACCGACGCGCTGGGCGTGTTCTCGGCCGTGGAAGCGGGTACGGCCCTGGTGGCACGCACCGGCTACACCGGTGAAGACGGTTTCGAAATCGTGGTGCCTGCCTCTGAAGTTGCCGAGCTGTGGCGTGACCTGATCGCCGTTGGCGTGAAGCCTTGCGGCCTGGGCGCACGCGACACGCTGCGTCTGGAAGCCGGCATGAATCTGTATGGCCAGGACATGGACGAGCTGGTCTTCCCGGCAGAAGCTGGCCTGACCTGGACCGTGCACAGCAAAGACGCCGAGCGCCGTTTCATCGGCCGCGACGCGCTGGAAGTTTTCGGCGGCACACGCCGCATGCATGGCCTGAAGCTGCTGGAGCGTGGCGTGATGCGCGCCCACATGCGCGTGGAAACGCCGCATGGTGATGGTGAACTGACCAGCGGCAGCATGTCGCCCACGCTGGGCGTGTCGATCGGCTTTGCGCGTCTGCCCGCAGGCGTTGCAGTCGGTGATGTTGTCCACGTCGATATTCGCGGAAAATTGGTCCCGGCCCAAGTGTGCAAACTGCCGTTTGTGCGCAATGGTGCTGCCGTAGACCACGCGTCGGCCTGATCGCCGCGCTAGCCCCGTTTTTCCCTTTTTCCCATGGCGCGGCGAGCGCTGCGCCGCCATCGGAGTACCTCATGAATCTGCCCACCGATCTGAAATATGCCGCCACCCACGAATGGGTCCGCGCCGAAGGTGACGTGTTTGTCGTCGGTATCACCGACCCCGCACAAGACCAGCTGGGTGACCTGGTGTACGTCGGCGACGTCAAAGTGGGTGCCACGCTCAAGGCTGGCGAAACCGCTGGTGTGGTCGAGTCGGTCAAGGCCGCTTCCGACATCTACGCCCCGGTTGACGGCGAAATCGTTGCCTTCAACGAAGAGCTGGAAAACAGCCCGGAAACCCTGAACGCAGCCCCGTACACCGCCTGGATCTTCAAGATCAAGCCGGCCAATCCGGCTGACATCAGCAAGCTGCTGGACGCATCGAGCTACCAGGCTTCGCTGGACGCCTGAGCGTAGTCCAGCTGCGGGCCTTGGCTCGCAGCTGGATGGCTTCGAACTTACGACCCTCTGCTCCCAAAGCAGGTATGCCTTGCGCCAGCAGCGTTTCGACTGGCGCTGGTTTGTCGGTTCGACGTCGTTTTCGTATTTCCCCATTCGTTTTTCCTGATCCGACCCCTGGATCATTTCCCGCAGGAATCCCTTCATGTTGCGCACGCTGGAAAGCCACGCCGAATTCATCACCCGCCACATTGGTCCCACGGCGGACGAACAGGCCCGCATGCTGGCCACCGTTGGCGCAGACAGCCTGGACGCGCTGATCGACCAGGTCGTGCCGCCCGGCATCCGCGAACGTGCGCCGCTGGCCTTGCCCGGCCCGCGCAGCGAAGTCGACGTGCTGGCCGAACTGGCTGAAATCGGCGGGCGCAACACCGTGCTGCGCAGCTTCATCGGCCAGGGCTACTACGGTACTCACACTCCGCCGGTGATCCTGCGCAACATCCTGGAAAATCCTGCCTGGTACACGGCCTACACGCCGTACCAACCCGAAATTTCGCAAGGCCGCCTGGAAGCGCTGCTGAACTTCCAGACCATGGTCACCGACCTGACCGCGCTCGACATCGCCAACGCATCGCTGCTGGACGAAGGCACCGCTGCCGCCGAAGCCATGACCCTGGCGCGCCGTGGTGCGAAGTCGCGCAGCAACGTGTTCTTCGTGTCGAAGTTCTGCCATCCGCAGACCATCGAAGTGGTGCGCACGCGCGCCGAAGGCCTGGACATCGAACTGGTGATCGGTGACGAAGCCGAGGGCGTGCCCGAGTGCTACGGCGCGCTGCTGCAATACCCGCAATCGCTGGGTCGCGTCGTGGACTACCGCGCACTGACCGCCACCCTGCACGAGCGCGGCGCGGTGGTGGCCTGCGCAACCGACCTGCTGGCGCTGACCGTGTTGTCGGCCCCTGGCCAATGGGGTGCCGACATTGCCATCGGTTCCACCCAGCGCTTCGGTGTGCCGTTTGGTTTCGGTGGCCCGCACGCCGCCTTCATGGCTTGCCGCGATGCCTTCAAGCGCAACATGCCGGGCCGTCTGGTCGGCGTGTCGAAAGACGCGCTGGGCAACTCCGCCATGCGCCTGGCGCTGCAAACCCGCGAACAACACATCCGCCGCGAGAAAGCTACGTCCAACATCTGCACCGCGCAGGTGCTGCTGGCCGTGATGGCCGGCATGTACGCCGTGTGGCACGGCCCGGACGGCCTGAAACGCATTGCAGAGCGCACCCACCGCCTGGCGCGCGTGCTGCGCGACGGCCTGGCTGCGATTGGCGTGTCGGTCGCGCATGGCGAGTTCTTCGACACCTTGCTGGTTGAATCCGGTACGGCGACCGACGCCATCCACACCGCAGCAGAAGCCGCTGGCTACAACCTGCGCCGCGTGAGCAACACGCAACTGGCGGTGTCCTTTGACGAAACCGCTGGCCGCGATGACATCGTCGCCCTGGTCACCGCTTTTGCCGGCGCAGTGGGCAAGCCTGTGCCGACCTTGGACATCGATGCAATGGACGCCGCTGCCGCCGGTGGCGTGCCCGACGCACTGCGCCGCGAAGGCCCGATCCTGACGCACCCGGTGTTCTCCAGCATCCATTCTGAGACCGACATGCTGCGCTACCTGCGCCGCCTGGCCGACAAGGACCTGGCGCTGGACCGCACCATGATCCCGCTGGGTTCGTGCACCATGAAGCTGAACGCCACGACCGAGATGATCCCGATCACCTGGCCGTCGTTCGCCGCCATCCACCCGTTTGCCCCTGCTGTGCAAACTGCGGGTTACCGCACCCTGATCGGCAAGCTGTCGGTCGCCCTGTGCGAAATCACCGGCTACGACGCCGTCAGCCTGCAACCCAATTCCGGCGCGCAAGGCGAATACGCCGGCCTGCTGGCCATCCGCGCCTACCACCGCGCCAACGGCCAAGGCCAACGTGACATCTGCCTGATCCCGTCGTCGGCACACGGCACTAACCCGGCATCGGCCCAACTGGTCGGCATGCAGGTGGTCGTCACCGCCTGCGATGCCCAAGGCAACGTCGACGTGGAAGACCTGCGCGCCAAGATCGCGCAAGTGGGCGACCGCCTGGCCGCGCTGATGATCACCTACCCGTCGACTCACGGCGTGTTCGAAGATGCCGTGGCTGAAATCTGCGGCATGGTGCACGACGCCGGCGGCCAGGTGTACATGGACGGTGCCAATCTGAACGCGCTGGTCGGCATTGCCCGCCCCGGCAAATTCGGTTCCGACGTGTCCCACCTGAACCTGCACAAGACCTTCTGCATCCCCCACGGCGGTGGCGGACCGGGCGTCGGCCCCGTGGCCGTGCGCTCGCACCTGGCTGCCTACCTGCCCGGCGTGGTCGACAACCAAGGCCGCCTGTCGGAAGACCAGCCGGTTGGTCCCGTGTCGGCCGCCCCGTTCGGCTCGGCCGGCATCTTGCCAATCTCGTACACCTACGTCGCCATGATGGGTGCCGAAGGCCTGCGCCGCGCAACGGAAGTGGCGATTCTGAACGCCAACTACATCGCCAAACGCCTGGCCCCGTACTACCCGGTGCTGTACACCGGCCGCAACGACCGCGTGGCGCACGAGTGCATTCTGGACATCCGTCCGATCAAGGAAACCTCGGGCATTGGCGGTGAAGACGTTGCCAAGCGCCTGATGGACTACGGCTTCCACGCCCCCACCATGAGCTTCCCGGTGGCCGGCACGCTGATGGTCGAGCCGACCGAATCGGAAAGCCTGGACGAGCTGGACCGCTTCATCGACGCGATGATTGCGATCCGCGAAGAAATCGCCCAGGTGGAACGTGGCGAGCGTGACCGTGAAGACAACGTGCTGAAGAATGCTCCGCACACAGCAGCGATGTTGCTGGCGGCAGACTGGCAGCATGACTACCCGCGTGAGCAGGCGGCTTACCCGCTGGCGTCACTGCGTCAGAACAAGTACTGGCCGCCGGTTGCGCGTGTGGATAACGCATATGGCGATCGGAACCTGATTTGCAGCTGCCCGCCGTTGGAGAGCTACGTTGAGGTCTGATGGTCGGTAAGTAGACCTGCTGCACGACCGAACCGGCGCGAAAGCGCCGGTTTTTTTATGTCCGTCAGTTTTCAAGCATTGATGACACGAAAGGTGACATCAGATGGAGTACTCAGTGCTTATGAATAAAGAAAATTTATCAAGATAATAAAATTTGACCTGCTGTGTCATGAATAAAAATTTTTTTTGGGGGGGTATTGGTTTTCTGGGGAGAAAGAGCCGAGCCTGGAGTGGTTAAAAAATACTGACGAGTTCTGACGCCAGATTGCCCTACCCGCTTTACGAATGTAGCTTCTTCTGTGACCGTGTTCCGGGTTTGTTCGGTTTTATATGTTTTAGAAGAAAAATATGTTTTCTTTTAGATAGCGATCTGCAGTATTTGGGTAGGTTCGCAGTCAATGGCTTTGTTGGTGGTGAAGATGTTCAAGTCAAAAAAACAGAACGTTTTTGTTGTTGTCCTTTTTATTGCTAGGTTCTTTTGTTTTGATAAATATCTTTTAGCGTGATAGCGAGCAGCAGAGGTGGCACGGCTGCATAGCTGGAGAGTTCGGATTGAGAGCTGTATTCGATGAGGTTGCTAGATTGAATATAGGTGCTTCGGATAATTATATGCAAGGGTCTTCATCATTCCCTTTGTCAGTTGCATTGATATGGCACCGAGATGCATCGCAAAGTAGAGCTTCATCGCAAGGAAGATGGGTTTCTAAATTTTATTATTATTATCTTGCTGATGATTCCGATCTTGCTGGTTTTGATCTTTATTTTTCGCCTCCAGGTGATGGGTATAGCAGATACTACGTAAAAAAGATGGCCCGGCAGCATTAATTATGGTTTCATCTGAAGGGCTTCAAACGGCACGAGTGTACCGAAACATCTCAGAAAATATCCAGCTTGCTTATGTAATAGAGGGGTCGGATGTTCTGAGGTTTTACGAAATTAATAATATTGTAGATAGCCGTATTAAGTTGATTTGCAATAAGGTTGACCGTGAGTGATTTGATTCCAACGCTTACTACGGCGGCCGGGGGCGCATGTGGATAACGCGTAAGGCGATCGGAATCTGATCTGCGGCTACCTGCCGTTGGAGAGCTACGTCGAGGTTTGATGGTCAGCAAGTAGACCGGCGGCACGACCGAACCAGCGCGAAAGCGCTTTCTTATGGGCGCTTGCCGCAGCTTTATTTCTCTGACCAATTCTGATGCTGCATTGCTCAGGTCTTGCATGATCTGTAGCTTTTATGAGTTGAATGGCGTCTCTTGCGACGGACCAGTATTTCTTGCTGTGGAATTTTATGAGAAGACTAGTGTTGGAGGCAGTAGTACTGATAGCTGTTTTTTTCTTCTGTCTTCTAGGGATGATTTTAAGTAAACCTGCTGTAGAAGGTCGTCCAGAAAATTTTTTTTGGAACCGCTGCTCATTCCCATCTCACCTCGTATTGGCCAACTTTGAGGGGGGTCTGGGAGATATAGTCAGGTTGAAGCTTGAAATCTCCAAAGAGGACGCAATTAATTTTCCAGAGTTTCCTGAGTATTTTTTCTTATGAGCAGAAAGGACTTTTCGAGAACAGATTCCAAGTTACAACTAGGTTCGATCTCGAAAAATTCGAATGAGAACTTTCTTGGAACAATTGAGAAGGAAAATTACCAAGGGTTCAGGGTTTATGAGGAAATGAAAAACCACGGAAGAAAATTCTATGTGAAGGAAGAATTTCCAACGACGGTTATTGTCTATCCCCCCGATGGTCCACCTGGCATGAGAATATTCAGAGAAGTCCCGCCGGATATGGAGGTGGATTATGTTGCTCGAAAGTCCGATTTTTCCCGGATTGAAAAAATCGATCAAGTAATAAATTATTTTATAAATTCTTATTGTCGCTCCGAAGAATGACTCTGAATGATTTCGGTTTTCTCCTGTTTTGAACAAGACCGAGCGTTAATAATCGGACGATCCGCTTCAACGCTCGACTTGACTTCTACGACATGGCGCAGCCAAGGGCTGCGCTGAAATCAACCCGGCTTTTTAATCAACAACACCGGCACCGAACTCTTCGTCAACACCTTCGACGCCACCGACCCCATCACTGCATTCAGCAGCGCGCCATGGCCATGCGTGCCGATCACGATCAGGTCAGCACTGACCTCATTTGCATAGTCGACGATCGCATCTTCCGGCACGCCGTTTAAACCCGCCGAGCTGAAGCGGATATTGCCGGCACGCAGAATGTCTTCGACCGGTTGCAGCGCCTTGCGGTTTTCGTCTTCGTACCAGCTGTTTGCATCGCCCGAAGACAGCGAACCGGTGACGTGCGGCGGAAGGCGCGTGGCAACGGAAACCACGATCACGTCAGCTTGCGGATTCAGAATCGGGTT
The DNA here is from genome assembly GCF_008119665.1 of Pigmentiphaga aceris. Lineage (NCBI taxonomy): Bacteria > Pseudomonadati > Pseudomonadota > Betaproteobacteria > Burkholderiales > Alcaligenaceae > Pigmentiphaga > Pigmentiphaga aceris. Next base: position 5,241,394 of record NZ_CP043046.1, on the reverse strand, counting down.
CCTGACCAGATAGTGTGCAGCCGCCTGGCTGTGTTCGGAACCGTCCGTGGCAAGAATGATTTTGGTCATCGACGCTCCTTGATAAGACTTGCGGCCTGCCTGTGCGCGGGTGTTGCGGGGCAGGCTGCTGGCCTGAATGGCCAGCTTCTGAAGGCAGGATAGCTGCCCTCAGTACGCAGGTCTTTATCTAAAGCAAGTCGTAACTTATTCAGCTTATTTTCAGCTTAAGACACTGAATGTCGCATCAATGGCAGGGTGACACCGTGATCGGCATAACCCAATCCCGCTTCAGCTGACCTTGGCGCGCGCCAGCATCGCATGCAGCAGGACATTGCAGCCGGCTTCCAGATGTTCCGGCTTGGCATCTTCGATCTCGTTGTGGCTGATGCCGTCCTTGCAGGGCACGAAGATCATGGCCGTGGGGGCCACGCGCGCCATGTAGACCGCATCGTGTCCGGCACCGCTGACCACGTCCATGGCCGACAGGCCCAGCGCGCCAGCGCCGTCGCGCACGGCTTCGACCAGCGGCGGGGCGAAGGGCTGCGGCGGGAAGTACACCACTTGCGACACCTGGCTGCTGACACCAAAGCGGTTCAGGTCGGCGCAGGCGGAACGCAGTTCGGCGTCCATCGCGGTCAGGGTTGCGTCGTCGCCTGCACGCAGGTCCACGGTCATGGTCACGCCACCGGGGATCACGTTGCGCGAGTTGGGGTGTACGTTCATGTAGCCAACCGTGCCGCGTGCGTGTGGCGCGTGGTTGTTGGCGATGCGGTTGACTGTGGTAATCAGGTCGGCGGCGGCCAGCAGCGCGTCGCGGCGCAGCGGCATGGGCGTGGGGCCGGCATGGGCTTCGACGCCGGTGAGTTCAACGTCGTACCAGCGTTGGCCCAGGGCACCGGTAACCACACCGATGACGGTGTCTTCGGCTTCCAGAATCGGGCCTTGTTCGATGTGGGCTTCGAAGTACGCATCAACGGGCTGGCCTGCCACCTGGTCGGTGCCGGCATAGCCGATGGCGTTCAAGGCTTCTCGCACCGAGATGCCTTCGCGGTCTACGGCGTTCAGCGCTTGTTCCAGTGTGAATTCGCCGATGAACACACCCGAGCCCATCATCACGGGCACGAAGCGTGAGCCTTCTTCATTGGTCCACACCACGACTTCCAGCGGGGCGTCGGTGACGATGTTGGCGTCGTGCAGGGTGCGCAGCACTTCCAGGCCGGCCAATACGCCGTAGTTGCCGTCGAACTTGCCGCCGGTTGGCTGCGTATCCAGATGGCTACCGGTCTGCACCACGGGCAGATCGGGGTTGCGGCCGGCCCGGCGCGCGAAGATGTTGCCGATCGGGTCGATGCGGACGGTGCAGCCCAGTTCGCGCACCCAGCTGATGAACAGGTCGCGGCCCTGGCGGTCCAGGTCGGTCAGGGTCAACCGGCAGACGCCACCTTTTGGGGTGCCGCCGATCTTGGCCAGCTCCATCAGGGAGTCCCAGAGGCGTTTGCCGTCAACGCGCAAATCGGTCACTGCCTGGGTCACTGCGGAAAAATCGGGATTCGCTGCCATGTGTCTCACTCCATGTGGGGGGCCAAGCGCGGCTCGAGCCGCGTCGATAGGCCTGACTGTGCGGGATTACGCGTAAGAATGCCAGTCTGGAGAGGTGTTGGCGAACCCGACAGGGACGCTTGCCGGGAAATTGGCAAACTGTATTGGTCGCTTTGCGTGAACTGTAGTGCTTGTGCAGGCTTCGGTGTCGGGTGCCGACGCGCTAGGCAGCTAGCGGTGCAAGAAGCGGCTTGCACCGATGCCTGCACCGCCATGAACTGTGTTGTTTCAGCGCGTGCGTGTATAGGTCACGAAGCTGTACGACAAGCCGTTGTCCTCGGGCTGCGGGAGTCTTTCGACTTCCTGCCATTGGCCTTCCGGCAGCGGGGCAAACCACGTGTCGCCATCGATGTCGGCATCGATCTCCGTTGCCACCAACCGGCTTGCACGGGGCAGGGCGTCTTTGAAGATTTCAGCACCACCGATCACGAAGATCTGATCGACGTCACCGGCGGCGGCCAGTGCTGCATCCAGCGAGTCGACCACGGTTGCGCCGGCTGCTGCATACGCGGCGTTGCGCGTGATCACGATGTTCTGGCGGCCGGGCAACGGGCGACCAATCGACTCCCAGGTCTTGCGACCCATCAGGATCGGGCGGCCGAGCGTGGTGCGCTTGAAGTGGGCAAGGTCGCCCGGCAAGTGCCAGGGCATTTTGTTGTCGCGGCCAATGACACGATTGCGTGTGTACGCGACAACGAGGGTAATGGCAGGCATGGCGTTTTCTGTAAAAACATCACTGCTTCAACGGCACGGAATGCGCCGAGTACAGCAACTCATAACGTTGAATAGAGGGCAAACCCTGCTTCTACTGCCGAAAATAGCATATGACGGCTGCATTACGCTTGCAGCCATCACGAGAAGTCCGGGTTGGCATGCTGTTTTGAGCTGACCTGACGCTTATCCGTGATGGCTCGCAGATGTCGCCAATCAGGCGGCGTGTGCGCGTATCAGTACACGATCTACCTGCGTGTGTTCTGTCTTGGAACGGCTCTTATCGGGCCGTCCAACAATGCAGCCCGTTCGGGCTGCATAGCTTTCCCGACGACCATCTTCACCCCAAGTTCTGGACGTATTGCCGAGCGCCGCAACATGTATTGCCGCGCCGGAGAGACGCCTTGCGCCCTTCACCCACTTAGGCGGATCTACAACCATGTTCTCAGCAGTCAATCGAACCCTGGAAAACATCAGCGTTCGCAACAAGCTTTTCACGGGCTTTGGCATTGTGCTGGCCCTTACCACCCTGATCGCTGCTAGCAGTTGGTCGGCGATCCAGTCATTGGATCACCGCATTGACCGTGTCGCTGAAATCGGCAGGTTGAACGATCTATCGCGTGACACGCTGCTTGCCCGCCAGTCTTTTACGGTGCAGCCGAGTCCCGATAGAGCAGCCACGATTTTCAAGCGCCTTGATGAGCTCGATCAGCATCTCGTCAAGCTCGTTCCCAGGTTCCAGACGCCCGTCAATGCCGAGGATGTGAAAAAAGCCATCGTATTGGCAAAAGCGTACCGCGCGCATCTGACGCCGTATGTCGATGCCATCAATTCGCGGGAAGGTACTCAGCTGAAGTTCGTGAGCCACGCTGAAGCTGCCAACACCGAAATGCAGGCCATGATGGGCCGCATGGCCTCGCAAGATCGTGCTCAGGCAGAGCGCGATGCGGTGGCCAGAGCCGAGTTGTTGCTGGACAAAGCGCGTACGGCGACCAATCAGTACGCCTATGCCTTCGTGAGCGAACTTGCTGCACCGGCCAAGGACGCCGTCACACAGGCGGTCAATCACCTGACTACCCTGAACACCATGTTGTCGACCGAGTCCGCCAGCATGCAGACCATCCAGAGGGAAATGGCGGCATTTCAGACGGAATTCACCCGGTTCGTCGACCTCAACGACGTTGCCAGCAAGACGCTGGCTGAACTGCTGACCAACATTCGCGGTGTGATCGCCATCAGCGACCAGCTGGCAAAGCGCCAGGTCACACTGAGCGATGAAGACGTCAGAGACGCCAACAACATGCTGATCGGTGCCACCTTGGGCGCGTTGCTGATCGGGCTGCTGGCGGCATGGGTGATCACCCGAAAGATCGTTGGCCCGCTGAGTGCGACATTGCAGAGTGCCGAGCGTATTTCCAATGGCGACCTGACCCATGACCTGGTGGTGTCGCGACGCGACGAACTTGGTGCACTTCAAGGCAGCATGCAGCGCATGACTGTGAATCTGCGTCAGCTGATCGGCGGTCTGCGTGACGGGGTGCAGGAAATTGCGGGCGCTGCCGAAGAGTTGTCGGCGGTGACGGAAGAGACCAGTGCCGGTGTCAACGGACAGCGCACGGAAACCGACCAGGTGGCCACGGCAATGAGCCAGATGACCGCTGCCGTGCAAGACGTGGCGCGCAATGCCGAACAGGCTTCAGGCGCAGCAGTGAACGCCAGCCGCGAGGCGAGCGAGGGCAACGAGGTCGTCGGGCAGGCCATTGCGCAAATTGAACGCTTGGCCGGTGAAGTCGAAAATTCGATGACCGCCATGGCGGGCCTGAAGCGCGAAAGCGAGAAGATCGGCACTGTGCTGGACGTGATCAAGGGCGTCGCGGCGCAGACCAATCTGTTGGCGCTCAATGCCGCCATTGAAGCCGCACGCGCGGGCGAGGCCGGTCGTGGTTTCGCAGTGGTGGCCGATGAAGTGCGCAGCCTGGCGCAACGTGCGCAGACGTCTACGGAAGAGATCGAGCAGCTTATTTCCGGTTTGCAAGGTGGCACCGAACTGGTTGCCGCAAGTCTGGAAAGCAGCCGCACCTTGACCCACAGCAGTGTTGAACTGGCTCAGCGTGCAGGTTCATCGCTGGGTAGCATCACCCGCTCGGTGTCGGCAATCGAATCGATGAATCACCAGATTGCGGCGGCGGCGGAACAGCAGAGTTCGGCCACGGAAGGCATCAACCGCAGCGTGATCAACGTGCGCCAGATCTCAGAACAGACAGCATCAGCCAGCGACGAAACGGCAGCGTCCAGCATCCGGCTTGCTCAGCTGGGTTCCGAGCTGCAGATCATGGTGGGTAAATTCAAGCTGTAAAGCGGATTTATTAACGATGAGTTTGCGTTTGCGCAAAGCATTCGCAAAAAGATAAGTCGAGTTATTCGGATAACCAAAGCGGGCGTCATTGACCAACGCCTGCTTTGGATACCGATTTTCGGTTGATTGCCCGTATAAGCCCTCAATTACTCGGTTTTTGGCGCTTTTTTGTCACCCTCATGGGTTGGCGGCGACTCAGAAACTAATGTCCTTCGTCGAAAATGTCATTGTTTGGCTCTGTATATACTGCCGGCCGCAGTGATATTCACAGCCCGTTCTGAACGAACGCTTGGCTGTTTTTAATTTCGACAGGCGAGTGTGCATAAATGCTTTCGGCATTTAATCGAGTTCTGGAAAATATAAGCGTTCGCAACAAGCTCTTCCTGGGCTTTGGTGTGGTGTTGGCACTGACGATATTGATCGCCGGCAGCAGTTGGTCAGGTCTTGGATCGCTGAGTGACCGTGGCAGGCACGTAGTGGTGACGTCCAAGCTGAACGACCTGGCCCGCGACGTACTGATCACGCGCCTGAACTACACCGTGCAGCCTGACGCAGCAGGTGCGGCTGCAATCTTCAAGCGCCTGGATGAACTTGATCAGCACCTTGCCTACAGCAAATCGGTTTTTCTGCTCCCAGCCAACATTGCAGACCTGTCGCAAGCAACAGAGGCCACCAAACGCTATCGCGCTCACCTGACTGAATTCGTGCAGGCGATGACTGCGCGCGACAACGACCAGCCGGTATTGGTGCGTCATGGCGATACTGCCGATGCCGAGTTGCAAACGCTGGCGAACCGCATGGCATCCCAGGATCGCAATCAGGCCGAACGTGATGCGGTTGCAAAGGCGCAGGTATTGTTGGACCAGGCCCGAGCGCAGGTCAACCAATATGCCTACAGCCTGAAAAGCGAGCTTGCCCAGCCAGCCAACGATGCCATCGAACAAGCCAGTCGCCAACTGAACACGCTCAATGCGGTGATGTCGCCTGCCGAGCCCGACAGCGTTCAGCGCATCCAGACCGCACTGGCGGCTTTCCGTACCAGCTTTGTGCAGTTCATCGACAACAACACTACGGCAAGCAAGGCAGTGACCGGACTTCGCGCCGAGATTGCGGTCTTGCTTGGGATCAGCGAGAAGCTGGCGCAGAACGAGATTGCGCTGAGCGCGGAAGATGTCGATACCGCCAACCGCGTGCTTGCCATCGCTACGCTGGCTGCATTGGTGATCGGAGCCTTGGCCACCTGGCTGATCACGCATCAGATTGTCGGGCCGCTTAACGCAACTTTGCGTAATGCCGAGCGCGTGGCAGACGGTGATCTGACGCACGACATGATGGTGACGCGTCGCGACGAGCTGGGTGCGCTTCAGCGCAGCATGCAGCGCATGACACTGAACCTGCGAGACCTGATCGGTGGTCTGCGTGATGGCGTACAGGAAATTGCGGGAGCTGCCGAAGAGCTGTCGGCAGTGACTGAGCAGACCAGTGCGGGCGTGAATGGGCAGCGCGTGGAGACCGATCAGGTAGCGACTGCAATGAGCCAGATGACCGCTGCCGTGCACGACGTGGCGCGCAACGCGGAACAGGCATCAGGGGCAGCGGTGAACGCCAGCCGCGAGGCAAGCGAAGGCAATAATGTGGTGGGCCAGGCCATTTCCCAGATCGAGCGCCTGGCAACCGAAGTCGAAAATTCCACTGCAGCCATGGCGGAACTGAAACGCGAAAGCGAGAAAATCGGCAGCGTGCTGGACGTGATCAAGGGTGTGGCAGCGCAGACCAACCTGCTGGCGCTTAACGCTGCCATCGAGGCTGCGCGCGCAGGTGAGGCCGGTCGTGGTTTTGCGGTGGTGGCCGATGAAGTGCGCAGTCTGGCGCAACGCGCACACACATCTACTGAGGAGATCGAGCAACTGATCTCTGGTCTGCAAAGCGGCACCATGCTGGTGGCAGGCAGCCTGGAAAGCAGTCGCACGCTGACCGACAGCAGCGTGGAACTGGCCCAGCGTGCAGGGTCTTCACTGGGCAGTATTACCCGTTCGGTGTCGGCGATTGAGTCGATGAACCACCAGATTGCGGCGGCAGCCGAGCAGCAGAGTTCTGCCACGGAAGGCATCAATCGCAGCGTGATCAATGTGCGCCAGATATCAGAACAGACGGCATCGGCCAGCGACGAAACGGCAGCGTCCAGCGTTCGACTTGCCCAGCTGGGTTCCGAGCTTCAGATCATGGTGGGCAAGTTCAAGCTGTGACTTCGTTTCGCGTTTGAGCGAGCGTTGTGTTTGCGCCTGCTTTCGCACTTGTTCTTGCACCTGTCCTTGCACCTGTCCTTGCACCTGCGTTTGCGTCCGCGTCCGTATCTGCATCCGCGCAGGCCATGCGCAAAAAAATGATTCAACGTCATGGCACAAGCAACGCGCGAGTGCCGTGATTTTCCCGCGATTTTTTCGACCGCTATTGCTGGCCGCCGTTAACCATAGAGAGATTCCCCAGCTTACGTATGCCAGAGCGCTTAACTATGCTTGCGCTCGCTGGGCGTTCTGGCAGTCTGCACGCAGGTGATCTGCGCCGGGCATGGGTTTTCCTACGGGCGGTTACTGGTCATGGCTTATATAAATCGCGTGCTGGAAAATATCAGTGTTCGTACCAAGCTTCTTCTTGGTTTTGGTTTGGTGCTGGTACTCACCCTGGCAATTTCGATCACCGGGTGGTGGTCCATTACTTCTTTGGGCGTGCGCGGCGAGCGAATGCTCGACATTGCCACGCTGAACGATCTTGCGCGGGACATGCGCATTGCGCGTCTGTCCTACACCCTGACGGCCAGTACGGCCGATGCCAACAGCGTGACTGAACAACTGGGCAAGCTCGATAGTCACCTTGCGCACAGCCGGTCTGTCTTCACCTCGGAACTGAGCGTGCCTCAGCTCAAGCAGGCGTCTGAAGCGGTGCGTCGCTATCGCCAGGATTACGCTGATCTGGTCGAAGGCATCAAGGGTCGGGAGGCGGCCCGTCCGGCATTCACCAAGCATGCCGATACGGCCACCGCCGAACTTCAGACCTTGGCAAACCGGATTGCGTCGCAGGATCGCAGTCAAGGCGAGCGCGACGCCATCACCCGCGCGCAGTCCTTGCTGGTGCAGGCGCGCGCGCAGGTTGGCGAGTATGCATACACCTTGAATCCCGAGTTTGAACCGCTCGCCCGCGCGGCCATCCAGCAAAGCGGCGTCAGCGTGCGGGCCCTGGACAAGCTGCTGGTGCCGAGCGAGCCTGAAAGCGTTCAGGCCGTGCAGAAGTCGCTTGATGCGTTCCGCGAAGTATTCGGGCAATTCGGTGATGCGCAGGCTGCGGTCGAGGTAACGCAGTTTGCCCTTGATGCAGACATGGAAAAGCTCTTTGCCGCCAGCCAGCGGCTTGCCCAGATCCAGGCGCAGGAGCGCGCAGACGATGAGCAGCGCGCGCACGGCTTGCTGGCCGTCGCGACGGGCGTGGTGCTGCTGTTGGGCGTGCTTGCCGCACTGGGCATCACTCGCATGATCGTGCGGCCGTTGATGGCCACCTTGCAGCGTGCCGAGCAAGTCGCCAATGGCGACCTGAGCCACGACGTAGTGGTGACGCGTCGCGACGAGCTTGGCATGCTGCAGGCAAGCATGCAGCGCATGACCTTGAACCTGCGGGACTTGATTGGTGGCCTGCGTGATGGCGTTGTGCAGCTTGCCAGTTCGGCCGAGCAGCTGTCGGCCGTGACTGCGCAGACCAGTTCGGGTGTGAACGGCCAGCAGCAGGAAACCGATCAGCTGGCCACGGCCATGGGCGAGATGACGGCTGCGGTCCACGAGGTGGCCCGCAGTGCTGAGCGGGCCTCCGATGCAGCAGTTCATGCAAACCGAGAAGCGGGCGAGGGCAACGAGGTCGTGGTACAGGCGATCGGCCAGATCGAGCGGCTGGCGAACGAGGTGGTGCAATCGACGGTGGCCATGACCGACCTGAAGCGCGAAAGCGAGAAGATCGGCAGCGTGCTGGATGTGATCAAGGCTGTGGCGCAGCAAACCAATCTGCTGGCGCTCAATGCTGCCATCGAGGCCGCACGTGCCGGTGAGGCAGGTCGCGGTTTCGCGGTGGTGGCCGACGAGGTACGCAGCCTGGCGCAGCGTGCCAAGGATTCCACCGAGGAAATCGAACAGTTGATTGCCGGCTTGCAACGCGGCACCTTGCAGGTGGCAAGCAGCCTGGAAAGCAGCCGTGCCCTGACCGACAGCAGTGTCGAACTGGCGCGCCGGGCCGGGGTGTCGCTGGGCAGCATTACGCGTTCGGTGTCGACCATCGAGTCGATGAATCACCAGATTGCCACGGCGGCCGAGCAGCAGAGTTCGGTTACCGAGGGGATCAATCGCAGTGTGACCACAGTGCGGGAAATTTCCGAACAGACCTCGGCTGCCAGCCAGGAGACGGCAACGTCGAGCGTCAAGCTGGCTCAACTGGGCGCGCACCTGCAAACCATGGTGGGCAGGTTCACGTTTTGATTGATGTCGGGCCGGGCATCGCGTCCTGGCTTTCCCCGTCCTGACTTTCCCCTTCCTGGCTTTCCACTTGCGCGAGCCATTCGCGCGGCGACATGCCCACGCGTTGCGCAAACACACGTGACAGGGCCGACGCGTTGGCATAACCCAGGGCAGGCGCTATCGCCTTGACGGCCTGCCCCTGGCGCAGGCGCTTTCTGGCAATCGCCAGACGCCAGTCGGTCAGGTAGTCGGCAGGTGTCACGCCCACGGTTTTCTTGAAGGCGCTGGCAAACGCGCTGCGCGACATGGCGGCGCGGTCTGCCAGCGATTCCACCGTCCAGGACACCTCCGGGTGTTCATGCATCGCAGTCAATGCACGGGCCAATTGTGGATCGGCCAGGCCCGACACCAGTCCGATGGCAATCCCGCTTTCCCGGCCGTGGTCGAGCAGCCAGCGCAACAACTGCAGCAACACCACTTCAAACAGCCGATCGGCGATCAGCCGGTGCCCGCATCGCACGGCGTCTGCTTCTTCAAACAGCAGCGTGAGCGCGCCAGCCAAGCCCGGTACCTTGGCCAGTGGCAGGACGATCAAGGGCGGTAATGCCTGCACCAGCGGATGGTTGGCACCTCCTTCGAAATACACCGATGCGCAGGTGAAATCGGCCCCGTCTTTAGGTGCGTTGTGGAAGCGGTGGGTAAGCGCCTGCGGGTAGAAAAACAGCGTGGGTTCACGCGCTTCGATGCGACGCGCAAGCCCGGTTCCCTGGCGATGCGTCACCACCATTTCGCCCGCCCGCAGCACGTGAAAGAAGCCCCTGCCGGGTTGTGCCTCGAAAGTGCTGATGCCGCAGAGCGCGCCCGTATGAAAAAGCCTTGCCGATACCTGGAAGCGGTCCAGCAGACAGGACAGGCGATCCAGTGCCTGGACGGGCTCAAGCTGCGTCTCGATGCTGATGGCTGGCTTCATGGTGGACGAATTGGTATGTTTTGTGGATTTTGAGAACCCAATAGTACGGCTGTCTGCGCAAAACTTCCTCGTGTTCTCTTTCACCCGATCCGAGGAAAAATCATGAGACAGCAAACTTCGTTCAAACGCGCTGCACTGGCCCTGGCATGTGCCGGGTTGTTCGGGTTATCTGGTTTGTCTGGTACAGCTATCGCACACGACGGTCCCCACGCCAAGGCCCACACCGGTGGCATTCACAGCAAGCCGGCCACGGCGGTGAAGGCTCCCTACGACATCGTCCACACCAAGATCAGCACTGACGGCAACGTGGCCACCTTCCACATGCAGGTGTCGGGCAAGGCGGGCAAAAGCACGCCTGCCAAGACCGGCAAGCTGGCCGGCAGCAGCGTGTTTTCGTATGTGTGGCCCACCACGCTGGACCCGGCATCAGTGGGCTTCGAGAGCAAGGCCGGTATTCTGGCCTTTGCGGTGACGTCGCATCCCGATTTCGACGATACGCCTTTGTTCGACGAGAACGGCGACGGCCGCACCGACAACGATGGCGATGTCTGGCATTCGCATTGGGTGGTGCTGCAGCCCGATGAGGCCTGCGGCAAGGGCGCGCTGAAAGTGGTCGACATTCCGGCCGGCACCAAGCCGCGTTTGCCCAAGACCTGGCCGGGCCTGCCGATCCTGATCGACAGCCCGGGCTGGAGCCCGACCTTTGCGGGCGATACGCTTGAAGTGAAAGTGCCCTTTGATGATATCGGCGCAGTGACTGCCGCAGGCTTCGATGGGGTCACCGCCGCATTGCGCGTCAATGCCAGCGTGCACAACCCGCTGCTGTGCGTGGTCGACGTCTTCAAGGTGGCATCGGGCGACCTGTCCTTGCCCGGCAAGGTGAATCGCTGATCCATCGCTTGTCTGTTTGTTTGTTTGTTCGTCTGCTTTGTTGGTCTATTCCGCTTGCCGTCTGCGCATGGGCGGCAAGCCGTTTCGTTCATCCAGGAGCGCACCATGTCCTTCCCAAGATCCGACTCTCCAGCAGTCAGCACGCTTGCGCCTGAACTCGACGTGCTGCAGTGGTTCAACACCGACACCGCCCCCACGCTGGCATCGCTGCGCGGCCGCGTGGTGGTGCTGCACGCGTTTCAGATGCTGTGCCCGGGATGCGTCAGTCACGGGCTTCCGCAGGCAATGAAAATTCATCACGCGTTCTCGCGCCAGGACGTGCAGGTGTTGGGTCTGCATACCGTGTTCGAACACCATGCGGCGATGGCACCGCATGCCTTGCAGGCGTTTCTGCATGAATATCGCATTGCCTTCCCGGTGGGCGTTGACCGGCCTTTGGCGGACGGCCCGGTGCCCAGCACCATGCAGACCTATGCTCTGCGCGGCACGCCCAGTCTGGTGGTGATCGACCGGCAAGGTGTGGTCAGACTGAATCACTTCGGTTTGATCGACGACCTGCCGTTGGGTGCCTTGATCGGCACACTGGTGGCCGAGCAGGGTAGGGCGACTGCGCTGTCTTCCGATGCTGTTGTAGTGGATACAGCGCATCGGACCGGCGCGCCAAGCTGCGACGCGCAGCAATGCGCGATATAGCGGTGATCGTGTGGGTGAACAGGTCCGTCAGGCAAGTTGCCCCATGACGCTTGGCGGGCCTGGGCGATGACGATGTGTTTAGGGCTATGTCATTGCCGCCATGTCATCGCAGCCATGTAAGCTAGGGCGATACCAACACGCGCCTCAGCCAAGGGCTTCGGGCCAGCCATCTGACCCGTCGCCAACCCCACCATGATCGAACTCGATAACGCCCGCATCGACGAGCTTGCCGCTTTGCTGGCGGTGGCGCGCGAAGGTTCTTTTGTTGCCGCAGGACGTGCGCTGGAGCGTCACGCCAGCATCGTCTCCAAACGCATTGCGGCGTTGGAGCAGCGCCTGGGCGTGCGCCTGATCGAACGCACGACGCGCCGCGTGCGACTCACCGAGACGGGCAGCCGGCTTGCCGACAAATTGCGGGCCGCAGGCACCCTGATTCTGGATGCCGAGCAAGAGGCCTCCCAAGGCGCAGCCGAGCTGCGCGGCAAGCTGCGCATTGCGTTTCCCACGGCGATGGGCCGGCAGTGGCTGGCACCGCTGTTGCCCACGTTCATGAAGCGTTATCCCGCATTGCAGGTCGAGGTGAATTACAGCGAACGCTACATCGACCTGGTGGCCGAGGGCTACGACGCGGCAGTGCGGATCGGCGTGCTGCGCGACAGCCGCCTGGTGGCACGCAAACTGGGCGATCACCAGCGCATTCTGTGTGCCTCGCCCGACTACCTTGAACAATATGGGGTGCCCACCACGCCTGCCGACCTGGCCCAGCACAACTGCCTGGAGTTCCAGGGATTTGCGTCGTATCCCGAATGGCATCTGTCCAATGGTGAACGAACCGAATCGGTCACCGCTCGCGGGTCGCTGCGGTCCAACGACAACATGGCGCTGCTGGAAGCGGCGCGTGCAGGCGTTGGGATTCTGGGGGCAGGCGAGTGGTTGATGAGCACCGACTTGCGCACTGGCACATTGGTGCGCGTGTTGCCCGACTGGGCTTTCGATGTTGACGGCGGTATCTATCTGGTGCGGCCCTCGGCGCAATTCACGCCAGCCCGTACCACCGCTTTCATCGACTGGATTCGTGAGCAATTCCGCAGCAACATTCCGTGGGGCAGGGCTGCACCAGGCGGGGACTGAGCACCAGGTTTGCGTCAGGGTTTCAACAAGATGGCACCTGCCGACGAGCCGTTTTCCAGCGCCTCGTGTGCAGACGCTGCGTCAGCCAGCGCGAAGGTTTTCCACACCTTGGGCGTGATGATGCCTTGGCTGACCGCATCGAATACGTCGAGCGCCCGGCTGCGGTATTCGGCAATGTCGGTTGCGTGCGCGGCAAGGCCAGGGCGAGTCAGGAACAGCGAGCCTTTGGCGTTGAGTGTGCCGACTTCCACCGGCAGCGGTGTACCGCTCGACGCCCCCATCGACACCATCGTGCCGCGCGATCGCAAGCAGTCCAGTGAGGTCGAAAACGTGGTGCGCCCGATGCCGTCATAGACCACGTCGGCCTTGCGTCCGTCTGTCAGGCGAGCCACCTCTGCAGGCAGGTCACATTCGCCCCATACCAGCGCCGCACTGCAACCTGCTGCCAGCGCGCGTTCGACACTTGCCTGCTTCGACACCACGCCAATGACGCTTGCGCCCAGATGGCGTGCCCACGATGCCAGCAACTGACCCACCGCACCGCCAGCGCCGTACAGCACAACTGCTGTGCCCGGGCCGACCGGGTAAGTGCTCTTGATCAAGTATTGCGCGGTGATGCCTTTGAAGATCACGGCGGCAGCGTCATCGGCGCTGATGTCGTCTGGCAGCTTGATCAGGCGTGCGGCGGGGTACAGGCGACCGCTGGCATAACTGCCAAGCGGACCCAGTGCGTAGGCCACACGGTCACCGACCGCCACGTTGTCCACGCCCTGTCCGATGGCGGCAACGCGTCCGGCTGCTTCCAGGCCTAGCCCGTTGGGCAGCGGAACCGGGACTGCACCGCTACGCTGCGTTGCGTCGAGATAATTGACGCCGATTGCCTGCTGTTCAAGCCAGACTTCGCCAGGGCCAGGGGCCACTTCGTTGACCTGCACCAGTTCAAGCACACGGGCGTCGCCGGTTCTGGTGAGGGTGATCGCTTCTGCCATGTTCGCTCCTTGAAAGGTAGGATCGACAAGTGATCCGACCTGAAGCGATTCATTTTTTCAGCATGCAGGCAGCGGAACAATCCAGCCTGGATGCAGATAAATCGTGCATCCAGTGCAGTAATGGTCTTGAATGGTTCCTGACCATTGCAAGCACTGCGCAGCGATCACACCGCCATCGGTGCCGTCAGATGCGCATGGTGTTGATAGCCTTCCAGCGTGAAGTCGCTGGGCTCCACTTTTTCCAGCCATTCCGGTTCGTACTTGCCAGTCTTGGCAAAGTCGGGAATGCGGTCCGACAGCACCAGCTTCGGTGCCTCGAAAGGCTCGCGCTTCAACTGTTCCTGCAGCATGTCCACGTGGTTTTCGTAGATGTGCACGTCACCGATGAAATACGTGAACCACCGTGGCGTGTAACCCGTCAGTCGGCCAACCAGATGCAGCAGGGCTGCACCCTCAGTCAAATTGAAGGGCGTGCCCAAGCCGATGTCATTGCTGCGGATATACAGGCACAGCGAAATCTCGCCCTTGGCCTTGTTCACCAGGAACTGATACAGCAGATGGCAGGGCGGCAAGGCCATTTCTTCCAGCTGCGCCCAGTTCCAGCCGTGGAACAGAATGCGGCGGCTGCCGGGGTCTTTCATGATGGTGTCCAGACACTGACGAAGCTGGTCCACCGCCTTGTACAACAGCGCTTGCTGACCTTCGCCCTTGCCTTCGTCGAACACGGTGATCAAGCTGTATCCGTGTGCCAGCGCGTTGTCGATCTGCGCCTGATCAGACGCCGACACGACCTTGTACGCGGGCCAGTTGCGCCATTGCACGCCGTAGACCGGGCCCAGGTCGTCTTCACCCAGGCGGTACGGGTTGGCCAGCCATTGCTGGTTCTCGTTGGCGTTCTGGTCCCAGACCTTGCACCCCAGGGCGCGGAACTCGGCAGCGCTGCGGCTGGCGCGCAGGAAACCCACCATTTCACCCACGGCCGATTTGAAGGCCAGCTTTTTGGTGGTGACGGCGGGGAAACCTTGCTGCAGGTCAAAACGCATCATGGCACCCGGCAGGCTGAGCGTTCGAATGCCGGTGCGGTTGTCTTGCCAACTCCCGTTGTCAAAAACGTTCTGAACGAGGTCGAGGTACTGTTTCACGGTGTTTTCCTTGGGGCGCGCCCGCGCGGCGGACATGCTCTGCGCGCGGGGGTATGCATGATAACCGGGCGTTGCAATGCGGCCCCTCGCACTGTGGAAGCGGCTGTACATCCGGTCAATTGGCTATGATTGACCCTATCAGCACATTTGCCCCAAACAGTTTCGACCCGCCCGCGCGTTGAATTGGCGGCAAAGCCTCGCATTACATCCCCACCCATTCTTCAGGTAACAGATGGCCCAATTCGTATTCTCCATGCACCGCGTCGGCAAGACGGTTCCGCCGAAGCGGCAGATTCTGCGCGACATTTCGCTGTCATTCTTCCCCGGTGCCAAGATCGGCGTGCTGGGCCTGAACGGCTCCGGCAAGTCCACGCTGCTGAAGATCATGGCGGGTGTGGACAAGGACATCGAGGGCGAAGCCACGCCGATGCCCAACCTGCACATCGGTTATCTGCCGCAAGAACCGCAACTGAACCCCGCGCATACCGTGCGCGAAGCAGTCGAAGAAGGTCTGGGTGCCGTGTTCGCCGCCAAGAAGCGTCTGGACGAGGTCTATGCGCTGTACGCCGAGCCGGACGCCGACTTCGACGCGCTGGCCACCGAACAAGGTGAACTGGAAGCCATCATCGCGGCCGGTAGCTCGGGCAATGATGTGGAACACCAGCTTGAAATCGCGGCCGACTCGCTGCGCCTGCCGCCCTGGGACGCCATCATCGGCAACCTGTCCGGTGGTGAAAAGCGCCGCGTGGCGCTGTGCCAGCTGCTGCTGTCCAAGCCCGACATGCTGCTGCTCGATGAGCCGACCAATCACCTGGATGCGGAAAGCGTCGATTGGCTTGAGCAATTCCTGCAGAAGTTCCCGGGCACCGTGGTGGCCGTGACCCACGATCGCTACTTCCTGGACAACGCTGCCGAGTGGATTCTGGAACTGGATCGCGGCCACGGTATTCCGTGGAAGGGCAACTACAGCTCGTGGCTGGAACAGAAGGATGCGCGTCTGGTGCAGGAAGAGGCGTCTGAGTCTGCCCGCCAGAAGACCATCAAGAAGGAACTGGAGTGGGTGCGCCAGAACCCCAAGGCGCGTCAGGCCAAGTCGAAGTCGCGTATTGCGCGCTTCGAGGAACTCAGCTCGCACGAATATCAGCGCCGCAACGAAACCTCGGAAATCTTCATCCCCGTGGCCGATCGCCTGGGCAATGAAGTGATCGAGTTCAAGAATGTCAGCAAGGCCTACGGCGATCGTCTGCTGATCGATGACCTGAGCTTCAAGATTCCGCCGGGTGCCATCGTTGGCATCATCGGCCCCAACGGTGCCGGTAAGTCGACGCTGTTCCGCATGATCGCTGGTCAGGAAAAACCCGATAGCGGTGAAGTCGTGCTGGGTTCGACCGTGAAGACCGCCTACGTCGAACAGACGCGTGACGCGTTGGAAGATGACAAGACGGTGTTCGACGTCATCTCCGACGGTGCCGACATGCTGACGGTGGGTCGCTTCGAGATGCCGGCGCGTGCCTATCTGGGTCGCTTCAACTTCAAGGGCGGCGATCAGGGCAAGTTCGTGGGCAAGCTGTCGGGTGGTGAGCGTGGCCGTCTGCACCTGGCCAAGACGCTGATCGCGGGCGGCAACGTGCTGATGCTGGACGAGCCGTCCAACGACATCGACGTGGAAACCCTGCGTGCGCTGGAAGACGCCTTGCTGGAATTCGCCGGCAGCGTGTTGGTGATCAGCCACGATCGCTGGTTCCTGGATCGGATCGCCACCCACATTCTGTCGTTTGAAGGCGACTCGAAGGTGACCTTCTTCGACGGTAACTACCAGGAATACGAAGCTGACAAAAAGCGTCGCCTGGGCGAAGAGGGCGCGAAACCCAAGCGCCTGCGCTACAAACCCCTGAAGTAAGCGGGAACTATCGGCCGGTGTGCCTATTTTCGGGGCACCGGCCATATTTTGCTGGCGTCGCTTTGTATGTCCCGCAGGTAATGACCAACTGCTATCATCGCCTGCGTTTCCATTTGTTTCGGCGTCATCGCCCGCGTCCGTCCGGGGGTGTGCGATTGTCATTCCCCTGTCGGAGACCCCGTGAAAGTCCTGCTTTGCACCAAGCGTGATCTGGTCGGCAACATGATGTTGAACCAGTTGCTGCCTATTCTTGCGCCGGTCCATCAAGTCGACGTATTGCTCGCCAATCGCGTTCGCCCTGAAACCGACTCCGTGGCGGAGCTTGGCTGGATGAAGGCATTCGAGCAGGATCTGCCGAATCGTCTGTTGTTCCCCTTGCTCGACGCATCGCCGCAAGCCGATGCCACGCAGCTGTCGTTTCGTGGCCTCAGCGCCCGATACAGTGTTCCGATCCAGGAACACGGCCACATTGCCAGTGCCGATCTGACCCGTGCGGTGCAGGAAGCCGCACCTGATCTGATCGTGTCCTTCCAGTTCGGTTTCATCTTCAAGCCCGAGGCGCTCGATGTGCCGCGCCTGGGTGCACTCAATCTGCATTCCGGCGCGCTGCCCGAACGTGCGGGCGTCAATCCCACCTTCTGGTGCATGAAAGACGGCGATACGCACGCCGCCTGCTCCTTGCACTGGATCGACCGTGGCATCGACACCGGCCCGATCGTGACCGTGCGCCGCATGGAACTCGACTACAACAAGTCGTTCTTCATGAACTGGCTTGCCAACTACGCCAACGGCGCGGAAATGATTGCCGAGACCGTCATGGCGCTTGGCGATGGTCAGAAGTTGCCTGCCATTCCGCAGGACAAGGCCAATACCCGTTACGTGCCCAAACCCACGTCGGCCGATTTCGAAGCGTTCCGCGCAAGCGGACGACGCTTGATCGACTCCACCGATTATCTCGACCTGCTTGGTCGTTACCTACCTAGTTGACATCATGGCTGCAGCCTTCGTCTTCGTGTTGAACCGGCGCTGTCCGGCGCTTGACGGTTTCGGCGTCGATTCGTTGGCGCGCTCATGAAGCGGGGCCCGTCGCTGACGTGGCGGTTCGCGGCCATGGTGGGTTTGCTGTTGGTGCTGGTGTTGGTCAGCAGTGGCGGTTTCTGGTTGTCGGCGCTCAGTCGCGACAGCGCCGCCATGCGGGAAAGCCGTTTCCAATTCAGTTTGAACAGCGTGCGTGCCGCCATGGAAGGCGGCCTGCACCTGGGCCTGCTGCTGCCCGGGCTGCCGGGTGCGCAAACGCTGATTGATCGCCATCGCACGGAAGACCGCGACATTCTGTCGATTGACGTGTTCGATGATGCCGGCCGCATTCTGTTCAGCACCGACAGCGGTGGTGTGGCCGCGCTGGTGCCCGATGCCTGGCGTGCGCCTTGTCTGGCCGCACGTCAAGCGCCCTGGCAGGGCGAAGACGATATCGGCGCATTGCAGTGCCTGTCGCTCGTCAATGGTTTCGACAAGACTGTGGGTGGTGTGGTGATGCGCTATCGCACCGCCACGCGTACCGATCTGCTGTCGGTGCTGTTGCAGCGCTGGCATGCTGGTGCTGCGCTGTGGCTGGTGCTGCTGGCCGCCGCTGGCGGCCTGGGTTGGCTGGCGTATCGGCGTGTCGAACGCCGGCTCGACGGGGCGCGGGCATCCCTGCTTGCTGGCGGTGCTGCCGCTGGTGCAACAGGCTTGGCCCTGGCTGCGAGTACGGCGGGACAAACCTTGCCGGGGCAGGATGTCAGCAGCGCGCTGGCGGAACGTGAGCGCGAGCTTGATGTTGCCGACCGCGAAGCCGACCGTCTCGACGATCTGGACCTGGGATGAGCACGATGCGACTCGATTTGCGCAGCCTGTGGCTGCAGTGCACCGGCATTGTGTTTGCGATCCTGGCGGCGGCCGTCATTGCCAATGGCGTGCTGACCACACGCACGGCCACCCCGCTGGTGACGGCTGAACTCAATCAGACTGCGCTGACGATCGGCAACGCCGTGGGCCGACCGCTGGAACTTGCGCTGTCATATGGCATTCCGGTCGATCAGCTGGTGGGCGTGGACCCGTGGCTGGCCGATATCGTGGACGCCAATCCCATCGTCAGTTCTCTGGCTTTGTACAACGCAGCCGGGCAGCGGGTGTCGGGTGTCGGCCCGGTCATCGATGTGTCGGCCGATCCGACCAAATTGCCCGCAGGTGCCCGGCTGATCCCGCTGCGTACGCGCGATGGTCAGGTGGTGGCTTCGTTGCTGGTGGTGTGTGAAGCCATCCAGGATCTGAGCGGAGCATGGCTGGCCAGTGCCGCCGTGGCGATTGCCCTGGCCATGGCAGCCGCCTTGTTGACGTTGCGCAGCGTGCGTCGCCGACTGCTTGAACCCATGCGCGACTACGAGCGCGCTGCCACCGAGCTGCGCAACGGCGGCCTGCCCTGGCTGTCGATTCCCTTGGTGCGTGATCCGGCCACGGCTTTGCTTGCCACACTGGCCGAACGGGTGCTGCGTGTTCGCATGCGCACGGAAGCGGTGATCCAGAAGATTGCAGAAGTGCGCGCTGCCCACTTTGACCCCGCCGTGCTGCAAGGTCTGGACGAATTGGCGAGTGGCCTGACGGTGCGGCTGGGTGCGTCCGAGGGGGCCAGTGCTGCCGAACGTGCAGCGGCGCGTACCCGCCTGGCGCATCGGGTAATCGTGGTGGCCGTGCTGGCCATCGGGCTGGTGGCGGCAGCCATGAGCCTGGATCAGCACTTGCAGCGCCAATCTGCGAACCAGCAATTGGCGGCGGGTGGGGCGCGCACGCTGGAAGTCGCGTGGCAGTCGGTGCTGGAACGCGAACACACCCGGATCGGCGAGGTCTTGAACGACGTCACCATCGACCCGTCGGTGCGTGCGGCGCTGGCCCTGGGCAATGCCGACGACCTGCGGGCAGCGCTTACGCCGCTGGCCACGATCAATGAAGTTCAGCTGACGGTCTTCGAGAACGACGGTGACCTGCTCGCCACCAGTGCGCGCCAGGAAGACGTGAGCCTGGACGCCGCCACCCGCAGCCCGCTTGCGGGCAGCAACCGGATGGCAGGCGTCTGGCAGAACGCCGCGCGCAATTACCAGGTGGGTGTGGTGCAGCGCCTGTCCAGCGCGGTGGGCGACGTGTTGCTGGTGGCCTCGCGTCCCTTGTCGGTCAGCCTGGGGCACTTGTCTGAGCGCCTGGGTGTGCGCGCCACGGCGGTCGATCTGCGTGGACAACCGCTGGCCGATACCGGCCCTGAGTCACAGGCCCTGGCGTCTGAATGGCGGCTCAACGGCCGCAAGAGTCAGCGTGTGGAGACACCCGCCGGGGTGATTGCCTCGCAGCCTTTCCACGGACCGGGCGGACATGATCTGGGCACCTTGGTGACCCGTTTGCCCTTGCCGCTTGGAACCGAACTGGCGCAGGCAGGCATCGGTGTGCTGTTGCTGGCTGCCGCCGCTGTGATGGCCTTGCTGGCGCTGGGCTACATCAACCGTTTGTTCGATCCGCTGCTGGGGGCGATTGCCCGCCTGGAACGTCTGGCGCGCGGGCATCAGGCCACGGTCGAACCCGAACAGAAACGCGAAAGCGCCGAGGTCGACAGCCTGAATCAATCGGCGCGTCGTCTGGGCGAGAAAATCGATGCGCTGGAAACGCTGAAGCGTTCGCGCGAACGTCAGGGGCGCAGACAGGCACGCTTCATTCGCCATCAGATGATGCAACTGGCCGAGCGTCTGGACGAAGACGCCCGCAAAGCGATTCTGGATGACCTGGAACGCATCGAGCACGCTGGCCAGCCTGCGCCTGAGAACACAGAATCCGACGATCCGCTGCTGGAACGTCTGGTCGATGAGTTCGGGGTGCTGGCGCTGGGCTTCCAGAACCTGGTGGGCCGTGTGGGCGAGCAGTACCAGGAGCTTGACCGACTGGTGGCAGAACTGCGCGAAGCGCTGCGTGCCAAGACACAGTTCATTGCCTTGCAGCAGGAACTGGAAATCGCCCGCAACATGCAGTTGTCGATTTTGCCGCGCAAGTTCGATGCGCATCCGGGCTTGGCCATTCATGCCACCATGATCCCGGCCAAGGAAGTGGGCGGCGACTTCTACGACTTCTTCGCGCTGGACGCGCACCGTGTCGCGCTGGTCATGGCCGATGTCTCGGGCAAGGGCGTGCCGGCCGCATTCTTCATGGCGGTATCGCGCACGCTGCTGCGCGCGATCGCGCAGTTCAGTGACAGCCCCGGCCCATGCATGGTGCGGCTGAACGACCTTCTGGCGGCTGATAACGAGGAGATGATGTTCGTCACCTTGTTCTATGCGATTCTCGATACGCGTGATGGGTCGCTGGTCTACGCCAACGCCGGCCACAACCCGCCTTACGTGCTGCGTGCGAACGGACAGGTCGAGACGGTGCCGCGTACCAATGGCATGGCCTTGGCGGTGATGGACGGTATCGAGTACGCCGAGAACCGCCTTACCCTGGCGCGGGGCGATGGCTTGTTCATGTTCACCGATGGCGTGACCGAAGCCTGCGATCCGGCCCTGCAGCTATTTGGCGAGGATCGCCTGGTAGATGGTCTGACGAAGATGCAAGCCATGCCGGTCCGCGCCATTCCTGCCGAGGTGGTCGCAATGATCAAACGTTTTGAGGCGGGTAGCGCACAGGCCGATGACATTACCTGCCTGATGGTGCGCTACGGAGTGGATGAGTGAAACCGGTTCGACGTTTATATGTGGCAAGTGCGCTGCTGCTGGTGTTTGGCGCGGTCTTGCTGCTGTTCCTGAACCACGGCAAATTCGCATCTACGTTTGAAGCGCGCGAGCGCGCGCGTCATGGCCTGCTGGTGTCCGATCTGGGCCAGACGCTTGAAGCCCAATTGGCGCTGGGCCTGGAACTGGAAGACACGCCCAGCCTGCGCAGCCTGCTTGCAACCGGGCTGTCGCAGTCGCCCGGCCTGTTGTCGGTCAGTGTGTTGCGCAACGATGGACAAGTAGTCGTGCGGGTAGGCCCGGCGGCGTTCGAGCGCTGGGCGCTTGCGCGTGCGGCGGTGCAAGGCCGGCTGGGCACCATCACGGTCGACGATCGTGCGACCACGGTATGGCGTCTGCACAATGCCTTCGGGGGCGATGCCGGATGGCTGGCGCTCGACTACAGTCTGAGCGACGCCGCCCAGCAGACCAGTACGACATTTTCCGAACTGTGGCCGGTTGGTCTGGTGTCTGCGGCGCTGGCGGTGTTGCTGCTGCTGGTGCTGTATCCGCGCATCGTGCGCCAGCATGCCGATGATCCGGGCCGTGCCGGCCGCCGTGTGGGCATTCTGGTGGCCTTGCTGCTGCTGGGCCTGCAATGCGCGATTGCGTGGAGCGCCTATCACGCGTTTGCCCGTGTAAGCGCCTTCGATGCGCCCCGCTTGGCGACCGCGCTGGCCAACACCATCAAGCCGGAACTCGAACGTGCATTGACCCTGGGCATTCCGCTCGCGGAACTGCGCGGCGCGGAAGACTGGTTGCGGCCGGCGCTGGACAACGGCCCGGAATTCGCCCAGTTGTCCATTGACACGCCCGACGGTCGCACGCTGTATCAGGTCGAAGCTGCCGGCCGAGTGGCCGATCTGTCGCAGGCCTTCCCGCTGCGCGTGCAGGGTGAAACCGTGGCCACGCTGAACGTCGGCATCGACCCGCGTGCACTGGTGGAACGAACCCGTCAGGTGGCACTGGAATTCGCCACCTTGCTGATCATCGGCATGTTGATCAGCCTGGAAGTGCTGCATGGCTTGAACCCCACAGGCGGCAACGCCGATGCCGAGCGCGGCGTACGTCTGCGCCTGCCCTTGTTCCTGTTCTTCCTGGCCTCAGAACTGCCGCGTGCGTTCCTGCCGGTGTGGGCGGCGCAACTGGCATCACGTCCCTTGCCTCGCGCCTGGGACGGCACCTGGCTGGCGTCGATGTTCGCCCCGTTTGCGGCGCTGCCCGATGCGGTGCGCGCTACCTTGCCGATCTCGCTGTTCCTGCTGGCAGTGGCGTTGGTGTCGCCGCTGGCGGGTCGTTATGCCTCGCGTCACGGCCCGCGACGCCTGTTCTGGCTGGGTTTGATCCCCGCCTCGATGGGGCAGATTCTGGCGCTGATGTCGGACTCCTTGCTGAGTCTTTGCGTGGCCCGTCTGCTGGCAGGTGCGAGTTTCGGTTTCATCAGCATTGCCGCCTTCGACTACATCGGCCGCAGTGGTGGCGGCCGTGCGCGCGGCATGGCGCTTTACCTGGCCGCGTATGTGGCCGCCGGCATCTGCGGTGCGGGCCTGGGTTCCTTGCTGGCAGACCGCGCAGGCATCCCGTGGGTATTTGTCGCCGGGCTGGGTTTCTGCGGCCTGTCGGCGGTGGCGCTGACCCGTCTGCCGCACATTGCTCCGCTGGTGCAAGCCGCCAAGGCACCGCTGATGGCGGCCTTGGGCCTGCTGTTGCGCCAGCCGCGTTTCCTGCGCCTGCTGTTGCTGGTGGCACTGCCCATGCAGATCGTGCAGCAGGGCTTGCTGTTCTACTGGACGCCGCTTGCACTCACCGCGATGGGTGAACGCGCCTCGTTCGTCGGGGTGGCGATGATGGCCTACTTCCTGTTGGTGATCGCCCTTAACGTGCCGTCGGCGCGCTGGGCAGACAAACACAACAAACATGCGTTGCTGGTGACGGTTGCGCTGACCTTGTTCGGCGTGGCCGGGCTGATTGGCGGCATGGCCACCTCGCCGGTGACAATCGTGGCCTGTGTGGCCTTGATCGGCGTGGCCTGGGCCGCAGGCTTTGCAGCGCAAGGCGCGCTGGTACTGCGGCTGGGCGAGCACGACCTGGCTGGTGTGGCACCCGCAGTGGCGATCGGTGTGTATCGCATGGTCGAACGCGTGGGCGCGATGCTGGCCCCGCTGCTGGCGGCCTTGCTGATCGGTTTGTGGGGATATGGCGGCACCGCTGCCACCATTGGATGGATACTGCTGGTGTGTGCGCTGGCCCAGATGCTCAGCACACGCAGGGAGACTGCTTGAATGATCAAACGATGCGCGTGGGTATTGGCGCTGTGCCTGCTGTCGACAAGTGCGTGGGCACAGGCCACCAAACGGGTGATGATCATCACCAATCGCGGCTGTGAAGAGGTGTGTCTGGGTTTCCAGCGTTATGTGGAAAGTCAGGGGCCGGCGCAGTTCATCGTGCGCGACGCCAATGGCGATGTGCGCAAGGTCGCCGAGTTCGTGGCCGAGGCGCGCAAGACGCGCCCCGATCTGGTGGCGACCTGGGGCACCGGCATTACGCTGGCAGCCATCGGGCCGATCGACGCCGTTGATCCCGCCCGCCACCTGACCGACATTCCGGTGGTGTACATGTACGTGGGTAATCCGGTGGCGTCGAAGATTTCGCGCGATACCGAGGTGTCGGGCCGTCCGAACGTGGCGGGTGCGAACACGGCCGTGCCGCTGGATGCGCAGTTGAACGTGCTGAGCGCCTACCGCGACATCAAGACCATCGGCATGATCTACAACACCGATGAGCCTGCCGCCGTGTCGCAAGCCGCCGAGGCGCGTCTGGCCATGCAGAAGCGCGGGTTCAAGGTGATCGAGGAAAAATTGCCCGACGCGCTGGCAAGCGGCACGAATGCGCCTGCCATCATCGCGCCGGCATTGCAGCGCCTGGCCGATGCCAAGCCCGACTTCATCTACTACGTGGGCTCGACCTTCACCTTGCGCTATATCGATCCGATCAGCGAAGGGGCGGTGGCGTTCGGCATCCCGATGTTCACCGCGCAGGAACCGTCGTATCGGGCGGGCGATATCCTGATCGGCTTGATCAGCCCCTTGCCCGGGGTCGGTCAGATTGCCGGCTACCAGGCCGCGCAGATCCTTTTCCACGATAAGACGCCGGGCAATCTGGTGTCACCGACGCTGACGCGCCATTCGGTGCTGATCAACATGAAGGCGGCGCGTGCGCTGAAGCTTTATCCGCCGATGAAGCTGCTGCAGTTTGCAGAGGTCAGCGAGTAAGGCGTCAACGGGCAAGGCGTCAACGAGCAAGGCGTCAGCAGGCAGGTTCTGCCGACCAGACGCCTACCTGAGCGCCGGGCTTTGTGCTGCCGGGGCCAGATCAACCGGGCTGCGTTCGACGTCGTCCTTGCGCGGCAACATCATCTCGAACACCGTCCCGCGCGCCACGCCAGAGCAGACGCTCAGCGAGCCGCCGTGCACCCGCACCAGTTCATTGGCAATGTACAGACCCAGGCCCAGACCCGGGCTGTTGGCAGGGCGCGGTGCGCCAGACTGGAAGGGTTCGAACAGCTTGGCGATCTTTTCGGGCGGGATGATCCCGGCGTTCTGTACCGACAGGCGCAAGGTTTCGCTCTGGCTGCCGTCGATGTGTACCGACACCATCTGGCCTGGGTCGCCGTGCTGCAAGGCGTTGCCGATCAGGTTCGACAGCACCTGTGAAATACGGTCTACATCCCAGTAGCCCAGCGTGTCGCCATTGGTGTCGACGCTGACGCGCTGTTCAGCCGACGGCGGGGAAATTTCGTCGACGATGTCGCGACAGACTCGTCCCATGTCCAGCATCTCGCGCTGCAAACCAACTTGCCCTGCGCGCACGCGTGCCAAGTCCAGCAACTGGTTGACCATGCGCGTCATGCGTCGTGTGCTGTTGCGAATCCGGCTGGCTGCACCCAGCACCCGTTCATCGCCGCCAATGCGCGACAGCACTTCGGCGGCCGTCATCACGGCGGCCAGCGGCGTGCGCAAATCGTGCCCGAGCACCGCCACGAACAATTCGTTGGTGCGCAGCAATTGCTGCTGCACTTCCAACTGCTCGGCCAGTTGCAGTTTCTGCGCATGCAACTGCACGAAGGTTTGCAGCTTGCTGCGCAGAATGTGCGGATCGAAAGGCTTGTACAGGAAGTCGACGGCACCGGCTTCGTAGCCACGGAAGGTACGCTGCTGGCTGCGGTCGGTGGCGGTCAGGAAGATGATGGGAACGTGCCGGGTGCGCGGGCTGCCGCGCATGAACTCGGCCAGCTCGAAGCCGTCCATGCCGGGCATTTGCACGTCGACCAATGCCAGGGCCACATCGTGCTCAAGCAGCAATTCAAGTGCTTCCGCACCGGACGTTGCCTTGAGCAGGATCAGGTCGGGGCGCGCGACCAGGGCGTCGAGTGCAATCAGGTTCTGCTCGATGTCATCGACAACAAGGATTTTTACTGCTGGCGCCATCTCATGGTCCCTTGTCTCGGTGCGTGGTGAGCATAGCTGTGGTGTCACAGAGATTTCGCAGCCGACTTGCCATCTGCGAAAGCGAAAGTACGTGCTCGACGCTGCCAAGTGCAATCGCCGATTGTGGCATGACGCTTGCCAATGCGGTGTCTGGCGACTGCGCCCAGGTGGTGCCGCCGGCTTGGGCAATGGCCTGCATGCCGCGTGCACCATCTTCGTTGGCACCGGTCAGCAAGATGCCCAACAATCTTGGACCATAGCTCCAGGCTGCGGTTTCAAACAAGACGTCGATCGATGGTCGCGAATAATGAACCAATGCATCGTGGGACAGTGCCCAGGTGCGGTCCGACTCAACCATCAGATGATAATCCGGCGGGGCGAAGTATACGTGTCCGAGCCGAATCGGTTCGCGGGATTCAGCCTCTGTTACCGGGAGTGCGCACTTACCCTGAAACAAACTGGGCAACAGGCTGTCACGCTGGGGCGGAATATGCACCACGACCATGACCGACGCCGGCAAGGCGGCAGGCAGCGCGGGCAGCAACATGCCCAGCGCATCGATGCCGCCGGTGGACGCGCCAATCACGATTGCATCGTAGGGACAGGCCAGTTGCGCCGACAATGACGCGCTGACGGGCTGATCAGTGTTGGCCCCCACGTCAGCGCCTTTGGTAGATGCGTTCATTGCGGTCGAAATCGTCGAAGTCGGCCGTGGCGGCAGAAAAGCGCAGGCTTTCCTTGCTGCCCAGGCCCAGGAAACCGCGTCGCACCAGCGAATCGCGGAACAGCGAAAACGCGCGGTTCTGCAGCTCGTGGTTGAAATAGATCAGCACGTTGCGGCACGACACCAGGTGGACTTCAGAGAACACGCTGTCGGTGGCCAGGCTGTGGTCGGCAAACACCACCTGCGGTTGCAGGCTGCGCGCAAAACTCGCCGACCCATAGGCAGCGTGGTAGTAGTCTGATAGTGACCGCTTACCACCAGCTTCCACATAGTTGCGACTGCCAGCAACCAGCGCTGCCGTCGGGTAGATGCCTGCCTGCGCTGTGCGCAGCGCTTCCGGGTTGATATCGGTTGCGTAGAACAGGGTGCGTGCGCTCAGGCCTTCTTCTTCGAACAGAATCGCCAGCGACCATAGTTCCTCACCCGAGCTGCATCCGGCTACCCATACCTTGATCGACGGATAGGTCTGCAAGATGGGCACCACTTTTTCGCGGATTGCCCGGAAGTAGGATGGGTCACGGAACAGCTCGCTGACCTGTACCGTCAGAAAGCCCAGCATTTGCGAAAAGACGCCTTCTTCGTTCAGCACACGGTCTTGCAGTTGCGACACAGTGGAGCAATCGAAGTGGGCTCTTGCCTGCTCGATACGACGCCGCATGGACACCCGCGAGTAGTCGCGGAAGTCGTGCTGATACTTGAGGTAGATGGCCTCAAGCAGCAGCGTCAGTTCGATGTCGGGGGTGGAACGCGGCATGGCGTAGCGATGAATGAGTCAGCGATTAAGGGCAAGCGAAAGACAACGAGGGAACCGCGCAGGCATGCTCAGTGCGGCAACCAGACCCGGCACAGCGACAACAGCTTGTCGACATCGATCGGCTTGGAGATGTAGTCATTGGCACCGGCTTCCAGGCAACGCTCGCGGTCGGCCGGCATGGCCTTGGCGGTCAGCGCAATGATCGGCAACTTGGTCATCTTCAAGGTCTGACGAATTTCCTGCATGGCGGTAATGCCATCCATCTCCGGCATCATGATGTCCATCAAAACCAGGTCCAGATCCGGGTGACGCTGCAGCAAATCGAGTGCCTCGCGGCCATTGCGTGCGATCTCCAGATGCGCGCCCAGCGGCTCGATCACCTGCGACAAGGCAAAGATGTTGCGGATGTCGTCTTCGGCCAGCAGAATGCGACGCCCTTCGAAGGCCTGGTCGCGTTGCCGCGCTTCGCGCAGCATGCGTTGCTGCTCTGCCGGCAGTTCAGCTTCCACGCTGTGCAGGAACAGGGTCACTTCATCAAGCAGGCGTTCCGGTGAACGCGCGCCTTTGATGATGATCGACTTGGAATAGCGACGCAGACGCTGTTCTTCATCGGCGCTCAGGTTGCGGCCGGTGTAGACGATCACAGGCGGGAACGCATAGTCGATGTTGCCCGCCATTTTTTCCAGCAGGTCGTAGCCCGATCCATCGGGCAGTGCCAGGTCCATCACCATGCAGTCGAAACTGCGCGCCGACAGGGCGGTCAGCGCATCGGCCACGGTGCCCACGCCCTCGATATCACCACTGACCGGCTCAAGCAGCAGCTTGATGTTCTCGCGCAGCAGCAGGTCATCTTCCACCACCAGGATGCGGCGAACATCTTTTTGGGTGCGTTCTTGCAGCGCCTGAATCACCGACACCAGATTCTCACGATCGGCCGGCTTGAAGGTGTAGCCGACCGCGCCCAACAGACGTGCCGTGCTGACGTGATCGTTGACGGAAATCACGTGGATCGGAATGTGCCGGGTAGCCGGGTCACGCTTGAGCTGCTCAAGCACCAGCAGGCCGGAGTTGTCCGGCAGGCCCATGTCCAGCAAGACCCCGCTGGGTTGCAACTGGCGCGCCAGCGAAATTCCTTCCTGGGCGGTGGCCGCACGGACGCAATCGAAGTCCAGTTCGTGCGCCAGGTCGTACAGAATCTGCGAGAACGCGGCGTCGTCTTCAATCGTCAGAATCAGGCGCTGACCGCGTGTGCGCTGGGCGCGATCATCGGGGAAGGACGGCGCGCCAACGGTGTCGGTGACCGGAGCAGCCGGGGCGGGTGCCGGTGCCGCCGCGGGCGGGGCATAGGATCGCAATTCGCGCACCGGCGGATGCTCGGGTGCGGACGTCAGGGTGTGGCGATCGGTGCTTATCGGGGCAAGGGTCAACGGCAACACCAGCGCAAAGGTGCTTCCCGCGCCCAGCTCGCTGCTGAGTTCGATCGACCCGCCCAGCAACTGTGCAAACTCGCGCGAAATCGACAGCCCCAGCCCGCTGCCACCGTATTGGCGGCTGATGGTGCCATCGGCCTGCTGGAAGGCTTCGAAGATGATGTCGCGCTGCGACGGCGCAATGCCGATGCCGGTGTCGCTGACTTCGAAGCGGATGAACCCGTCGTGGGCCGGCGCAATGCGCAGCGCCACTTCACCCTTTTCCGTGAATTTGAATGCGTTCGACAACAGGTTGCGCAGAATCTGCATCAGGCGCTGGTTGTCGGTGGCAATCGATGCTGGGGTGCCGGCCTGTCGTTGCAGCACCAGGCGCAGATTGCGTTCATTGGCGACCGGTTGGAACGAGCGATCCAGCGACTGCAGCACGGCATCCAGCGCAACCGGTTCGATCACGGTTTCGATATGGCCCGCTTCGACCTTGGCCAGATCGAGAATGTCGTTGATCAAGACCAGCAGGTCGGTATTGGACGAATGGATGGTGTTGGCATAGCGAACCTGATCGGCCGTCAGGTTGCCGTCACGATTGTCGGCCAGCAGCTTGGCAAGAATCAGCGAGCTGTTAAGTGGCGTGCGCAGCTCGTGCGACATGTTCGCCAGGAATTCCGACTTGTATTGATTCGCACGTTCCAGCGTCTGCGCATTTTCGGCCAGCGTGCGTTGGGCGGCGACCAGGTGTTGCTTCTGGCGCTCCAGGCTTTGGGTGTGTTCTTCCAACTGGACGTTGGTCTGTTCAAGTTCGGCTTGCTGCGTCTCAAGCCTGGCTTGCGACGCCATCAAGGCACGGCCGCGTTCTTCCAGTTCTTCGTTGGATACCCGCAGTTCTTCCTGCTGCACCTGAAGTTCTTCGCTCTGGCGCTGGCTTTCTTCCAGCAGGCCATGCAATCGACTGCGATAACGGGCCGCGCGCAGTGCCATGCCGGCTTTCTGCGCCAGCGCATTCATGACCGCCACGATGTCTTCCAGCACCGGGTCGCCGACAAACCCCAGTTCGATGACGCCGACTACGCCGCCATCACCCGTCAGCGGCGCTGCCACCACCGTTACCGGCAGCGTTTCACCCAAGGCCGAGCCTACCTTCAGATATCCCGGTCCGATGCTCGATGCATGCAGGACTCGCTGTTCAATAATGGCCTGACCCGTCAGACCTTCACCTACTTTCAAGGTAGCGGGCACGGCACTGGCGTCGGGAACGGCCCAGGTGGCCAGACGCTGCAATTCCTGGCCTTCCAGTGCATACACCACCCCTACCTTGGCACCCAGGTAATCGGTGATCGCGCGCAGCATCTTGTCTGCCACCTGCTCGGGGCTTTGCTCATTGGCGGCTTGCTGCGCAATCAGCACCTGCGCCTGCTGCACCCAGCTTTGGCGTTGCAGGGTGACGCGTGACTTTACATACAGGTGCGCCAAGGTGGCGATTGCCCACACCACCACCACGCCAGTCAGGCGATTCCACACGATCAACTGCAGCGCCACGCCATCGGGTTTGGCGTAGATCGAGCCGAGCAGCAAACCCGTGCTGACGGCCGCCACCAAGAAGGGCAGATAACGTTGCGTGCCGAACAGCGTCAGCGCCACCGGTACAAAATACAAAACCCAAGGCGCGTAGCCAGCTGGCGTAATTACATCGATCAGGAAAATCAGCGCATAGGACGCGATGATGATCAGCGGTAGCAGGCGCGAAGAAAATTTCGGCGTGGGCATGGGGCGTCCGTGGGCGGGAAGGGCGTAATGCCGAATGTCGGGTGGTCGGTTGGACGTGCAGACAAGCATCACATCAAGTAGTTGCAGCATGCAAAAAGCATGTCGAAACCAAGATGCAAAAAGCCCCGTACCTTATCCCAAATTTCCACGGATTTGCCACTGGATCAGTAGCGCGTACGTAAGCAAGTGCGCATAAGGTCGGGTACAGAAAATGCTGATGACAAGCCAGCGGCACAGTAAATGAAGCGACACACCTTGAGACACGATGCCCTGATCGGTCACAGACAGTCGTGACGGGTTTTGAGAAGGTGTCGCCATAGCGGATCGACGCGGCAGAGGCCGCCGATCCTTCCCATATCCAGGAGGAACTCAACATGAAAACAAGCCAAATTTCGAAGCTGATCGGCGTGTCCCTGCTTGCTATGGCTGCTGCTGGTTGCAGCACCTGGGACGGCATGTCCTCGCGTGAGAAGAGCACGGTAGGCGGTGCAGCAATTGGTGCAGCCGGCGGTGCAGCATTGGGCGGCGGCGTGCTGGGCACGGCTGCTGGCGCTGCGGTTGGCGGCGTGGTCGGTGACCAGGTCGGCAAGCGACGCTAAATACCTGCGACGCAAATGGGCGGGTCACCAATGTGATCTGCCTGCAGTCGCAGATATTCCGCAGGTCTTCGTTCAGCAAGAAAAAAGCCCCGGTTCAATGCCGGGGCTTTTCATCGTCTGCGCAATTTACGCTGCGCAAAATCGCATGCCTTATTTGCCCGACGGCATTTCGATCTTCACTTCAAGCACTTCGAAGTTGCCCTCACGTTCCAGATTCACGCGAATATCGTCCGGGTTGATATTCACATACTTGGAAATCACCGCCATCAGTTCTTTCTGGAGCTGCGGCAGGTAATCGGCCGACGCACCGCGGCCCGACCGCTCGTGCGCCAGAATAATCTGCAAGCGCTCTTTGGCGACGTTGGCAGTCGTATCCTTCTTTTGTCCAAGGAAAAGTGACAGCAGGGACATTGGTTTACTTTCCTCCGAACAGGCGTTTGAACAGACCAGGCTTTTCGTAATCGATGAAACGCAGCGGCTTTTCTTCGCCCAGGTACCGTGCAACCACGTCCATATAGGCTTCGGAAACGTCGGTTCCCTTCAGGTGGATGGCAGGCAGGCCTTGGTTGGACGCTTGCAGCACGCTTTGGGATTCGGGCACGACACCGATCAGCTTGATGCGAAGAATGTCTTCGACATCACGGATCGACAGCATTTCGCCGTCGAACACGCGCTTGGGGCTGTAGCGGGTCAGCAGCAGATATTCTTTCACCGGCTCCGCGCCTTCCAGCGCGCGCTTGGACTTCGCCGACAGAATGCCCAGAATGCGATCCGAGTCACGCACCGACGACACTTCCGGGTTGGTCACGACCAGTGCGTCGTCAGCGAAATACGCCGCCATCAATGCACCGGTTTCGATACCAGCCGGCGAGTCGCAGACGATGTACTCGAAGCCCATTTCTTCCAGGCCCTTCAGCACGCGTTCCACGCCTTCCTGGGTCAGCGCATCTTTGTCGCGCGTTTGCGAGGCCGGCAGGATGTAAAGATTGTCGAGCTGCTTGTCGCGAATCAGTGCCTGGTTCAGGGTGGCTTCGCCCTGGACGACATTGATCAGGTCATAGACGACCCGGCGTTCGCAGCCCATGATCAAGTCGAGATTGCGCAGGCCGACGTCGAAGTCGATCACGGCGGTTTTGTGACCGCGCAGTGCCAGACCCGACGAAAAGCTGGCGCTGGAGGTCGTCTTGCCGACTCCGCCCTTGCCTGAGGTCACGACGACGATACGTGCCATGGGATGAAGATCCTTTTCGGTTGTTGTGTTGCAAGCCAGGCGCGTGCAGGTTGCGGCGCCTCTGGCGGTCAGGTTTTCAGCGGTTCGACCAGCAACCGCTCGCCGTCGAGTCTTACAACGGCAGCTTGATTGGCAACGTTCGGCGGCGACGTGGCGATGCTGCGGTAAACCCCCGCAACGGCGATCAGCTCGGCGTCGAAAAACGTCGTGAATATTTTTGCCCGGACATCGCCACGGGCACCTGCCATGGCTTTGCCACGCAAGGGGCCGTATACGTGGATATTGCCGTCGGCGATGACTTCCGCGCCGTGACTGACCACGCCGATGACGATCAGATCGGCATGTCGTGCATACACTTTCTGGCCTGAGCGCAGCGGTCGATCAATGATCATGGTCGGGCCGTACTGCGGTCCGGCCGGGGGCGGGGCGGGCACTGGCGCGGCGGCTGCGGCCGCCTTGTCCACGGCTACCCCTACCTCGGGAATGACTTCAGCTGCAGCTGGCGGGGCCGGGGGCGGCGCGACATTGGCTGCCTCGGCGGCATTGGCTGCGGCTACCGCCGCTGCTTCGTTGCGCGCCGTTGCACTGGGCAATGCAACATGCACCAGACCCAGCGCCTGGGCAGCCGCCAGATTTTCTTCTTGGGCAGTGACACCAATGACCGGCAGGCGGTGGGCTGCCAAGCCGTCGAGCAGGGCTTGCCAATCCAGTGGCTCGGTGATTCGGCCAGCGTCGATCACGACGGGTTCGTCGTCGAAGAAACCGGCGGCGTCCTTCATTCTCGCGTCTAGCGCGGTGCGCAGGGCGAGCGTGTCTGCCGAGTGAAGTACGACACGAATGGCGTACAGCGTCGCACTCTTGAAATCCAGGACAGGCACATCCATTGCTGTGGCACCGCAATTCGCAAAAAAAGATTCTAACCAGTTAAGTGTTCTGAAAGAGTGAGCGCATGTGTCTAGCGGCACGATGCGTGCTGTGATGTGCCTGAAACCCGCATCACCGGGTTCTTTGCCCGTGCAGGCGCTGCGTCCCGAGCGCTACAATTTCGCCTCTATGGCGGCGCAAAGTGCCGTTTGTCGGACAGAAGGCGAACATCATGTGGGTCATTTCGCAGGGCTGGGGGGCTGCAATCGAGTGGGTCAGCCTGCACGTGGTGGGGCCTTGCCTGGCGGTGTTCGGTCTGGGCAATGCGTTCGGCAACCCGGCCGAGGTGGCCGAAGCCGTGATCATCACCCTGCTTCAACTCGTGATGATTTCCCTGGTGTTCCGGCCGCTGGAAAGTCTGTTTCCCGCAGAACGCTGGGAAAATCGACGTCTGACGACGATCGACCGAAACTACACCTTATTGATGTTGCTGGGCCTGTTCCCGCTGTTCAGCTATCTGGTGCTGACGCCGGTTGCCCATCTGCTTGGTGGCGAATCAGCTACCTTGGCCGCTGTCAATGACGGTCCCACCTGGGGCCTGACGCATTGGGTGCCGTGGTTCGAGCATCATCCTTACGTCGCCTTCGCGGTGTATTACGTGGTCTACGATCTGGCCTATTACTGGATGCACCGGGCGCAGCACGCCATTCCCTGGTGGTGGGCCTTGCACAGCATGCATCACAGCCAGCGCCAGATGAGCTGCTGGAGCAACGACCGGACGGCGTATCTGGACGGCGTGTTGCAATCCTTTGTGCTGGCGTCGGTTGCGCTGGTGATGGGCGTGGAGCCCGCGCAGTTTGCGTGGCTGGTGCTGTTGTCCGAGCTGGTGCAGAACTTTTCCCATGCCAATGTCAGGCTGCGAATCGGGCAGCGCCTGGGCAAGGTGTTGGTGGGGCCGGCGTTTCATCGCTTGCATCACATGGTGCGCGACCCGGATCGTCCCACCTTCCACAATTGCAATTTTGGTCAGGTCTTGTCGATCTGGGATCGGGTCTTCGGCACGGCGCGTTATGGCGAGCCCGTGCATCCCACGGGGGTAAGCGACCCGATTGTCGATGCCGACAACGGCAAAGGCCTGATTTCCTTGCAGTGGTATGTATTGAAGCGATTCTGGGCGGCGTTTCGAAGTCCGGCCGGATGGCGGCCGGGCGACGTGCACTTCGGCGGGCCGGGCTTTGCCCCCATCGCCGATGACGCGGATACGGTGCCGGCCGGGTTGCCAGCTAGCCCGCCAGTGAATTCGTCAGCGCGCCCACCGCTGACACCATCGTCGACCCGACCAGCGAATTCAGCTGTCGCCGGTGCTGACTCTGACGCCGCAACTCGCTGAGAAAGTCCTGCGCGGCCGAACTGAGCGCGGCGTGTTTGCGCCACATGAAGTGCGTGGTGGCCGTGCTGATGCCAGGCAACTGGTGAAGGCGCAACGAACCGCGCTGGGCCAGCGGCTCGGCCATGCCGCGTGGCATCAGCGACACGCCCATGCCGGCCGCGACACAACCCAGGATTGCGCCATAGGCACCCAGGTCCAGGCGTTTGGCGGGTGTGGCGTGTCCCAAGGACATCCAGCGTTCCAGTCGCTCGCGGTAGGGGCAGCCGTGACGGAATTGCAGCAGGGTATGGTTGGCGACGTCGGCCGGCGTGTTGATGGCATCGACCTGCGGGCCGGAGATCAACACGATTTCTTCTTCGAAAACCGGTTCGCTGGTCAGGGCCGGGTCGGTGGCCGGGCTGGCCACCACGATGGCTTCCACACGGTGTTCAAGCAGCGATTTCACCAACTGCACCGTCAGCGCAATGTCCAGATCCAATTCGACATCAGGGTGGTTGCGGTTGAAGGGCAGCAGCACGTCTGCCAGGCGCAGCGACGCAAAACTCTCCACGGTGCCCAATCGCAATTGGCGACGCTCAGGAGGCAGCGCGCCCGCCACGCGGCGCGCTTGCTCACCAAGTTCAAGAATCTTGTCTGCGTAGGGCAGCAGGGCACGACCGTGGTCGTTCAGGTCTAGCCGACGGCCGATACGGTCAAACACCGGATTGCCAAGCTCGGCTTCCAGCTGTTTGATGCGCGCGGTGACATTCGACTGCACACAATTCAGGCGCTGCGATGCGCGCTGCATGGTGCCTTCTTCGACTACGGCCTTGAAAGTACGCAACAGAACGGGGTCCATGTGTTGCTTTCCTGATACTTGCTGTCGCCAACAGCGGGTGAATTGAATGCACCAAGATGGTGAATTCATGCACGTTTCCTAGGGAAAACGCACGGTTTTGTGCAATTAATTAATTTTATTGATCGAATATATCAAAAACAATCACTATGAATGGGGTTTTACTGGGGATAACCTGACTACTCACAAACAAACAAAATCCCTGGATTGCCATGAGCAGCCTTGCTACTTCGATCTCGACTTCGCGCCAGCCGCGGCGCGCAGCCCCCGTCACCATCCTCGCCACCGTGCGTCGTTGGCTCGACGTCAGCCGCGAACGCCACGCGCTGTCGCGTCTCGATGACGCAGCACTGGCTGACCTGGGCCTCCTGCGCACCGACGTGCGCCGCGAAACCAACAAGTACTTCTGGCGTTGAGCATCGGTGGCTGAATCGGGCAACTGATCCAGCCAGCTGATGAGGCACATCACGCAAGTGAAGTAAGTTGACCCTGCGCGTAAGCCACCTCTGTATATGCGTGGTCTGCGCGGACAGGACAAGGGCTGAGTCTGGCATTGGGCCAGCTCGGCCCTTTTGTTTTGGCAGCTTGCGCGCCGGCTTGCGGGCACAATAGCGACCGTCAACAGCCTACGGACGCAGCATGGAACAAGTCGATTGCGTGGTCATCGGTGCGGGAGTGGTCGGGTTGGCCACGGCGCGGGCACTGGCCCGGTCTGGCCACGAAGTCATGATTCTGGAAGCCGCGCGTGCCATCGGCACCGGCACCAGTTCGCGCAACAGCGAAGTGATTCATGCGGGTATCTATTACCCGCCCGGCTCACGCAAGGCAAGGCTGTGCGTCAGCGGCAAGGACATGCTGTATGCGTTTTGCGAGGCCCACGGCGTGGGCTATCGCCGCAGCGGCAAACTGATCGTTGCCAGTGACGCCGACCAGGTTGCCCAGCTTGAGGTCATTGCCAAGAATGCCGCTGCCAGTGGTGTTGAAGATTTGCGCTGGCTGGACGCCACCGCCATGCACGAGCATGAACCTGCGCTGCGCGGGCATGCGGCGCTGTTGTCGCCATCGACTGGCATCATCGACAGCCACGCCTTGATGCTGGCCTTGCTGGGCGAGGCCGAACGCGCGGGGGCCACGCTGGCGCTGGGGGCAAACGTTATAGCGGCGTCGGTACATGCCGATGGCATTGCGTTGAGTATCGACAGCGATGGCGAGGCCATCACCTTGCTTGCCCGCAGCGTGATCAACAGTGCAGGTTTGGGTGCCTGCGACTTGGCGCGTCGTATCAACGGCCTGGATGCACACCATGTACCGCCCAACTATCTTGCCAAGGGCAGCTACTTCACCTGCGCTGGCCGTTCGCCGTTTTCACATCTGATCTATCCCTTGCCCGAGGCAGGCGGGCTGGGTGTGCATCTGACCTTGGATCTGGGCGGTCAGATGCGTTTTGGCCCGAATGTAAAGTGGGTGGACAGCATCGACTACGAAGTCGATGCCAGCGAGGCCTCTGCCTTCGCCACAGCGGTGCGCCGCTTCTGGCCAGACTTGCCCGACGGTGCGCTGCAGCCTGGTTATGCCGGCATTCGCCCGAAGATCAGCGGCCCGGGCGAACCGGCCGCAGACTTCCGTATCGATGGCCCTGCCGTGCATGGGGTGGTTGGCCTGGTGAACCTGTTCGGCATCGAGTCCCCGGGGCTGACGGCGTCACTGGCGATTGCCGATGAGGTGCTTGCCTGCATGGCGGAGTGATTCCAGAGCTGCTGCCAGCTAGTTCAGATTCGCTACGGCGGATGTCGCGCAGCCTGGCCTGGCCTTAATTACGTATCTGCTCGCGTCAGGGCTGAACCTCGTCCGCCATGATGCCGGCAAGATAGGCAATGCCGCTTTCACGTGCGACCGCTTGCAAGGCAGATGCATCCAGTCCAGGCGCATACAGCTTGTGCATCCGCAGCAGCAAGACAATCGGGAGAATGGCGCTTTCCTGCACTTGTGGGTCGGGGTGCTGCCAGAGCGCCATCAGCAGGGGCTGACCTGCCTTCAGCGCACGCTCGATTTCACTGTCGCCTGCCTGGCCCGCAGCATTGAGCAGCATATGGCCGATGAAGCGCGCCGACACGGCATCGTCGGGCTGGTAATGCGCTGCCAGCTGCGCAATACGTCGTCCCCGGGGCTTGAGTCTGGGCAGTTCGGCATCGTCAGCCAACGCGCTGCGGCGTGTGACGGCGGCCTGCAAGTCTGCCGGCACAGATTCCAGCGGCAAAGGCGGTACCGGGTTGCGGTACGGCCACGGCCTGATGAAAGGATCGGACCCGTGCGCGAAACGATAGAGCGCAACCGCTTCTTCACGAGCGCCGGCCGCCAAGGTCTGAGCGGCCAGGTCTGCCAGCATCGCCACATCGATCGTGTCCAGCGCGACGCAGTCGTCGTAGACGTAGGCCAGCACGCCGTGTCCGTGTGTGGCGGTCAGCAGTCCCTGCCAGGCGCGCAAGGCTGGCAACAAGGGCGCTGCCAAGGACCCGGTTTGTGGCGTGGCCAGCAAGGGATGCGAGATGTGAATCGCACCGCCATCGCGCGTTACCGTGAAGGCGTCGTGAAGGTTATCGCCGGGTAGCGCTGTACCGCCTTCATCGAAATTGGCAAAGAAGGCCGCACGTACTTTGCGCAGGAATTTTCGCCAGAACAGCTGTTCCTGTTTTGCGCCATCGCTCCCCTCGGCTTGCGCTGCGCGCCACGCCGCCACCTTGGGTGCCAGGCAATCAGGCATGCCCATCGCGGCCAAGGTTTCATCGTCGAATCTGGCGGCGGTGGACGACACGACTTCGTCTTCGTCATCGGGCCAGTGCGCAGGGCTTCCCGCCAATTGCCATGAGACATCGATGGCCTTGAATACGGCGCGCCAGCGAGCGGTTTCGTCACTGCGAAGCATGGCCAAGCGCGCCTGCAAGGCAAAAATCTCAGGCAGGAACAGCCGCCGTTCTGCGGGGTTGAACTGCCCACCGCCCAAGGTAATGGTGGTGCCTGCGCGCAGGGCGGGCAGGTCGATATCCAGGCGTGCTTGCGCACTGTCTGCGGCGCGTTGCAACAGCACGTCTGCCCAGTGCAGATGACGTTCGACCGTGGCCGCATCGGGTGCTTGCACACCGCGTTTGGTTTTCTTTTCCTGGCGTGCCGGATTCGGGTCCAACCCTGCGGCCCAGGCCAGGTGCGCGCCACCCGCTTGTCGCAATATGCGGGTATGCAAGTCGTGCCAATCGCCGATGTGATCGAAGGCCGCGCTGAGTTGAATCGCCTGATGGGGCGACTGCCCAGTTATTGCCGTTGCCCAATGCGCATCGCCGCCGTCGATGTCACCCTGGGCGTAGGCACTTTCCGCCAGCCGCGCGTAATGCAGATGCGCATTCGACCCCAGGTCGATCAGTTGCTGGCAGATCGGTTCGAACACACCATATGCCCGGTTTTGCCAGCACGCCTCAGCGCAGGTTTCCAATGCCAGCCACGCCAACTCGCGTGTGGCCGGTTCGCCGTCCTGGATCAAGGCGGCAAGTGCTGGCCTCACCGCTTTCATCATGGCGTCTTCACCGGTAAAGCGCCATTCGGTACGCAGGTTGTGTTCGAGAAACTCGGCCACCTTCAGCCGCTGCGCCGGGTCTGGGTCTACCGCGCCCGCCGCTGCGCGCTTGAGCGCGCCTGTCAGGGTAGTGCGATCAGGCGCATCGTCCATCACGCGTGGTTTGCGTGGCTGTCCAGTGGTGGCAACGCTGTCATATAGCGATGCGCTGAACAAGCGTCCCGGCCAGTGTGCTGCCAGCGCCAGGACCGCATCGTTGATGTCGTGATCGACCCTGCTGCGTCCCACGCCATTGGGCCACACCCGATTCACGCGACCCGCTACCCGGTGCCCGAAACGCCCCGCGCATTCATGTGCGTAGATCAAGGTCCAGGCACCGGTCACGAACCACAGTGGTGCCGTGGCGTGGCCAACAAACGTGTCTTCGCCCACGGTGCAGGACAAAGTGTCGCCGTCCACACGCAGGGTGGCGCGTGCCTCTGTCAGCCCGTCATCGCGCCAGTGTCTGGCGGCAAAGGCGTTCATCAGGTGTACCAGCGCGGCGTGGGTACTCGTGGACATCGATTCAGCTCCTGTGAAGGGTCAGGCGAGGGCGGTGTTCAGGCGTATCGAACTCGGGCGCATCGAATTCAGGCACATCAAACGTCGTGCGAAGCCAGGCGTGTACGCGTCCGGGTCACGCTCCAATGGGTCAGGCCGCCACACAAGGCACCGACGATTGCACCAAGACAAACGGCTGCCGCGACGGCCACCAGATTGATGGCATTGATGAATGCCAAGGCCGCCACCATTGCCACCGCACCGGCAACTGCGCCTACTCCTATCGCGCCCATCTGGGTGGCGAACCTGGGTGCAGATAGCTTGCGCCCCACAACGAAGATCAGTCCTGCCGCCAGAAAGATCGGTGCGAACACCATGTAGGCATATGCCGTGGCGACATACAGCAGCGGGGAATCGCTGTGTAGAGAAGGACCCAGCTCCACGACCTTGAGCGCCATGCCCGATGCCGCAAGGATGCCAATCAGCAACGGACCCAAAAGCGCAAACCACAACAGCGCAACAGCCGTGGCGCGCCAGTTCATGTGGATTCCGGTGCGCGGCAAGCGGCGCTTTCACGCGTGGGCTGACGGAGAAATACCGTGCTGAAACCTGGGCTGTTTGGCATGGGATTGGGGGCTGGTCAGGGTTTTCCATGCTACGTGAGCCAGATGCTCACACTTGTGTGAAAACGCAAGCATTCCCCCTGGGAAGCAGCATCAAAGCCTTTCACTGCGCCACTTCACGGGATTTGCTAGGGGAAATTCCCAGGCGTATAGTGCGCACCAAATTCATACTATGACCGTATGACAATATCAGCAGATCAATTGACGGAACCCACCGCTTTGTTGCGTTTAGCCCCTGAACGTCTGTCGGATCGACTGGCCGCAATGCTCACGCAGCAGATCGAGTCGGGCGTGTTCACGCCTGGACAACGTCTGCCCACCGAGCCCGAGCTGGTCAGCATTCACGGCGTATCGCGCACGGTCGTGCGCGAGGCGGTCAGTCAGCTGAAATCGCGCGGTTTGCTGGTGTCTCGACAAGGTGCGGGCGTGTTTGTGGCACTTGCACAACCCACGCGACCGCTGGCGTTCGACCCGGCAGTGCTGCAAAGCCTGGACTCGGTTGTGCAGGTGGTGGAAGTGCGCCGCGCGCTGGAAGGCGAAATTGCCGCGCTGGCTGCGTTGCGTGCGCGTCGTCCCGACATTCGCGCCATTCGTGCTGCGCTGGCCGCCATCGATGCGGCTGAAGCCGCTGGCGGCGACGGCGTGGCGGAAGACGTGGCGTTTCACCGCAGCATTGCTCACGCGTCCGACAACCCGCAGTTCACCTTGCTGCTGGATTTCCTGGGTCAGTACCTGCGCGACGCGGTGCGCGTCACGCGCGCCAACGAAGAGCGCAACGAGGGTTTCGCCCAGCAAGTCCGTATCGAACATCACGCCATCCTGCAAGCCATCGAGGAAGGCGATCCGGTCGCTGCACGTGCTGCCGCGACAGAACACATGGTGCAGGCTGCGCGCCGGCTGGTTGAAGGGGGCGTCGTGCCCGCGCCGGCTGCCGCGCGTCATACGGCCACCCCACGCGCCGCACGCAAGACAACATCAATCAAAGGAAAGAAACAATGAGCCAATCCTCCAGCAAAGTTCTGGGCGTCGTCGGCCTGGGCTCCATGGGCATGGGCGCTGCGTTGTCGGCCGTGCGTGCCGGTGTCAGCACCTGGGGTATCGATCCGCGCGCCGAAGCCGGTGAAAAGTTCGCGGCAGGCGGCGGCCAAGTGGCCAAGTCGCTGGCTGAACTTGGTGCCAAGTGCGACGTGGTGCTGGTGCTGGTGGTCAACGCCGCACAGACCGAAGACGTGCTGTTCGGCCAAGACGGATTGGCCTCTTCGCTGCGCAGCGGCTCGGTAGTGGTGACTGCCGCCACCGTTGATCCGACTCTGCCGCCGGTGTGGGCCGAGCGCCTGCTGGAGCGTGGCATTCACCTGATCGACGGCCCGGTGTCGGGCGGTGCGAAGAAGGCCGCCGACGGCCAGATGACGGTGATGGCATCGGGCACGCCCGAGGCATTTGCCGCTGCCGGCAACGTGCTGGAAGCCTACTCGGGCAAGGTCTATCGCCTGGGCGACAAGCCGGGCGTGGGCTCGACCGTGAAGATGGTCAACCAGCACCTGGCTGGTGTGCACATTGCCGCCGCCTGCGAAGGCATGGCGCTGGGCATTCGTGCGGGTGCCGACCCGGAAGCGCTGTACGAAGTCATCTGCAATTCGGCCGGCATGAGCTGGATGTTCCAGAACCGCGTGCCGCACATTCTGCAAGGCGACTATACGCCGCTGTCGGCCGTGAACATCTTCGTGAAAGACCTGGGCATCGTGCTGGATGCCGCGCGCAAGTATTCCTTCCCGCTGCCGCTGGCTGCTGCCGCGCATCAGCTGTACATCGGCACGGCATCGGCCGGTTACGGCGGTGAAGACGATTCCGCCGTGGTGAAGTACTACGCCAAGCTGTCGGGCATCACGCTGCCGGCTGCGAAGGCTGACGCAAAGGCTGATGCAAAGGGCCAAGCATGAGCAGCATCGTGAAACAACCGAAGCTGGGCTGCATTGCCGACGACTTCACCGGTGCCACCGATCTGGCCAACAACCTGGTGCGCAGCGGCATGCGTGTGGTGCAGACCATTGGCGTGCCCGCCGACGGCACCATCATCGACGCCGATGCCATCGTGGTGGCGCTGAAATCGCGCACCATTCCTGCTCAGGAAGCCATCGACCAATCCTTGGCTGCCCTGACCTGGCTGCGTGAACAAGGTGTCGAGCAAATCTATTTCAAGTATTGCTCCACCTTCGACAGCACGGCAGAAGGCAACATCGGCCCGGTGGCCGAAGCCTTGATGGATGCGCTGGGTACCGATTTCACGATTGCCACGCCGGCTTTCCCGGACAACGGTCGCACGGTGTTCAAGGG
This sequence comes from Pigmentiphaga aceris, assembly GCF_008119665.1. Classification (NCBI taxonomy): domain Bacteria; kingdom Pseudomonadati; phylum Pseudomonadota; class Betaproteobacteria; order Burkholderiales; family Alcaligenaceae; genus Pigmentiphaga; species Pigmentiphaga aceris. The sequence goes on along the minus strand of NZ_CP043046.1, from coordinate 5,198,598 downwards.
CCATCTGTTCGTGGGTGATGTGCTGCTGCACGAATCGGGCATGCAGAACCATCCGCTGACGCCGATGACCGATCCGAATCTGGTTCGTGTATTGCAGGCGCAGTGCAAGCGCCGCGTTGGCCTGATCGACTACCGCACCGTGTCGCAAGGTGCAGATGCCGTGCGTGCCCGCATCGATGCGCTGCGTGCAGAGGGCGTGAGCCTGGCCGTGGTGGATGCCATCTCCAATGAAGACCTGGTTCGCATGGGCCCGGCCTTGTCGAGCCTGCCCCTGTTGACCGCAGGTTCCGGTGTGGCCATCGGCCTGCCGCAGAACTGGGGCTTGCAGGCCGATGCCCGCGCCGCTGAATTGCCCAAGGCTGACGGCTTGCGCGCCATCGTGTCGGGCAGCTGCTCGCTGGCGACCAATCGTCAGGTGAAGCACTTCATCGACAACGGCGGCAAGGCCTACGCGCTGGACCCGATGCGTCTGGCCAACGGCGAAGACGTAGTGGCGGAAGTGCTGACCTGGGCCGAGCCCTTGATCGCGACCGAACCCGTGCTGGTGTATTCCACCGCCGAAGCCGGTGCCGTGAAAGCGGTGCAAGCCAAGCTGGGCGTGGGTGATGCCGGAGCCATGGTGGAACACGCACTGGCCGCCGTCGTGCGCGGCTTGGTCGAGCGTGGCGTGGGCCGTCTGGTGGTTGCCGGTGGCGAAACCTCTGGCGCATGCGTGCAGGCCCTGGACATCACGCGCCTGCAGATCGGCGCGCAGATCGACCCGGGTGTGCCATGGTGCCATGCCCCCAGCCCGGTGGCCCCGGCGGGTGCCGTGCACATCACCTTGAAGTCGGGCAACTTCGGTACCGACGACTTCTTCACCAAATCCTTCGCGGTGCTTGCGTGAACGCGTCTGTGCAGTTGGCAGCCGGCACGGTGCCTTTCATGAATGAGGCAGCTGCCCGCGATGAAATCTGCCGCGTGGGGCGTTCGCTGTTCGATCGTGGATATGTCCACGCCACAGCCGGCAACATCAGTGTGCGCCTGGTCGATGGCAGCTTCCTGATCACGCCCACTGACGCGTGCATGGGGCTGCTGGAACCGGCACGCATTGCGCATGTGGCTGCCGACGGCACCCAGCTGAGCGGCGATCGCGCCAGCAAGACGCTGGCCCTGCACCGCCAGATCTACGGTGCCGACGCGGATGCGCGCTGCGTGATCCATACCCACAGCACGCACCTGGTTGCGCTCACGCTCAAGGGCGTCTGGCGCGACACCGACATCGTGCCGCCCATCACGCCGTACTTCGTGATGAAGGTGGGGCATGTGCCGCTGATTCCGTACCACCGTCCAGGTGATCCGGCGGCCGCGCAAATTGTGGCGCAGACCATCACCGCTGCGCTTGCGGCCGGCACGCCGATTCGTGCCGTGATGCTCGATCGCCTCGGCCCCAACGTGTGGCAAGACACACCAGCCGCCGCCATGGCCACGCTGGAAGAGCTGGAGGAGACCGCGCGCCTGTGGTTGTTGACCCAGCCCGCGCCGTTGTCCGAGTCGCAGATCGACGAACTGCGCAGCACCTTTGGTGCGCGCTGGTGAGTCCGAGCGCCTGTCTCTGAACGCCTGCGGCTGCATGTGTGCAGCCGCATCCCGATTTCTTTGCTTCTGGAGGTTCCATGCCTCGTTTTGCTGCCAACCTGACCATGATGTACCCGGAACACGACTTCCTCGACCGCTTCGCGGCCGCGGCAGCCGATGGTTTCGATGCCGTGGAATACCTGTTCCCGTACGCGTACAGCGCCCAGGAACTGGCTACGCGCCTTTCTGATAACGGTCTCAAGCAAGTCCTGTTCAACGCACCCCCGGGAGACTGGGATGCGGGCGAGCGTGGTATTGCGTGCCTGCCGGGTCGTCAGGACGAGTTCCGTCGTGACTTTACCGAGCGTGCCTTGCCTTACGTGCAGGCACTGAAGAGCCCGCGCGTGCATGTCATGGCTGGCTTGAAGCCCGCTGGCGTCGACGCCGCTGCACTGCGTGATGTCTATCTGGAAAACCTGAGCTGGGCTGCACAGCAGGCGGCGTCCATCGGCATCGACGTGCTGATCGAGCCGATCAACACCCGTGACATGCCCAACTTCTTCCTGAATCGTCAGGATCAGGCCCACGCCGTCGTCACCGACGTTGGCGCGTCGAACCTGAAAGTGCAGATGGACTTGTATCACTGCCAGATCGTCGAAGGCGACCTGGCCATGAAGCTGCGCCAATACCTGCCTACCGGTCGCGTCGGCCACCTGCAGATTGCCAGCGTGCCTGAACGCCACGAACCGTCGGGCGGCGAACTGAACTACCCGTACCTGTTCGCGCTGATCGACGAGCTTGGCTTTGACGGTCACATCGGCGGTGAGTACCGCCCGCGCGCTGGCACCTCTGCCGGCCTGGAGTGGTTTGCGCCTTATCGCGCCAACCCGCGCGCCAGCTGAACGCCCCGTTTCCCGCTATCGGCGCTTGACGCGCTGAGGCAACCCACCCGCCCGGAAACGGGCCAACGATAGAAAAGCGCCACGACACGATGGCGCGAAGAACGGAGAGTTACCCAATGTCGACCCATGCACCGACGCTCGCAACGGGGAAAGATACCCCGTTAGAGAAAGCCTATAGCAAGGTTTTCTGGCGCATCGTCCCTTTCATCATGCTTTGCTACGTGGTTGCTTATCTTGACCGCGTGAACGTGGGTTTCGCCAAGCTCCAGATGTCGCAAGACCTGGGCTTCTCGGAAACCGTGTTCGGCCTGGGCGCAGGCTTGTTCTTCATCGGCTACTTCTTCTTTGAAGTGCCCAGCAATGCGTTCCTGCACCGCGTTGGCGCGCGGGTCTGGATCGCCCGCATCATGATCACCTGGGGCTTGATCTCTGGCTGCTTCATGTTCGTTGAAACGCCGACGCAGTTCTACATCGCGCGCTTCCTGTTGGGCGCAGCCGAAGCCGGCTTCTACCCCGGCATCATCCTGTACCTGACCTACTGGTACCCGGCGCATCGCCGTGCACGCATCGTGGCGCTGTTCATGTCGGCCATTCCGATTGCCGGCATTTTCGGCAACCCGTTGTCGGGCTGGATCATGGACACCTTCGCAGGCGTCAAGGGCATGGCAGGCTGGCAGTGGATGTTCGTGATCGAGGCCATTCCGGCCGTGATCGTCGGCATCATGGTGCTGTTCATCTTGCGCAATGGTATTCGTGACGCCAAGTGGCTGACCGAAAACGAAATGCAGCTGCTGGAAGCCGAAGTTGCCGCAGACCAGAAGCACACCGAGTCGAACCAGTCGTTCGGTTCCTTGCTGAAAAGCGGCCGCGTGTGGGCCATGTGCGGCATCTACTTCTGCATCGTGATGGGCCAGTACGCGCTGACCTTCTGGATGCCGACGTTCATCAAGGCATCGGGCATCACCGGTAACCTGAAGATCGGCATGATCAGCGCGATTCCGTTCCTGGTGGCGGTGGTCGTCATGAACATCATCGGTCGCAGCTCGGACAAGCATCGTGAACGTCGCTGGCACTTGATCGTCCCGGCCGTTGCCGCAGCAGTCAGCTTCGCCATCGTGGCCTCGTTCGCAGGCAACACCGTGGTGTCGGTGATCGCGCTGTCGATTGCTGCGGCAGGCGTGTTGACGTGCTCGCCGCTGTTCTGGTCGCTGCCGACCGCTTTCCTGTCGGGCGCTGCTGCTGCCGTGGGTATTGCAATGATCAACTCGGTGGGTAACCTCGCCGGTTTCGTCAGCCCCTACCTCATCGGTTATCTGAAGGACCTGACGCAAAGCACCGCGTCGGGCATGTATCTGCTCGCGGCTGTTCTGCTGGTTGGCGCTGTGCTGATCTACCTGACCCCCGCCAAGCTGGTCAATCGTTAAAGGAAGCATTCCATGAAGTTGCTGATCACCGGCGGTGCCGGTTTCCTGGGAGCGCGTCTGGCGCGCACGCTGCTGGCCCGCAATACGCTGGCCGGACAGACGATCTCCACGCTGGTGCTGGCTGACCTGTTCCCGCCGCCGGCCGACCTGGCTGCCGACCCGCGCGTGCAAGCGCGTACCGGTGCGCTGTTGGATCAGGCCGCCGATCTGGGCAAGGAAGGGTTCGACGGCGTGTTTCACCTGGCGTCGGCCGTCTCGGCCGAATGCGAAACCGACTTCGATCTGGGCCTGCGTTCCAATCTGGATACCACGCGTGCCTTGCTCGACGCCTTGCGTGCGCAAACCACGGCAGGCGGCAAGGCCGCACGCCTGGTGTTCGCAAGCTCGGTGGCCGTGTTCGGCAGCGATGCTGCCTTGGCTTTGCCGGAAGTGGTGCGTGACAACACGCTGCCCACGCCGCAATCGTCCTACGGCATTCACAAGTTCATTTGCGAACAGCTGGTGGCCGATTACACCCGCAAGGGCTTCATCGACGGCCGCACGGCACGTCTGATGACGGTGTCGGTGCGTCCGGGTCGTCCGAACGGTGCTGCGTCCAGCTTCCTGTCGGGCATCATCCGCGAGCCGCTGGCTGGTGTGGAATCGGTGTGCCCGGTATCGGCCGACACGCGCGTGGCGCTGTCGTCGCCGGCATCGACCATCGAAGGCCTGATCGCGGTGTTCGAAGCATCGCGCGAAGACTTCGGTGGCCGCACGGCACTGAACCTGCCGGCCATTACGGTCAGCGTGCAGGAAATGCTGGATGCGCTGGCTGCTGAAGGCGGCGCGGACGCCGTGGCACGGGTGCGCTTCGAGGCCAACCCGGCAATCGCCGCGATTGTCGGCGCATGGCCGGCGCGCTTCGAGGCTGGCCGCAGCCTGAAGCTGGGCTTGAAGCCCGACAACGATTTCCGCAGCATCGTGCGTCAGTACATGACGGACAATCCGCAGGCGGTGAAGGGCTGATATACCAACAGGTGCCGACGATAAGTCGGCCCTGAACCGATCCACAGGTTGGTGTGGTGGCGTCGGTTGGTGAAGCAGGGGGTTGAACTCGGTATTGCACCGGATTCAGCCCCTTTTTTGTTGTGTGCACGCCGAGTTTCATTGATGAGAACGCATGCTATTCTCACAGGCTACCTTTTTGGTTTCCATCTACCGAGCGTGCTGCCTTGTCTGCTGTCGCTGCTGCCACCGCTGCCACCACCAGGTACACCCTTGCGGATTTCGAGCACTTCGGGCGTCACAGCCAGGTGCACTATCGCCTGCCTCGGCTGAAGGCAGATAGCAGGCGTCCGGAATCCGTCTGCATTGCCGAAGGGCGGGTCACCGAACACACGATCGCGCGCGGCGCAACGCTGCTGGTGTCAGACATTCTGGTCCGCCACGATTACGAATCCAGCGCACAAGCCGCCCCCCATCTTGCCTGTATCGTGCTGTTGAACGGCCGTGCGCGTTTGCAGATGGGACAGCACGACGACCTGACACTGTCGGCCCGTGGCGGCGTGCAGACCGCCAGCGGCGAGCCGGTTCGCATGGGTGCCATGCATCATGCGGGTCAGCGGCTGCGCAGCATCAACGTGGCGGTCTACCATCCCGATCTGTTGGGTGACGACGAGCTGGCCGAGCGTGTCGAGCGAGCCATGCGCGGATCGCGCCTGCGCCATTGGAGCGTGCCCGATCACCTGATCGCCAGCATCGAAAACCTGTTGACCGAACCTTGGCAGGGCACGCTGCACGGTCTGTTGCGTGACGGGGTCGGCATGCAACTGTTGGCCCATGCATTGGCCAACACTGATGACGACATGGCGGCGCGACCCACCGCCTTGTCGGTCCGGGATGGCCGGCTGCTGGAACGTGTTCGTGCCTGCCTGCATGCCGCGCCAGGAGAAGACCACCGTCTGGAAGACCTGGCCAAGCTGGCCTGCATGAGTCCCAGCACATTGCGCGCGAAGTTTCGCGCTCACTTCGGGTGTTCGGTATTCGATTGGCTGCGCGGTCGCCGCCTGGACGTGGCGCGTGAACGTCTGGCGCAAGGCTGGACGGTTCAGCAGGCTGCGCACTACGTGGGTTACCGGCACGCCACCAATTTCGCCACGGCATTTCGGTCGCGGCACGGCATGCCGCCCAGTCATGTCGGCGTTTCGCATAGCCCGATTGCGTTTGCCGATACATAGGCGGGTCGACGCGAAAAGATAATCCGTCTCGATTGCATAGCCTCCTGGAATACATCGAGATGAACACGTCCTTGCGCGCCAGCCACGCGCGTTTCGCTTTGCGGCCGCTGGTTCGTGCCGTCTACGCCACCTTGCTTGCCGGTGCTGCCCAAGGCACTGCCCTGGCCCAAGAAGCCAACACCAACAGTGCTGCCCAGCTTTCCACGGTAACGGTGACTGGCGTGGCTGCCCCTGGCGTCACCGAGCACACCCAGTCATACACCACCGAAGCAATGGCGACTGCCACCGGCTTGCCTTTGTCGATCCGTGAGACGCCCCAGTCGGTCAGTGTCGTGACACGCCAGCGTATTGAGGATCAGGGCTTGCGCACCACGGGTGATGTGCTCGACGCAGCGCCTGGCATATCTTCAACCCGCAACGACGCCAACCGCCTGTCGTTTTCGGCGCGGGGATTCTCGATCGACAACTACCAGTTCGACGGGCTGACCTTGCCGGTGCTGTCGCCCTGGGCGTTCGGCGAAAGCAATCTCGACACGGCCATTTACGACCGCGTGGAAGTCGTCCGTGGCGCAACCGGATTGATGACCGGGGCAGGCAATCCGTCTGCCGCCATCAACTTCGTGCGCAAGCAACCGTTGCGTGAATTTGCGGCCTCGGGGCAGCTGTCTGTCGGTAGCTGGAATTACAAGCGGCTGGAAGCCGATGTGTCCACGCCGCTGACCGAAAGCGGCAACGTGCGGGCACGCATGGTGGCTGCCTATTCGGACGTCGGCAGCCACATGGCGCTGCTCGATACGCACAACAAAACCCTGTACGGCGTGGTCAGCGCCGATCTTGGCCCCAACACCGATTTCTCGGGTGGCCTGATCTATCAACGATCGGTCAACGACGGTTTTGGCAGCGGCTTCCCGCTGTTCTATACCGATGGCACCCGCACCAATTTTGACCGCTCTGCATCGAACAACGCAGGCTGGGCGAAAGCTGACACTGAAACGCGCACGGTCTTCCTGGACCTCAATCACCGGTTGGAAAATCGTTGGAACGCACGCTTTGCCTACAGCCACAGCGAAACCGACATGTTCATGCGACACCTGTATCGCAGCGGTTTTGTCGACCGCCAGACGGGTGCCATGACCAATCGAGCCAGCGCACCGCTTTACGACGGTGACCTGAGCCGCGACGCCTTGCACGCAACCTTGTCCGGCCCGGTTGGCCTGTTCGGCCGTCAGCATGAACTGTCGTTTGGCTGGATGAGCGTGGACGACGACCTGGACCTGCCCAGCTACCCTGCGTTGAGCACCCCGGTGATCGGCAGCTACTTCAACTGGCGTGCTGACCAGGTGGCCGCACCGGGTTGGTCCGACACACCCACCCAGGGCGACACCACCCGAAATCGCCAGACCGGCACCTACGCAGTGGGCCGATTCTCGCTGGCCGATCCGCTGCACCTGATTGTGGGGGCACGCGTAAGCAACTGGAAGACCAGCCAGAACTACTTCGGCACCAGCCGGGAATACCGCTATCGCAACGAGGTCACGCCATACGCTGGGCTGGTCTACGACATTGATCGCCAACACACGGCCTACGCCAGCTACACCGAGATTTTCAAACCGCAGAATGCACGCACGCCCGATGGCGACATCCTCGATCCGATCACCGGCAAGAGTTATGAGCTGGGGATCAAGGGCAGCTATCTGGATAACCGAATAAACGCCTCGGCGGCGATTTTCCAGACTCGCCAGAACAATCTGGCAGAAGCCTTGCCGGGCGTGCAGGTAGTGAACGTGCCAGGCAGCCAAGCCTTCCGCGCGGTGTCAGGGGCCAAGGTCGAAGGCTTCGATCTGGAAGTGGGCGGCGAACTTGCCCGAGGCTGGAACGTGGCGGCAAGCTACACCAGCTTCACTGCCAAAGATGCGCTCGGTGCACCCATCAATACCTCGCACCCGCGCAGTCTGGTGAAGCTTTACACCACTTATCGGATGCCCGGTGCCCTGGAAAATCTGACGGTAGGCGGGGGCGTGCGCTGGCAGAGCCGCATGTACCAGACCGTGACCGCACCGGCCAACCAACGTGTGCGTGTCGAGCAGAGCGCCTATGCGCTGGTCGATCTGATGGCACGCTATCAGTTCACGCCCAAGGTGTCGGCCAGCCTGAACCTGAACAACGTGTTCGACAAGAAGTACTACTCGCAGATCGGGATGTACACGCAGGGCTGGTATGGCGCGCCGCGCAACGTGATGCTGAATCTGCGCATGCAGTATTGAGTGTCTGATGAAAAACACCCCGGCAGTCAGGACAAACGTCCGACTGCCGGGGTGTTTTCAATTCCTGCAAAGGGAACCTGCAAACGGAAGGGGGATTTGACACCCCCCCCGATTTACTTCGCCCAGGAATCCTTCAACGTCGTTACCCGGTTGATCACCGGATGGTCGACCGTGGAATCCACGATGTCGGCGACGAAGTAACCCAGGCGTTCCACCTGCCACTGGTTGCCGGCGGCAGTGACCGTGCCCGGTTCCAGATAACCCTGCACGATTTCCACCGAGTTCGGGTTCAGCGCGGTCAGGAAGTCCTTGCCGCCCGCATCGGGTTGCGGGTCCGAGAACAGCCGGTCGTACAGGCGGAACTCGGCGGCCACGGCAGCGTCTGCCGCAATCCACGTGATGTTGCCCTTGACCTTCACGCTGTCGGCACCCGGCGTGCCGCTCTTGGTGTCGGGCAGGTATTCGGCCTGCACCTCGGTGATCTCGCCGGCATCGTTCTTCGTGAAGCCCGTGCACTTGACCACATAACCGTACTTCAGGCGCACCATGCCGCCCGGGGTCAGGCGGAAGAAGCCCTTCACCGGCACTTCCATGAAGTCGTCCTGCTCAATCCACAGATCGCGTGCGAACGGGAATTCGCGGCGGCCTTGTTCCGGGTGATGCGGGTGCACCGGTGCCGAGCAGACTTCCTGCTGGCCTGCCGGGTAGTTGGTGATGACCAGCTTCAGCGGACGCAGCACGGCCACCGTGCGCGGCACCTTCGGGTCCAGATCTTCACGCAGCGCTTGTTCCAGTGTGCTGTAGTCGATCCACGAATCCGACTTCGACGCACCCAGGCGATCGCAGAACAGACGCAGCGCTTCCGGCGAATACCCACGACGACGCAGGCCCACCAGGGTAGGCATGCGCGGATCGTCCCAGCCGCTGACATGGCCTTCGTTCACCAACTGGGCAAGCTTGCGCTTGCTGGTGATGACGTAGCTCAGGTTCAGGCGGGCGAATTCGTATTGGTGCGGCAGGGGGTCTTGGAACAGGCCATTGTCGCGAAGCTTCGCCAGCAACCAGTCGTAGAACGGACGCTGGTCTTCGAATTCCAGCGTGCAGATGCTGTGCGTGATGCCTTCCAGCGCGTCTTCGATCGGGTGCGCGAAGGTGTACATCGGGTAGATGCACCATTTGCTGCCCGTGCGATGGTGCTCGGCGTGGCGGATGCGATAAAGCACCGGATCGCGCAGGTTGATGTTCGGCGACGCCATGTCGATGCGCGCACGCAAGGCCATGCTGCCGTCCGGATGCTTGCCGTCGCGCATTTCCTGCAGCAGCGTCAGCGATTCTTCCACCGGGCGGTTACGCCACGGCGAGTCCTTGCCGGGTTCGGTCAGCGTGCCGCGCAGGGCGCGCATCTCGTCGGGGCTTTGTTGGTCGACATACGCGTCACCCGACTTCACCAGGCGCACGGCAGCGTCGTACATCACGTCGAAATAATCGCTTGCGTGATACAAGTGATCGCCACCCTTGCCCGCCCAGTCAAAGCCCAGCCACTTCACCACATCGAGAATGGCGTTGACGTAGGTCTGGTCTTCCTTTTCCGGGTTGGTGTCGTCAAATCGCATGTGGCACACGCCGTCATAGTCGCGCGCCAGCCCGAAGTTCAGGCAGATCGACTTGGCGTGACCAATGTGCAGATACCCATTGGGTTCGGGCGGGAAGCGCGTGCGGATGCGGGCCGGGTCCTGGGGGGCGGCGGCCAGCACGTCGGCAGTGGCGGGCTCACCGGCCCAGCGTTTGCCGGCAAAGCGGTCGGCGCTCAGGTCGGCATCGATCTGGTTGCGCAGGAAATTGGCAGCGGGCGCAGCAGGTGCGCGGTCCTTGCCCGGGTGGGCAGCGGGAGCAGCAGGCGTCTTGGGGAGGTTGGCAGCGTCAGTCATCGTTACTCGAGTGGACAGCATGTCCAATCGGAGATTTTGCCACGTCTGGACAATACGCTCTCGCAATGCCGTAAGCGGCCAGCAATATGGCCTTTCTACAATAGTGCTTGCCTGAGCGGTCGAAGGTGTGGATACTGCGGCGGCTTGTCTAGACCGCTTGGCGCACGAAGGGGCTTAAACTGGCGATGCAGGGTCGTTTGCGCAAAGGTTTTCCGGTTCCGGAGATATCTTTTGCGCAGCATGAGTTCCGCAGAATCAAGCCTGATATCAGGTACGGTGATTGGCAGCCCCGCCCCGGGGTGTTCGCAAAGGAAAATTCGATGTCAGGATGGGCGGTGGACAATGTCTGAGGCAGCGATGCGCATCATCGCCGACCTGGGGCAAGCGCTGGGGATGCCGAGCCTGGCGGCGCACAACAACGTCTGCGAGCTGGCCATCGACGGTCGCCATCGCGTGCAGCTGATCGTGGTCGGCAGCCGCCGGCAGTTGCTCATGTCTTGCGCAGTCGGCCCCACCGCCATCGAAGGACGCCACGCGGAACTGATGGCGCAATCGAACTTCATGCAGGCAGGTGGTGGCGTGGTGCTGTGCACCGCTCCCGATGGCCGTGCGCACGTGCAACTGGCTGTGCCCTTCGAGCATGCCGGCCCGTCCAACCTGATTTCCGCGCTGGAATCGCTGTTGTCGCAGATCGATATCTGGGACGAACGGCTCAACCGTGCCGAGACACGCGGCCGGCCGCCCGGGCCGCCTGCGTTTTTCATGCAGCCGGTTTAGTAAAGCGGGAGTAGCTGGCCGGGCTGTCTGACTGCCTGGTTACATCCTGCCAAACCGGTCTGTACTTGACCGGTGCCCGCCAGACTCAGCACTGCCCGGGCTTTCCCCCGCTTGATCGTCCCCACAAACGAAATATTTCCTCCGCCCCAGGAACTGACGGCTTGCGGCCGTTACCAACCTGCGTGGCCTGGATGTCCGGCCGCCGGCATTGACGCCGACCTGCCCTGACATGGAGCCCCCCGTAATGGATATTTCCAGCCTTATTGCCTTGTTCGGCGAACAAGCCGGCACCCCGCTTGCCTTGAACCAGGGCGGCACGCTGGCGCTCGCCTTCGACAACGACCTGACGGTCAACCTGGAACACGACGCGTCGCAAGACGTGCTGCACTTGTATGTGATCGTGGGTCAGGAACCGGCTGATTACGATGCGCGTCCGGCGTTCTACCGTGAATTGCTGGTTGCCAACGTCTTCGGCCATGACACGGGCGGTGCCTCGCTGGGCATCGATGACGTCAGCGGCGAAGTGTTGTTGACCCTGCGCCTGCCTTTGGTCAGTGCAGAAGTCGGCACCCTGCGCGACGCGGTGCAATCCGTGGTTGAAACCGCAAACGCCTGGCGTGAGCGCCTGGCCGCACCGACCCGTGCGGTGCCTGCCGCGGCAAATGCCCCCTACATCAGCACGATGGCGAGTTTCGACTTCCGCGCCTGATCGGCTGCGGCACGGGCGCTCGTCGCGCCAGCTGCATTGCCGCAGCACCATCGCTCCAGCACATTACGCACGCTTCACGCTCTTGGAGAGCAGGATGACCATCAGTATTGGTGCCGGCCAGGTCAAACAGGCCGTCAGCACGAATTTCCAGGATGCCCCGCTGGGTCGCATCGGCAACCTCGCCTTTGTCGGCAAACCGGGGGCAACGCCGCGCGCACCGTCGCCAAACCTGCTCCAGCGCATCGGTGCCAAGATCGACGCCATCATTACCTACATCAAGGCTTCGCCGCAGCAACGCGCCGCCCAGCAGGTGGTGAGCAACGCTCGCAAACTGAGCGCCGACACCGGTGCGCTGCTGGGCGCATTCACTGGTGTGCAGGGGGACGCTGGCGCCCATGGCAAGGCGGCCAGCGCGCTGGCCGGTCTGCTGCAGCATGCCGCGCCGCTGGCCCAAGCCGGCAGATCGACGACCAGCACCGTGATCGCGCCTGCACTGACCCGGCACCTGGATCAACTCAAGCCTGTCGACCTGGATGCCTTGCGCGCCGGTCCCTTGGCAAATGAGCACTCGCGCCAGCTTGTGCTCGACAAGCTCGATCCGGCTCAGCGTCCAGCTGCCGCTGCCGTCATGGATCAAATTGCAACGGCCGTGGAAAAACAGACCGCCATCCAAGCCACTGCGCGGCCCGTCGCTGCCATCGGTGCACTCTTCACCGCGGCGGCAAAGGCTGGCGGAGCAATCGATGTGCAGGCCATGGATGCGGCGCTCGAACAATTGAGCGCCAGCGCCGGTCTGTTGAAACGAGACGGGCAGACCCTGCACCATGTCTTTGCGCCGAGCATGGAGCGCATGAGCGACGCCGATCTCAGTACGCTGTCGAAAGGCTTGTCGCACAAGACGCCTGGCGCTGGTGGTCAGACGCCTTACGACGCGCTGCTTGCCGCATCCGATGCCCGTGGGCCCGATGCAGTCCATGCCGGGGCACGCCAGGAAGCGCTGGACGGATTGCAGGCTGCCGTGGCCCAAGAGATCACCAAGCGACTGGATCACGCGGTCATTGCCGCATCGACTCCCTTGCAGGTCAAGTTGATGGATCGCAGCGCCGATGTGCGCCCGGACGCCATCGTGCAACTGGGATATGCCTTGGGCGACAAGGCTGGCGCGCTGGGTGCATCGGAGCTGGCCGCGTTTTCCGGTCGTGACGTCGTGACGGCCTTGACCGCACGTGCCCTGACCGACCTGCCCGATGCACTGCTTGACCGGCTGCTCGGTGGTGCCGATGCGCAATCCCTGGCACGTGCCCAGGCCGGCATCGCCGGCTTGCCCGAACCGCGTCAGACCGCCTTGCGAGCCGCTGTCGAGATGGCCCACGAGAATCGGATCGGCACCCTGACCGCACAGGTCGACCAGGTACACGGTGAACTTGAGACGGCAGTGACGAAGGGCGATCGCGGCGCAATCACCCTCAAACTGCAAGAGCTTGCCGGCGCTGTGGATCAACTGCGGCTATTCGGCACTGCGATGGGACACCCCATCGCCGATACGACCCAAGCAGCGCTACGCGACATCGTCAGTCGCGCGCTCGCGCCGCTGCGTGCCGACAGTAACTCCACCGGGCCGCTGTCGGAAGCCAGCCTGGCTGGTCTGACCAAACACGAGTTCGGCAACCTTCGACAAGCCAGGGGCGAGCTTGGCGCTTACGGACTTGGTTTCGACCGTCCCGGCGTTACGGCACAGCTCGCCGCGCGCACGCTCGACAGCACCACCCGCGCCGAGCAGGCTGCCACGCAGTTGCTGCATACCCTGGCTGATCCCCGGACGTCCGCCGCCGATGTGGTCAGACAGGTCCGCCAGCTGTCCAGCGAAACCGCTGCCACGCTGACCACCCTGACTACCTTGGGTGAGGAAATTGGCGCAGACGACATCGGGCGGGTGGCTGCGTCGGTCGTCGGGAATGCGCTGACCGCATTCAGGGCCGAAGCCGGCGAAGGAGCCGCTGCGCAACTCGCCACGATCCTCGAACGCTACGACGAGCACATCGGTCCGCTGAGCGAAGCGCTGCCCATGATGCGCAACGCCGCCGCCAGCCTAGTCCGCGAAGAGGGTGATCCGGACAGCGACGCGATCCGTCAGACCTTGGGCGTGCTTGGTACTGGATCGTTCCTGATGCAAGCCTTGCGCCAGGATATCGAGGCCGCATCGCCCCAGGCCGACCGGGTGCCTTACGAGTTCGGAATACGCGACGTTGCCTTGTCGCCCGAGATGCAATCGGCGGTGGCTGGCGAGTTCGGCCTGCGCCTGGATGCAGGGGTGGAGACGGCTGACGCCACTCTGTCGGTGACTCAGCGAGCAGCATTGGACAGTCTGCTGACTGAAACGCCGACAAGCAAGCTGCCCGTCATCTTGACGGTACCCGTGAACGGGGTGCCCACCGACTTCTCGGTCAGTCGCAGTTTTGAACTCGATGCATTCCAGCGACACGGCGTCTCGTTCACCGTCTCCGGTCGCGGGCCAGACGGGCAATTGGTCCAGGCCAGCTCCTTGCGCCCAGGTATTCCCGCGCAAGACCGGCCGGCTGCGATGGGAGAAAGTCTGCACGCCTTGCAGCAGGTCGCAGGTGAGGCACTGACGCCGCTGACCGAGTACATGCACCAGCAACTGTCCGCCGGCTTGTTGATGGGCCTGGTCGGGATGGAGACCGACTCGCCGATCCGCCTGCCTTCCGGTGAGACGTTCGAACCGGGTGGCCAGGGCACGATGAACTTCGACATCGAACGCCTGCCCGAGGGCCGTCTGATGGCAACGGTCACCGTGGCCTACAACAACCTGTCGTCAGGCTTCACCTTGGGTGCCGACGGCGAGCGTTCCGGCGTGATGCTTGATCCGGGCAAGTCTCGTGTCGAAGCGCAGTTCTCGATCAACATCTCGGACGACGGCAGGGTCTTCGAAATGCGTGATCCGCTGCACTTGCGATATACGCTGACGCCGACCCCCTGACGGCTTGCGCGTCAGACGGCAAAACGCCCCGACCGGTATCGACCGGTCGGGGCGTTTTGTCTTCTTGCTTGCGTCGGGCCAAGCCCGACACGGCAATCAGCTTGCCTTCTGAATCACACCCTTCAGCGAGTCACCGATCTGCTTGGTGATCGTGCTCTGGATTTCGATCATCATCGACCACTGCTGAACCTGCTGCTGCATCATCAGCATGTCGGCTTGCGAGATGTTGCCGTCAGCAGCGGCACCCAGGGTGGCGATGGTGCTTTGCAGCTTGGTTTCCTGCGTGCGGATACCTTCGTAGACGGTGTTGTTGACGTTGTTGAAGTTGAGTCCGGCGGAGCCGGTAAGTCCGTTCAATGCCATGAGTCGGCTCCTAGCGTGAAAAAAGGGAAGCAGGTGGGCGGGCAGCAGGCGCGTCGACCACGACGCGCGCGCTCAGTACTTCATACGCAGCCCGGGCCGCATCGGCTGCAGCCTGCGCATCTAAAAATTTTTCCCGGGACAGGCCGCGTGCAATCGCCTGGCGCAGGTTGGTTTCCAACTGTGCAAGACGTGCCAGCAGGTCTTGGCGCAACGCCGGGCCGTCGGGTCCGGCAAGCTGTTGTTCCAGATCGGTCAAAGAAAGCGGTGCTGACATGATGTGGACTATAGGCAGGGGCAATTGGTTCGACAATCCGAACCCGACCATTGGTCAGGTGTCATCGTGCCACCACGGCGGCGTGTGGCTGGTCGAACACAATCCGTCCGGCCTCGATGCTGGCCAGTCGATAACGTTTATACGTGCCGCCAGGCACCAGCTTGCTGCCATCGCCCAGCACCAGGAAGGGCTGCGGGCCGCCGACCACGCTCTGGATGCGGAACGGTACTGTCGTTGCCACTGGCGGCGCAGCCGCGGCGGCGACCACGGCAGCGGCTTGTGGCGGCAGGGCGGGCAAGGCGACGATGTTCATGAAACGCGGGTTGAAGCGTTCGATCATCTCGCGCAGGCGCGCCAGTTGCACGGGCGTCAGGCCTTCCGTGCTGGCTTCCAGACGGTCGGTCTGCCACATCAGTCTGACCTGAGTCAGCCCGGCGTTTTCCAGCTGGGCATACAAGGTATCGCTGACTTGCTGCGCCAGCACGATGCGCATGCCGTCGACGTTGATGCCGGGCAACTGGCTGCGCAGCATGGTCAAGGCGCGTTCGCGTTGCGCGGCATCGCTGGCCACGCCACTGACGGCCAGGCTGCCGTCGGCCCCCATGCTGGCTGCATATCTATAGCTGTACGGGCGCAGCAATGCCTGGGCGCTGTCGGCGACTTCCTCGCGGTTGTTCACGCGCATGGCAGGCATGGGCCAGATGCGGGCCAGCGCACCGGCGACCCGGTCTTGCTCGGCGCGATCGCGTACCCAGCCTGTGACGGTCACCACGCCACCTGCCCCGCGACTGACCTGAAGCGCCGGACGCATGCCCAGACTATCCAGTGCTTTTTCGATCGCGGCGACGGATTGTTCAAGCGCGGCTGCCCGCGGGTCGACGGTGGCAACCTTTGCCTGGGGCTGGTTGGGCAGCAAGGCTACCCCCAGGGCGACAGCAATCGCCAGTACCATCAGCAACAAGGCCAGCGGCACCAGCAAGCGACCACGGCGACGCGGCGGTGGCGTGGCGGCCTCGGTTGCCGTGCCGGTGGCGGCAAGAATGGCCGGGTCCACGGGTTTGCCGGCCAGGTCTTGCGGGGTAGCAGGCGAGGGGGCTTCGGTCTGGGGGGCTGAGGTTTCGTTGGCCTGTTCAGTGCCCATGATGCCGGCAGCCACGGCAGCCGATGCCGTGGCGGATACCGCAACCGGCACGACTGGCCACGGATCGTCGGGGCGCGACACCGTTACCCATACATCGCCCAGCTGCACAGGCTGGCTCAGCGACAGATCAGGTGCGGCGTCGGCATCGTTGGCGGCCAGGCTCCACTTCTCGCCGCTTACGCGCAGATGCGCACTGCGCGGCACACCTGCATCGCTCAGGACGATGTCGCCTGCGGCATCGCTGCCCACCCGGGCGTCAGCCTCGATGGCACAGCGGGCGTCTGCATGGACGCCCGACAGGACACGGAATTCGTGTCGCGCACTCATAGGTCAATCCGTGCCAGCGGCTGCACATTGATTTCCTGGGTCAGCTCCTGGTAAGACAGCACCGGCAGCTCGTACAGGTCTTGCTCGATCATCTTGCGCAGGTAACGGCGGATGTCCATCGAGGTCAGCAAGACCGGCGCACGGCTGGCCGCGCTCAGGTCGCCCACGCTGCGCTTGATGTTTTCCACCAGTTTCTTGCCGATGGCCGGGTCCAGCGCCAGATAACTGCCCGCAGACGTCTGGCGGATGGCACCGCGCACGGTTTCTTCCACGTTCGGTGCCAGCAGGTAGGCGGGCAGCATGTTCTGGCCGCTTGAATACTTGTAGCTGATGTGGCGTTTCAGCGAAATGCGCACGTACTCGGTCAGCAAGACCGAATCTTTTTCCTTCTGGCCCCACTCGATCAGCGCTTCCAGCACCGAACGCAGGTTGCGCACGGAAATGTCTTCCGACACCAGACGCTGCATGATTTCGGCGATCTTCTGCACCGGCATCACGCGCAAGGCTTCCTTCACCAAGTCGGGGAAGCGATCTTCCATTGCGGTCAGCAGGAAACGCGCTTCCTGGATGCCGATGAATTCCGATGAATACTTTTTCAGCACGAAGGCCAGGTGCCAGGTCAGCACCTGGTTGGCGTCCAGGTAGGGAATGCCTGCACCGGCCAGCGCCGGAGCCATGGCTGCATCGACCCAGATCGTGGGAATGCTGGGCAGGAAGCGTGCGCCGGTTTCATACGGAATCTGCAGCGCCTGCAGGTTCTGTTCGGAATCGCGCACCAGCACGAAGCCCGGGCGCAGGCGTCCTTGTGACACCGGCACTTCCGACAGCAGGATGTTGTAGCTTTCTTCCGGCAAGGAATCATTGAAACGCAGCTGAATCCCGGGGAAGGGCACACCCAGGTCGAAATAAAGCGCGCGGCGAATCTTCAACAGCTCTTCGTTCAGATCTTCTGCGTCGAAAGTCTTCTGCAAGCTGGCAGCCACGTCCATCATCAAGGGCAGCGTGGGCGCAAATTCCGCGCTGCCGTCGGTCTTGGGCTTCGGAGGCGGCTTGCCGTCTGCTTGCAGCGCAGGCATCTCGGTGATTTCGCCGGTTTTTTCGTTCACGACTTTGCGCATGCCGCGTTGCAGCACAAAGCCGATGACGCCCACGACGGCGGCCAGCGAGAAGAACACCATGAACGGCATGCCCGGAATCAGGCCCATGCCGATGGCAATGGCGGCTGCGATCAGCAGCGCACGCGGCTGCGCCAGAATCTGCGCGCCGATGTCCTTACCCACGTTGGACGGACCGTCGCCGGTCTGCACCCGGGTCACGATCAGGCCCGCACAAATGGCGATGAACAGTGCCGGAATCTGCGCAATCAGGCCGTCACCGATGGTCAGAATCGAATACACCTGCACGGCGTCGCCCGCCGTCATGCCTTTCTGCATGGTGCCGATCAGAATGCCGCCCAGCAGGTTCACCGCCACGATGATCAGGCCGGCAATCGCGTCGCCCTTCACGAACTTCATGGCACCGTCCATGGCACCGTAAAGCTGGCTTTCCTTTTCGACAATGCCGCGCCGCGCGCGCGCCTGTTCCATGTCGATGGTACCGGCGCGCATGTCGGCGTCGATCGACATCTGCTTGCCCGGCATGGCGTCCAGCGAGAAGCGTGCTGCCACTTCGGCCACCCGTTCCGCGCCCTTGGTGATCACCACGAACTGCACAATGGTCAGGATCAGGAACACCACCAGGCCAACGATCAGGTTGCCGCCCACCACGAAGTTGCCGAAGGTCTCGATGATGTGACCGGCATCGCCATCCAGCAGAATCAGCCGCGTGGTCGCAATCGAAATACCCAGACGAAATAGCGTGGTGACCAGCAGCACCGACGGGAAAGACGAGAACGCAAGTGGCGAAGGCAGATACATGGCCACCATCAGCAGAATCGCCGACAGGGTCATGTTCACGCCGATCAGGATGTCGACCAGGATGGTCGGCAGCGGCAGAATCATCATGAAGATGATCCCGACGATCAGCACCGCCAATACGATGTCGTTGCGGCTTGTGACGACCGCAACGGCGCGGTTCAGGGTTCGTTGCATGTGGGCGTCAGCGGGTCGTAGAGGTCTGGGCTGCACCGCCGGCGGCTGCCGCGGCATCGGAATTCAGGTCTTGCGGGCGCAGCGCCACGTAGGCGCGCATGGCGGCGGTGGCTTCGTCACGACGGTCCAGCGCCAGTAATGTCTGGGCGCGGATCAGGTGGAAGACGGCATCGACCGCCCCGGACATGGCCAGGCCGTCCAGCGTGGCAAGGGCGGATTGCGGTTTGCCGGCGCGCACCTGGGCAAGCGCCAGGGTGGTGCGTGCACGCACATCGGCTTGCCCCAAGGCATCGAGCGCCGCCAGCAATACGCTGCATTTCTCGGGTCGGTCGTTTTCCAGATAGATGTAAGCCAGCAGCGACATCAACTGACGGGCGTCTTCGGACAGCTTGGTCACCGGCAGTTCATCCCTGATAAAGCGCGTTGCGGTACATCGACACCAGGTCCCGCAGGCCGGTTTCGTCTTTCAATTGCCGAACCGCCCGATTCAGCACCTTGGCGTCTTCGCTGCCGCCGGCAGCCGCTTCGGTCAAGGTGGCCAAGGCTTCGTTCAAGGTGGCCGCGAAGGTCGTAGGCGTCAGCAATTCAGGATTGCTTGCCGGCGGGCGCAGCGCATCGGCCAGAAAAGCCGACAGATTGGGTTTGTCGAGCAACTGCGACAGCTGCGCCTTCACCCCCTCGCCCGGGGGCATCAGCCCCTGCTGGCGTTCCGGAAGAGATTGTGGCGCGGTTTCCTTCAAGGCATACGAGATACTGTCGATGCCGCGGTCGAAATGCAGTGAGTTGTTGCCGATCGTAGACATGGCGCGCTCCGGGGTCAGGCGTCTTGCAGCGCGACAAGCCAGCGCGTCAGGTAATCGACGGTCTGCTGAAGACGCAGGACGGTGAAATCCCGCTCGGGGATGCGAATCAGGCTGATCAGGCTGCGTTCGCCACGCTCGTCGCGCGTGGCAATCTGCACCGGCACTTCGCCGTGGCGAGAGAAATGCGCGTGTTTGAAGGCCTGCTGCAAGGTTGCGCTTGCATCGTAGCCAAGTGGCTGCGTCACATAGATCAGGACTTCATCGCTGCCTTGTTCCACCGCCAGCAAACGACCTGAACTGGTCTTGAGCGTGGCTGCGCCGCGCACATCGAAACGCAATCCGGAAATGCCGATCTGTTCGCCGTAGGCGTTCAGCGTCTGTTCGATACTCATTGTTCTTCTTCCTGGTCGATCGCAAGATCGAGCGCTTCCTGGGATGCGCCAAGAATGGACTGGCGCGTGTCGGTGTCGGGGTAAATCTGGACCGGCAGGTCACGCATCATGTGCTTGACGCCAGTCAGGAAAGGAATGCGCGCATCCAGCTCGCGCACGTTCTGCGAATCGGCAATGCCAGTGAAGCGCGAGGCCGATACCCAGCGTTCGCCGGTGACCGAGACCAGGTCGCGCATCAATTTGGTGCTGTCCAGCGGTGCCCCGCCACGCGCCTGATGCGTGGCCGACAGCTCGGCGCAGCCATCCAGCACGGTGACGGCAACCTCTAATTGATATAGATCCTGAATCAGCGATTGCAGGCGTGCGCTGTCGGTCGACGGTTTGGTTGCGGCCAGATCCGCGCCCAGCGCCTGGATCAACTGCTTGACGCCACGTCCCACGTCTTTTTCGCCAAATCGTTCAATAGCCAGATTCAGCGTCTTGGACAGCGAGTTCTCGCCCAGCACCACGTCGCGGTAGGTACGCTGGAAATCCGCCACGCCCGCGGCGTCGGCCCCAAAGGCCCCTGCGGTGCGCAGCGAATTGATCCCGGCGCGAATTTCCGGGCCGCTTTCCATCTCCATGTCGGCAATGGCGTCGCGAAGGCCTTCCAGCACGTCTACCGATGCGCCTTCCTGCTCGCCTTTCTGCAAGGCGTACTGCAAGGCCAGGTATTGCTGGGAGATGTCCTCGAACGCCTTGCCCGCCTGTTCGCGCGGGTTTCCCTTGCCTTCCAGCAGGTGCTTGGTCAGTTCGCTGAGCTTGGCCTGGGCGTCGGCGTCGTGCGTTTCGTCCAGCAGGTCTTCGATTTCGGCCGCATCCAGCACCTGCAAGGGCCGGTCGGACTTCACCGTGCGTTCGGCGTGGGTCTTTTCCTCGGTCTTTTCCGCCATATGCAGGCTCAGTTCTTCGGCCGAATCTGCCAGCGAGAACTCACCCTCTACGTGCACCACGGCTTCGCCCAGCGCCAGACCGGCCTGTTGACCCATGGTCTGGCCCGCCCCGGCCTGCATCGAGGTCTGAGCGTAGGAGGCAATGTTAGTACCGGCGTCTATGCGATTCATGGGCGTAGGGGAGTGGATCTGGGTCGGGAAATCCGGCTTGCCAGTGGTAGTAACAAGCAAGTGGCAAAAGTTCCATTTGATCTCGCAACTTCGCACACGCAGACGACGTAACGGGTTTTCTCTGCGCTTGTTACATTTCGAGCAGGGAACCGGCTACGGTGGTTTGTCACTCACCCTGCAATGGCGGCGATTGCCATCAACAATCGCCATCGACAATCGCGCAAACCTATAGTCAGTACAGGTCTTGGCCTGACAGGAGCAAAGAAAATGAGCATCGACAGTCTCGGCGGCGCAGCAGGCATCAATCTGCAGAATCTGCAGTCCATGGACCTGGAAACGGCGCTGATGATGGTGCAGAGTGAGCGCACCAAGCTGCTCGACAGCCAGTTGCAGACCCAGATCCAGGAAGTGCAGAACCGTAACGCGCTGGTTGCCAAGCTCAATACCGTATTGAATGGGCTGAATGCCTATGCGGCCAAGTGCGGGACAGACGCCAAGTCGACGGCCAGCGGCTGGGACGCGAACGCTGTCAAGGACATCGAAGTTCCGCTCAATGATGCGATGCGCGACGCGGGTATCACAGATCTTGGTTTCACTGGCAACGGCCAGCGTTCTGTCCTCAATGCGGACGGTACCAAGCAGCCGGTCGCTACCGTCAGTGGTACCAACCATCTGCGCGGCAGCGAGATCACCTCGGGTGGAAACATCATGAACGGCGGTACGACCAAGGGCCAGATCGACGCCGCCATCACCAAGGTCAAGGGCCAGATCGATGCGTTGGGCAACACGCAGCAGATGGACATGCTCCGCTTGCAAAGCATGTCGAACAAGCGCAATGAAGCCTTCGACGTGATGACGAATTTCGTGAAAAAGATGCAGGAAAGCCGCTCGTCCATCATCGGCAATATGCGCTGAGAACGCCCGCAGCCGCGCGGGTTTCAAGCAGACGGAACCTACGCCATGGTTTTGTCACTCACCCTGCAATGGCGGCGATTGCCATCAACAATCGCCATCAACAATCGCGCAAACCTACAGTCAGTACAGGTCTTAGCCTGACAGGAGCAAAGAAAATGAGCATCGATAGTCTTGGCGGCGCAGCAGGCATCAATCTGCAGAATCTGCAGTCCATGGACCTGGAAACGGCGCTGATGATGGTGCAAAGCGAGCGCACCAAGCTGCTCGACAGCCAGTTGCAGACCCAGATCCAGGAAGTGCAGAACCGCAACGAAATGGTCTCCAAGCTGAACAATGTGGTGAACGCGCTGAATGCGTCGATCGGGCAGATCAGCGGAACGGGACCGAACGATGTTGCTTCAGCCTGGCCCTCGGAAAGAGCAGGCAATGCCGAGGTTCCGCTGAACGACGCCATTGCGGCGGCGGGCATCACGGACCTCGGCTTCACGGCGGGAGCCGGTGTTCGCCACGTCATCGGTGCTGATGGCAAGCCAACGTCTGCCACCCAGATCGTCAGGAACAATCCCGCGATCATGAGCGCGCCGTCCACGCCGCGCAGCCAGCTGGAAGCCGCAGTGACAAAAGTGAAGGGCATGATCGACGCACTGGGCAACACACAGCAGATGGACATGCTTCGCCTGCAAAGCCTGTCGAACAAGCGCAACGAAGCCTTTGACGTGATGACGAATTTCGTGAAAAAGATGCAGGAAAGCCGCTCTTCGATCATCGGCAACATGCGTTGATGGCTGGCCGCCACTGTTACATCTTTCCGATGGAACCGCCAGCCCTGGTTTGACACTTACCCTTCAATGGCGCGGACATGACAACGATCCGCCCCTCATCCCAACATCGCGGCCGCAATGGCCAATTCAGGAGTTCGCAACATGTCGGTAAACGCAACTAATGGCGCAGGCGCCATCAATCTGCAGAATCTCCAGTCTCTGGACCTCGAAACCGCGCTGATGATGGTGCAGAGCGAGCGCACCAAGCTGCTCGACTCCCAACTGCAGACCCAGATCCAGGAAGTGCAGAACCGCAACGAACTGTCGTCCAAGCTGAACACGGCACTCAATGCCATGAATACCGTATTGAACCGTGCAGGTACGAACGCCGCTGACAAGCCTTCGAGCGCCACGGACGCCGAGATCGCTGCGGTCAAGACCGCGTTCAAAGATGCTGGTATCACGGATGTCTCGATCACCAAGGACACCAAGCGCAGCGACATCGAAACGGCCATCACCAAGGTCAAGGGCCAGATCGACGCGTTGGGCAACACGCAGCAGATGGATATGCTCCGCTTGCAAAGCATGTCGAACAAGCGCAATGAAGCCTTCGACGTGATGACGAATTTCGTCAAGAAGATGCAGGAAAGCCGTTCGTCCATCATCGGCAACATGCGCTGATCGGCGCGCAACCCCACACCCCCCTAGTCAGGATCAGTCATGTCGAAGAAAGACCCGCAAGAAATCCTCCGCGAATCAGAAGCCCTCGTTGCCCGCGTCAAAGAGCAACTCGCCGAGACCGACGCCTTCTATCGCAGCCAAGGCCTCGACCCGGAAAAAGTGCGCGCAGTCGTCGCTCAGAACACCGGGGACAAGGAAATCGCCGAGGCGAAGGCGCAGTTCGACGCCGATATGGAAGCTGTCGAGCGCGAAGTTGCAGAAGAAGCGGCCCGTTCGAGCTTTGCCACGCCTGTACGCGCCAGCACGGGGAAGAAACCCCGTTTCATGGTCTGAATTTTTTCATCTTGCCGTCGGGAGCCCAATCGTGAGTCAGCAAAGCCAGGAAGTTTCAACAAAAGACGAAGAAATAATCGAAGGTCTGAAGACCGCGCTGCTGGCGGGCGGAACGATTGGTCCGGCGTTGGACATCACGGAAGATGAGCGCGAAGCCATGTACCAGCTGGGGTATGGCTTCCATCAGCAAGGCCGCTACAGCGAAGCGTTCAAAGCGTTTTCGATGCTGGTGATCTGGGATCACCTGGAACCCCGCTACCTCGTGGCACTGGCCAGCACTTGCCAGATGCTCGGACGCTACGCCGATGCACTGCAACATTACATGATGGCAACACTGATCAGCCTGGATGATCCGGTGCCGCCATTTCATTGCGCCGAGTGCCTGATTGTCCTGGAGCGTCTGCCCGAAGCCATCGATTCGCTGGAGCTGGTGTTGAATCTGGCCGGTGATGATCATCCGGTCGTGAAGGCACGTGCCGAAGCCTTGTTGGCCTCGATCAAGACCAAACTGCAATAACGCCCCCTAATTTCGATGCTCGGCCAGGTGCCGTCATCGCCGTTGCGAAGAGCCTCTCATGTCCATGCCGATCAATCCCAGTCAGACAGGTCCTGTCTATACGCCGCCCGGTGATACGTCTCAGCCGATTGTCCAGAAGGGCAGCGTTACGCCCCCTCCCGCCATCGTGCTGGGTGAGGCGGAGCGCATCAAGATGGCGACATTCACCACCGGCTTCCAGAGCGAAGTGCCGCCGCCGGCCTCCGATACGCCGCCCTATCAATCGGTCAACCTGGACAGCACGCTCGCGGGTATAGGTGAGAAAGAAGTGATGACCGACATGTACGCGGTAATGGCCTTGTTCCAGAAAATGGCGCAAGAGCAGCGGAATTCGGCGCGTGAAGTGCGCGGCAGTGAAATGCAGGCGCAGGTGAACTCGCTGAAGAACGCTGCCCAGGAGATCAAGGACGCGGCCTACGACCGTTACGTGGGCGCGATGATCGAGGGGGGAATGCAGATCGGTGGCGGGTTGTTGAACATGGCGGGCGGCGTCAAGGCCGGCAAGGTTGCGGCCGGCGGCGACCAGGCCGGTGCCACCGCGATCTCGGGTAAATACAGTGGTGCCGCCGGCGTACTCACCGGCATCGGCACCATGGCGAAAGCCTCGCAAGACTTGAAGGCAGCCGATCACGATGCCAGCAAGGCACGCTATGAAGCTGATGCCAAGGTCCACGAGTCGGGCGTGCAGCAGGCCAATGACCTGATGCAGCAAATGATGGATGTGATCCGCGATGTCCGCGACAAACTCGGTTCCATCGAGCAATCGCGCATCGAAACCAGTCGCGGCATGGCCCGCAATATCTGATCGGCCCTGCGGCCATCCTCCAGGAACGACCATGAGTGCCATCTCTTCTACTCCCAACCCAGCCAGTTTCGCCACTACGGGGCTCCCCGATCCTTCTCTGGCGACCAATCCTGGCTTGACGGCCGGCATTGCCGGCAAGCTGGCCAATACTGCGCTGCTGGGCGAACTCGCCGACGCCGCTGCCAAGATGATGCTGACCAAGTCGGCACCGGGCGGCGACGAGGTGAGTGATAAGCGGGGTGCCCCGGCAATCCCCCAGCCTTCCACCAGCATTTCGTCGGACGACATGGTGGCGCTGCTGCGCAGCATTCGCTCCAAGTCGCAGGACGCACAGCTCGAAGCTGCCAAGGGTGGCGTCGAAACCGCGCGGATCAAGGCGGAAAAAAATACTGAGGGCCAACTCAAGAAGATCGAAGAGTGGGTCAAGAAATGTGAAGAGGCAGCCGCCAAGTCCAAGGCCGGTGGCATCTTCGGCTGGATCTCCAAAATCGTTGCGGTGATCGCCGCCGTGGTGGCTGTCGTGGCCTCGGGGGCGCTATCCGTCCTGAGTGGTGGTGCGGCCACGCCCCTGATGGCGCTTGCCATGATGGCACTGGTCGGCACGACGCTCGCCCTGGCCGATCAGATATCCAAAGAGGTCGGCGGGCCGGGGATCAGCATTGCCGGGGCCTTGACCCAGATGACTGCCAAGTTCCTGGAAGCCTGCGGCGTAGACAAGGAAATGGCCGGCAAGATCGGTACCTTGGTTGCAGGTGCCATCGGTTGCGCGACTGGCTTGGTGCTGGCTGAACCTGGCCTTGCCGCCTCCATGGCAACGGGCATTTGTCAGCTGGCTGGCGCAGATGACGCGGTTACCGGTTACGTGGCAATGGCGGTGGGCATGGCAGCCGCCATCACCATCGGTGTCGTGACGGTAGTGGCGTCCGGTGGTGCCAGTGCGGCAAGTACTGCGTCGAAGATTGCAGGCGCAAGCGCCCAGTTCGTGCAGGGTGCCGCAGGGGTCGGCGCGGGCACGGTCACCATGCTCAAGGCGGGGGACGAAAAAGCCGCTCAGGGCGCGCTCGCTGGCAAGGCCGAACTGGCGGCCGAGATGGTCAAGCTGCAGGCGGCGCAGGAAGACGGCCGTGAAGAAATCAAGAAAATCATTCAGCAGATCGAAGACGGCCTGGCCGCTGTCTCGAAAATGATCAACGACTCTGCTGACAGCATGTCGCAGATCACCGCCAATATGGGCAAGCGGATGGCGGTATGAACACCGCCACCGCCATTAAGGAGTCATCGATGTCCCAAGCTGCCGCGAATCTTCGCAGCGAGTATGGCCAGAAACTGTATGACGGCCTGGATGCCTTGCCTTCGAGCAAGCGCCTGACCTCCGAGCAGCTGGAAGTCATTTATTCGCTGGCATACGCGCATGTGGTGCAGCAGCAGTACGCCCAGGCACTGCCGATTTTCACCTTCCTGGCGCAGTACGGCCCCACCCGCAAGCATTACCTGA
Source organism: Pigmentiphaga aceris (assembly GCF_008119665.1). Classification (NCBI taxonomy): domain Bacteria; kingdom Pseudomonadati; phylum Pseudomonadota; class Betaproteobacteria; order Burkholderiales; family Alcaligenaceae; genus Pigmentiphaga; species Pigmentiphaga aceris. The sequence continues at coordinate 5,171,784 of NZ_CP043046.1, read as the reverse complement.
CGGGTCTGGCGCTCAGCCTGCGCAAGGTGGGTCGTTTCGACGAAGCCATCAATATGTATTCGCTGGTGCTGGTGCTGTTCCCGGATTCGCTGGAAGCTGCGCTGCACATTGCCGAATGTCAGATTGGCCAGAACGAACTGGGTCAGGCGCGCATCTCGCTCAGCCAGCTTGTCGAGGCCACTGAAGACGACCCGGATCTGCAGACTCGTGCCCGCTCGCTGCTCGAATTGCTGTCACGGGGAGCCGCCTGATCGGCATGGTCGATTTCCCGTCGTTCTCAGCAGCACCGCCGCCTGATTCCGATCAGGCGGCGGTGCTGCTATTGCCGGACGACGCCAAGTTGCTGACTGAAATCGGCTTCCTGGCGGCAGCGTCTGGTGACGTGTCGCGTGCAGAACGCATCTTCAACGGCTTGGCGCGTCTGCGTCCGGGCCGCGCCTATCCGTCGGTAGGTCTGGCCGTGGCGTGGATGAATGCCGGCCGCGCCGCCGATGCGGTGGTGCTGCTTGAAAAAGCGCAGACCTCAGACCCCGAAGAACGCGCCACGCTCGACGCCTGGCGTGGCTTTGCCTTGCAGCTTGCCGGTCGAATCAGCGAAAGCCGTCGCGTGCTGGATACGCTTGCCGCCAAGGATGGCGATGCTGGCGTTCTTGCGCGGGGATTGCTGGGTCTGGCGCAAGAGGGCAAGTAGAATGAATCACGCTCGTAACAGAACATAACGGAGCCTGCATGGACATCGCAGCCGTCGCCCTCGCACAACTCGCCCCCGGTCTGTCAGGCACCGCCGCCACACCGGCAGTTGCGCCGACCACGCTTGCCACCGAGCGTTTCAACGCCATCATGAATGCGCCCGACATGAGCACCATCACGGGTCCGTTGCCGACGTCGGCAACCATCGTGCAGGCACCGGTCACGCCGCTGACGGACGCCGGGTCGCCCACCTTGGGCAATCAGATTCTGTCGGGCCTGCGCACCACGGCTTCTGACTTCTCCCAGAAGTGGCAGAACATTGCGGTGGGCCTGGACAAGACGGTTACGCAGCCGAACATCGCAGACATGCTGCGCCTGCAAAGCGAGCTGGTGCAGGTATCTGTGCAATACGAACTGGTGGGCAAGGCCGTCTCTCGCACGACGCAGAACATCGACGCCATGGTGAAGATGTCGTGATCAATATGAAAGGTGCTGTCTTGCGCGCTGTATCAAGTCTGGCGGGCATCGTTGGCCTGTCGAAGATCCTGTCGGCATGTGCGGATGTCCGCCGTGTCGCGCGTGTGGCGCTGTTCGGCAGCCTGGTCTTGCTGGCCGCCTGCGGTGCCCGGGTAGACCTGCTGTCGGCCAGTACCGAGGCCGAAGCCAATGAAGTGCTGTCGGCACTGCTCGACGCGGGCATGGACGCCCGCAAAACCACGACCAAGGCCGGTGTGGCGGTCAATGTCGATTCCACGCAGGTGGCGCGTGCGCTGGATGTTCTGCGCGCGCGCGGCCTGCCACGCGAACGTTTCGACGGCATGGGCCAGATATTCCGCAAGGAAGGTCTGGTGTCTTCGCCGCTGGAAGAACGTGCGCGTTATGTCTATGCCTTGTCCCAGGAGCTGACCAACACCTTGTCGCAGATGGACGGGGTGCTTGCTGCCCGGGTGCACGTGGTGTTGCCGGAACGCGGCGGCGTCGGTGAAATTACCACGCCTTCCACGGCAGCGGTGTTCATCAAGCATCAGGCGGGTTACAGCCTGGATGCCTTGCAACCGCAGATCCGCAAGCTTGTCACCCACGCGATTCCCGGTCTGACCGAAGATCGGGTGTCGATTGCGCTGGTGTCTGCACAGCCTGCATCGGCGGCATCGCGCGGTGTGTTGCCGGCAATGGATGCCGGGACCATGCCGCCTGCACTGGTCTACGGATTGGCGGCGGCGGTGCTGGTACTGCTGTTTGCCATCGCGGGTCTGGGTTGGCGTTATCGCAGTCTGCGCACGCGGACGGCCGCTGCATGAATGCGCCCGTCCAGGCGTTGCTGATCTTCAATCAGCTGCCCAGTCGCAGCCTGCATCCGAGCCGCGTCGCGGCGGCGGTGCAGGCTGCGTTGTCACGTCTGCAAGGCGTGCCGGCAGCGCTGGACGCCTGGCATCGGCACTGGTCGCAAGACATCTTGCGCGAGCACGATCTGACTGACCGCCCGGTGGCCGCCGTGCCGCGCCCGGAATTGAGTCTGGCGTTGCTGTCGTCGCCCGACTTGTGCCTGTTGGCACAGCGCATTGGCACGGTGTTGTGTGCACCGCGTCTTCGCGCCACCATCGCAGGCCAGGAAATCCGCGCCATCAACGACACCCTGTCGCCCGATCTGTTGCAGCTTGCCCGCGTCGATGCCTCGTCGATTCATCCGGGTCTGCCTGACAGTCGCCGCTGGGATATTTCGCGCACGCTCGAATCCATCGATGTGCTGGGGCGTGGTGTCCTGCTTGCCGCGTTGCGGCCCGCCGGGCCGGCGCTCAGTGTGCGCGCCGAACTCAAGCTGCCCGATTCTCCGGTGCTGGATGCTCCGCTTGCTGCCGCCGATGCGCTGGCGCTGGCCATGCGTCTTGCCCCTCGCGCTTTAGCTGGTTTTTGATTCCCGACATGGCCTTTCTTCAGTACCGCAGCCCCACCGATCCGCGCCGCCTGGCCGCCCAGATCGACCCCACGGTGCGCATTCTGCGCGCCGACGCGTACGCCAGCGTGGTCGATGCAGAAACCTTGCTCGCCCAGGCACGTATTCAGGCTGATGCCATCGTGGCCGGCTCGCAGGCCGCGTTCGTGGCGGAGCAGGAACGTGGCTACGCCGACGGTCGTGAAAGCGCCTTGATGGACCAGGCCGAAAAAATGATCGAAACCGTGGGGCGTACGGTCGATTACTTCACCAATGTCGAAAACGAGATGATCGACCTGGTGATGATGGCAATGCGCAAGGTGGTCGACGGTTTTGATGACCGTGAAAAGACCTTGATCGTGGTGCGCAACGCGCTGGCCGTGGTGCGCAACCAGAAGCAGATGACCTTGCGCCTGCACCCCGACGAAGTGGAAACGGTGCGCGCGCGTGTCAACGACCTGCTGGCGGCTTACCCCGGCGTGGGTTATCTGGACATTCTGGCCGACGGTCGTCTGGAACCCGGTTCGTGCATTCTCGAATCCGAGATCGGGCTGGTCGAAGCCAGCCTGGAAGCGCAGATAGCCGCCGTGCGCAATGCGTTCGAACGCATGCTCGGCTCCCGGGTCTGAGGCCGTGACCAAGCACCCTCCCAGTATCAGGCAGTTCAGCTACATCACCGAGATGATGGAGCTGGCGCTGCAAGACTCGCCCACGCTGCGTATTCGCGGCCGTGTGGTGCAGGTGATCGGCACCATCATCAAGGCCGTTGTGCCCTCGGTGAAGGTGGGCGAACTCTGCATCTTGCGCAATCCCGGCGAAAGCTTCGAGATGAAAGGCGAGGTGGTCGGCTTCGTCAAAGACGCCGCGCTGATCACCCCCATCGGCGACATGTTCGGCATCTCGTCCGCCACGGAAGTGATCCCCACCGGCCGTGCCCACATGGTGCCAGTCGGCAACGGTCTGCTGGGCCGTGTGCTGGACGGCCTGGGTCGTCCGCTGGATGAAGCCGAACTTGGGCCTATCGAAGCCAACAAGTTCTACCCGGTGTTTGCCGACGCACCCGATCCGCTCAAACGCCGCATCATCAACCAGCCGCTGGAATTGGGCGTGCGTGCCCTCGACGGCTTGCTTACCTGCGGCGAAGGCCAGCGGATGGGCATTTTCGCTGCGGCCGGCGGCGGCAAGTCCACGCTGATGGGCATGCTGGTGAAGGGCGCAGACGTTGACGTGACGGTGGTCGCCCTGATCGGCGAACGCGGTCGTGAAGTGCGCGAATTCCTGGAACACGAACTCGGCCCGGAAGGCCGTCGCAAAAGCGTGATCGTCTGCGCCACCAGCGACAAGTCTTCGATGGAGCGCTCGAAGGCCGCCTATGTCGCTACGGCGATTGCCGAGTACTTCCGCGACCAAGGCAAACGGGTGCTGTTCCTGATGGACTCGGTTACCCGTTTCGCCCGGGCGCAACGCGAAATCGGCTTGGCCGCTGGTGAGCCACCGACTCGACGCGGTTATCCGCCGTCGGTGTTCGCCACGCTGCCCAAGCTGATGGAACGCGCCGGTATGAACGAACACGGCTCGATCACCGCGCTCTACACCGTGCTGGTGGAAGGCGACGACATGAGCGAGCCGATCGCCGACGAAACCCGATCGATTCTCGACGGCCACATCGTGCTGTCGCGCAAGCTCGGCGCGGCCAATCACTATCCTGCCATCGACGTGCTGGCGTCAGCCAGCCGGGTGCAGAACGCCGTCATTTCGCCCGAACACAAGGCCGCTGCCGGTCGCCTGCGTGAACTGATGGCCAAGTACCAGGAAGTCGAGCTGCTGGTGAAAATCGGGGAATACAAGCGCGGCGGTGACGCCACCACTGACGAAGCCATCGACAAGCACGAAGCCATTCGCAGCTTCCTGCGCCAGCGCACCGACGAACATTCGACGCTGCCGGAAGCCGTCAAACGCATGCAGGAACTCGCAGGCAAACGATGAGCATGTTCAAGGAGCTGCTGTCGATCAAGCGCTTCCGCGAGGGGCAGGCAGAGCTGCGCGTCGCGCGTGAACGCACCAGTCATCAGCAGGCCGAACTTGCCCGTGTGGCGGCGCAGGAAACGCTGGAGCGTTTCCGCATCGAAGCCGTGGAACGTGAACTCGGCATGTACGCCGACCTGTGCAGCCGCGTGGTCAAGCTGCGTGACATCGAAGACGTCATGCAGGGGGTGGCCACGCTGCGCCACACGGAACAAGCGCGTGAACAAGATGTGGAACGCGCCGATGAACACGTCGAACTCACCTTGAAGGCCCTGGCAGGTGCGCGCGAATCGCATCGGCTGGCGACGCGCATGACCGAAAAGTTCGTCGAACTGGCGCAGATCCATCTGGACGAGCAGTTGCGCGAGCAGGAGTACAAGGAAGACCAGGAAATGGAAGAAGCGGCGTCGGTGCGCCGTGATCGTGAAGACTGGGAAGATCACGCGGAGGTAGACCTCGAATGAGCATTGATCGACGTATCGACCTCGACAACGGATTTACCCAGCGCTTTGCGCCGCAGACTTTCGAGCAGGCGGGCACATCGCTGAAGTCGGACACCCCGCCGTCGGATACCGACCGCAAGGCGTTCGAAGACGCCATGTCAGCCGAGCACGACGCTGCATCTGCCGCCGCAAAGCCGAAGGCCAATGAAGCATTGCTCGCTCCGCCCGCTCCGTTTGCTTTGTTCGGCACTGCACGCACCGACGCATCGGGTCAGGCTGCTGTTCCGTCGGGCTTGGCCGATGTGCTGTCGCAGTCTGCCGAACAATTGATGATCAATGACCAGGACGGCCGGCGCGAAGTGCGGGTCGAACTGAAAGACGACGTGTTTCCCGGCGTGTCGGTGGCCGTTTTCGAAAACGAAGGGCGTCTGGTAGCGGCCTTCACCTGTTCCGACGAGTCTTCGCGCGAACGTCTGGCCGCCTGCGCACCGGCGCTTGCCAAGGAGCTTGCACAGTCCTTGTCGCGCGCCACGCTGGTGCAGGTGCAAACCGACGACCCCGATGATCCCTGCCTGGTTGAAGCCGGTGCCGATGCCTCTCCGTGACGACTGATGCCTGGCCTTGCCAGCATCACCCCGCCACCTGTAGCGCTCCCCGTTTCGCCACTTTTTATTTGTACCGCCTATGACCTCGCCCCCGGCTCCGCTCGCGCTTCCTCGCTATACCGCCCATCAGGCACAGGCCGGTTCCCTGATCGCACGTCATGGAGCAGCCATGCGTCTGGTCGTGCCGTTGTCCGAAGGGGCTGACGGCCGGCCCGCGGCCTGGCATCTGGGCCTGGCTCCCGATGTGACTGCTGCTGTATTGGCCAATGCCAATCAGACAGCGGTATTCGAATGGGCTGGCGCGCGTTTTGTGCTGGCGCTTCCCGCTCGCGCGGCGCAAGCCTGGCTGGCCTCGCGTTTCGAGGGCCTGGACCTGTCCGACCTGCCGTCAGCGTTCCAGGCCGCTGCGCTGGAAACCTTGTTGAACGATGCCACGGCTGCCTTGGGCGGGTTGTCCACCGCTGGCCCGGCCCGCATCGTGGAAGCCTTCCACGGCAAGCAAGCCGCGCTGCAGGCGCACACCTGGACCTTGACCGCACGCAGCGAAGCCACCGGCGAAATCCTGGTGGGCGTGCTGTCCACCGATGCGCTGGGCCTGATGCTGCTGGCGGGTCTGGTCAAGCGTGCCGACCCCATCGTCAATGAACTCGACCTCGATTCATTGCCCGTTGCCGTGCGCGTGAAACTTGGCGAAACCCGCCTGTCCAACGCCGACCTGCGTTCGCTGCATCCGCGCGACGTGGTGATGCTCGACCACTATTTCGTTTCGCCCGACCAGGAACTCTGGCTGGCCACTGCTGGCGGCCAGGGCATTCGCGTGCGCCAACAAGATTCTGCATACCTCGTAACCAAAGGCTGGACCGCGCTGATGACCCAGACTCCCTCATCCACCTCGACCGATGAATCGGTGCCGCTGGATCTCGACGCCATTCCCGTTCGTCTGGAATTCGACCTGGGCGACCGCCACATTTCGCTTGCCGACCTGCGCAAGCTGCAACCCGGCGAGGTCTTTGCCCTCGACCGGCCGCTGGCTGAAGGGGCGGTGCACATTCGCGCCAATGGTGCGCTGATCGGCACGGGTGAACTCGTCGAGATCGACGGGCGTATCGGCGTCACCATCCGCACGATCGGCAAGGCGCAGGCATGACCGATTTCGATCCCATCAGCCTGGCGTTTGTGCTGGCGCTGTTGGCGCTGGTGCCGCTCGCCGCGGTGATGACGACCTCTTTCCTGAAGATCGCCATCGTGCTGACACTGGTGCGCAATGCGCTGGGCGTGCAGCAAGTACCGCCGAACATGGCCTTGTACGGACTGGCGGTGATTCTGTCGGCCTACGTCATGGGACCGGTGGTCATGCAGATCAACGACAACCTGCGTGCGGCCACCGCCGTGTCCACGCCTGCCGCGCCCAGCGCCGGCGGCGGTGCCACCGGCATGGCCCGCGCCCCTGTCGTCCCGAACAGCACCACCGGCAATACCCGCCTGGACAATATTGTCGACGCCATCACGACTGGGGCCGAACCGATTCGCGGCTTCATGATGAAGAACAGCCGCTTCGAGCAGCGCGAATTCTTCCTGCGCACCGCTCGCGGTCTGTGGGGCGAAGAACGCTCGCGCAATCTGAAGGCCGACGACCTGATCGTGCTGATTCCGGCCTTCGTGTTGTCGGAACTCACGGCCGCGTTCCAGATCGGCTTCCTGCTGTATTTGCCCTTCGTGGTGATCGACCTGATCGTCTCCAACATCCTGCTCGCCATGGGCATGATGATGGTGTCGCCGGTCACGATTTCCATGCCGCTGAAGCTCTTCCTGTTCGTGATGGTCGATGGCTGGACACGTCTGATTCAGGGCCTGGTCCTGTCTTACTCCTGAGCGCGCCATGGGTACCGTCGACATCGTTTCCTACATGACCCAGGCGCTTTACCTGGTGCTCTGGCTGTCGCTGCCACCGATTGCAGTGGCGTCCATCGTGGGCGTGCTGTTTTCGCTGTTCCAGGCGCTCACGCAGATCCAGGAGCAGACGCTGTCCTTCGCGATCAAGCTGATTGCGGTGTTTGCCACCATTTTGCTGACCGCACGCTGGCTGTCTGGCGAGCTGTACAACTTCACGGTCTCGGTGTTCGACGTGCTTTACAAGATCCACTGACCGTGGCCGGAACCAAATGATCTCGGGCGTTACCTATGTCGAGCTGAAGCAGTTTCTCGGCACGCTGGCGCTCACGCAGCCGCGCATCCTCGCCATGTTCGTGATGCTGCCGATCTTCAACCGGCAGATCCTGCCGGGCATGTTGCGTTATGCGGTGGCTGCATCGATGGGCCTGGTGCTGGTGCCCATGCTGCAGCCGCAGTACGCCGTGATGAGCGTCAGCACGATCGAACTGGTGTTGATCATCTGCAAAGAGGTCTTCATCGGCGTGGTGCTGGGTTTTCTGGTGGCTATTCCATTCTGGATCTTCGAGGCGGTCGGGTTCGTGATCGACAACCAGCGGGGCGCCAGTCTGGGAGCCACCATCAACCCGGCGACCGGCAATGATTCTTCCCCCATGGGCATCCTGTTCAACCAGGCGTTCATGGTGTTTTTCCTGGTGGGCGGCGGGTTTGCGTTGATGCTGACCTTGATCTACGACAGCTACCGCCTCTGGGATCTGTTTTCCTGGGCACCGACCCTGCGCGCGGAAAGCGTACCGGTGTTCCTGGAGCAATTGAGCCGCTTCATGCGTATGGTCCTGCTGCTCGGTGCGCCTGCCATCATCGCCATGTTCCTGTCCGAAATCGGGCTGGCGCTGGTGAGCCGCTTCGCGCCCCAGTTGCAGGTGTTTTTCCTGGCCATGCCGATCAAGAGCGGATTGGCCTTGCTGGTGCTGGTGCTCTACATGAGCACCTTGTTTGAATACGTGGGCGAGATGATCGGTGACATCCGCGGCATCGTGCCCATGCTCGATGCGCAGTGGCGGTCGCCATGAGCGGCGAAAAAACCGAACAGCCAAGTCAGAAAAAGCTGCGCGACGCGCGCAAGAAGGGCGACGTCGCGCACAGCAAGGACTTCACGCAGACGCTGCTGGTGTTGGCCTTGTTCGGCTACATGCTGGGCAATGCCAGTGGCATTGTTGAATCGCTGGGCAAGCTCATTCTGGTGCCCGCCGACCTGGTCGGGATGGAGTTCAACGCCGCACTGAAAACCGCGCTGGACGCGGTGCTGCGGGAAGCCATCGCGCTGGTATTGCCCTTTGTATTGATCGTGCTGATGGTCGGCATGGGATCGGAATTTCTTCAGGTGGGCATCGTGCTCGCGTTCGACAAGCTCAAGCCCTCGGGCAAGAAGCTGAACGTGATGGACAACCTGAAGAACATGTTTTCCAAGAAGAGCCTGGTCGAGTTCCTGAAATCGATCCTGAAGATTGTGTTCCTGTCGGTGCTGGTCACGCTGGTGGTGCGCGATGCCTTGCCCGAACTGATGGTGGTGCCGCATTCGGGGTTGTCCGGCATGGGCGCTGCCATTGGCAGCATGATGCGCACGCTGGTCATCAATATTGCGGTGGCCTATGCCATCTTGTCGCTCGCCGATTTCGCCTGGCAACGCATGCAATACAAGAAGGGCCTGATGATGAGCAAAGAGGATATCAAGCAGGAATTCAAGGAATCCGAAGGCGACCCGCACATCAAGCACCAGCGCAAACATCTGCATCAGGAGATGGTCATGCACGGCGCGGTCACCAAGACACGCAAGGCCTCGGTGGTGGTGACCAACCCCACCCACCTGGCCATTGCGATTTTGTACGACGCAGAGAAGACCCCGCTGCCCATGGTGCTGGCCAAGGGGGAAGGCACGCTGGCTTCTGAGATGGTGCGAGCCGCGCGCGAGGAAGGCATTCCAGTCATGCAGAACATTCCGCTTGCGCGTGCACTCATGTCGCAAGCGCAGATCGATCACTACATTCCCAGCGAACTCATCGAACCCGTTGCCGAAGTGTTGCGCCTGGTGCGCAAGCTCGCGGCCGAGGACCCGAACCCATGAATGCCAACGTGCATCCCCTGATCCACGGCTATGTCGCCCGACATGGCCTGCCACCGGAAACCCTGCGCGCCGACGGCCGCGCAACGCTGGTGGTCGACGATCGCTGGCGCGTCCATCTGCAACGTGCCGACGCCGGTTGGCTTGCCATCACGGCCCGGCTGTGTGCGCTGCCGCCTGTCGGCATCGCGCGCGACGACTTCATGCTGCACATCGGCCGCATGGCGGGCGGCATGGCCAGCAAATATGCGTCGACCTGCTCGATCGACCCCAAGGAAGAAGGGCTGTGGTTGCAGCAGTCCGTGCGACCCGACAGCCACGATATCGAGGTCGATGAAGCCCTCGCGGAATTTCTCAATGCACTGTCGTTCTGGACGAGTGCGGTACGGCGGAAATCTTGATGACCAAGAAATATGCAGTGAAGCGGATGATGCTGGCCGGGCTGTTGAGCCTGGGCCTGCTGGGTACGGCGCAGGCCGTACCGTCCTGGCCCGATGCACCCTACAGCTATTACGCAACCAACGCCCCGTTGCGCACCGTGCTGCAAGAAGTGGCGGGCAGCTTCAGCCTGTCCTTGCAGGTGGGTTCGTCGGTGTCCGGCGTGGTCAACGGTCGCTTCAATGCGGCCAACCCGACCGAATTCATGAACCGCCTGGGCGGTGTCTACGGCTTCAACTGGTTCGTGTACGCAGGCACCTTGTATGTCAGCGGCGCGGCGGAAACCGCCACGCGCTCGGTCAGTGCCATGGGTGGCTCGATCACCAGCATGCGTCAGGCGCTGGAACAGCTCGGTGTGCTCGATCCGCGTTTCGGCTGGGGTGAATTGCCCGAGCAGGGCGTGGCGCTGGTGTCCGGTCCCCCTGCCTATCTGGACCTGATCGACCGCACCATTGCCGCCATGCCCACGGGCGGTGGCGGCCAGCAAGTGGCGGTATTTCGCCTGAAGCATGCATCGGTCAATGACCGCAGCATCGCCTATCGCAATTCGCAGGTCGTCACGCCCGGCCTGGCAACCGTGCTGCGCAATCTGATCAGCGGCAGTGGCAGCAACAACAACGAAACCTTGTCGTCGATTGCCGCGCCGTTGCGCGAGCGTCCGCCCGTGTTCACGGACCTGGTCGGCGGCGGTGGCGCAGGGGCGGGTGGCGGCGGAGCCAACAGCGTCGCCAGCACCTCGCCAGTCAGCGGCGTGCCCGCCGCAGGCAGCGAAGCAGCACCGCGTGCAACCGGCACGACGCGTGGGTCCGTTCGCATGCGCGAACCCACCATCCAGGCCGATGCACGCCTGAACGCGATCATCGTGCAGGACATCCCGGACCGCATACCAATCTATCGCACCCTGATCGAACAGCTCGACCGCCCGAGCACCTTGATCGAGATCGAGGCGATGATCGTTGACGTGAACTCGGAAGTGGTCAGCGAACTGGGCGTAACCTGGGGCGCCCGCTCGGGCAACTCGGTGCTGGGGTACGGCAACCTGGCGCTGGGCACCAGCGGCGGCGTGCTGCCGATCGACAGCGCGGCCACCACGCTTACCCCCGGCACCATCGGCCTGAGCCTGAGCAATCGGTTGGCGGCGCGCATTCGTGCGCTGCAGACCGACGGTCGCGCCAACATCCTGTCGCAGCCGTCTATCCTGACGGCCGACAACCTGGGCGCACTGATCGATCTGTCGGACACGTTCTACATCCAGACGCTGGGTGAACGGGTGGCTACGGTCACGCCGGTGACAGTCGGCACGTCGCTGCGGGTTACGCCGCGCTTCATCGATGGCAAAAATGCCGGTCAGGTCGAACTGACCGTCGACATCGAAGACGGCAGCATCCAGGAAGAACGTCAGATCGACGGTCTGCCCACGGTTCGTCGCAGCACCATCAGCACCTTGGCTGTGGTCGGCAACGACCAGACCTTGCTGATCGGCGGCTACAACAGCTCGCAGGATTCCGAGCAGGTCGACAAGGTGCCGGTGCTGGGTGATATCCCCGGCTTCGGTGTGCTGTTCTCGTCGAAATCCAAGACGATCCAGCGACGCGAACGCCTGTTCATGATCCGGCCGCGCGTGATCGCGATCAATGGTGAACCGGTGGTGGCGGGCGTCACCTCGGAAGTGGCACCCGCCGGTGCCCCGGTTGCGCCGACGGTGGGCCAGTATCTGGACCGCGAACAACTGAATCGTTCGGAAGTGCGTGTGCTGCCTGCGGCCCCGGCTGTGTTGCCGACAGCGCCGGTCTTGCCGGGCACGCCGCCCTTGCAGCCGCTGGCACCGGTGCAGGCACCAGATGCTACCTCGCGCGGTCAGGTGATTCGTATCGAGCCGCGTTCACCGCGCGGCGCATCCACATCGTCGTCTACGCGCAGCAGTGCGTCGTCGTCGGCGCGTTGGGATGCGCAGATTTACGAGGGCCAGTAGGCACTGCCGACGCGCATCATTCATATGGTTGATCAAGGCCCGGATAAATTAGCGCCTGCCGTTAAACGGGTCTTAATCATGACAACTTATCTTCTTAAACAATAAAATACTTTGGAACCATGAACCGGCCGCGGTTACTTAACCGATATACGCTTTGAATCATCGGCCCAGACTGCTCGTATGACTATCTCGCCAATCTCTTCTTCGTCCGGATTCGTTTCCCTTGACGCCTTTACCCAGGCGGCTGCAGGTGGACGCGAGGTCTACGCCGATATCGCCGGCGAACGCTTGCAAGTGATGGCCACCGGCAGCTTGCCCAATGGTCGCAGCGTGGCGTGGATCGCGCCGAACGTCGATACCGCATCGATGTTCGTCGATACCTTGGCGCGCACCTTCGGCACGGGTGTCGGCACAGCCGTCGCGCGTGAACTCGACTTGGTCAGTGCGCCCGGCAAGCCCTTGTCGTCCCGAACCGTTACGCTCGCCGTCGACATGGCGCGCGAAGCAGGCCAAGCTCTGGGTGGTGTCGACTTTGTCACCCAGCTCGCGTTTTCGGCCAAAGCCTCCGGTGCCGAGTTCGAACGCACGGCGTCCGCGCTTGGTATATCCGGCTCACTTGACGCTGCCCAACGCCAGACCATCGACGATGCCATGCAGCGTCGTTTCGATGAGGCTGCAACGTCTGGAAACTCTCCCGTACCGCCGTCCGTCGCCCAGTCTTGGTTGAGCGAGATCCTGAATAGCCGTTTGGCCTGATACAGCGCCGTTTCGGCTATTTTCCCCTGACGTGGGAAAATCGTTACAGATAGTGCAAAGAGAAGCATTTATCTGTAAAAATACGCGGTCCGGTTAGAGCATCTACATGGCAAATTCCCAGGAACTCAACGCAACGTCCGAGCAAGGCGTGGCACCGACGCTAGAGTCCGGTGCCTGCGGTGCTTGGAACGCCAGCGAAGAATTCCTGCTGCGTGATCTGGTCCGAGAGCATTCCACGCGCTTGCGTCGTTTCATCATCAAGCACATCGGCAATACCTCGGAAGCCGACGACCTGGCTCAGCAGGCCTTCGTTGAAGCTGCCCGCTCTTATCAGGCGTTTCGCGGCGAATCCCAGCTGTCTACCTGGCTCTACGGCATTGCGCTCAATCTGGTGCGCAATCACTTGTCACGGGCACCGGAACGCCGTTACGAATTCGTCGGCACTGATGCGCTTGACGACCACTCCGCGCCGATTCTGGCTCCTTGCGAGCAGATCGAACAGCGTCAGACCATGCAAGCCTTGTCCGACTCGCTGAACGAACTTCCCGAGAACATGCGCGACATCCTGCTCATGGTGGGCGTCGACGACTTGTCTTATGAAGAAGCGGCCGCATTGTTGATGGTGCCCATCGGCACTATCCGCAGCCGTCTGTCGCGCGCGCGCAGTGCGCTGCGCGACAAGCTCAACCAGCGCGGTATCGCGCTCAACGACTGACGCGCAACGACTGAACCTGTGTGGTGCCAGGGCCGATTCGGTCCTTTGTCACGCCCGCTGTTCGGCTGGTTGCAGACGGCTTGGACATTCCTGTCGCCCCCTCGATTGAGGCCGCACCGACGCGGCATACAATTCCTCTATGCCTATCTCTTCCGAACCGACCGCGCAGGACGTGCTCCAGCGCGTTTTCGGCTATGACCATTTCCGGGGCCACCAGGCCGATGTCGTCAACCAGGTGGTTGCTGGCGGTGATGCACTGGTGTTGATGCCTACCGGGGGCGGCAAGTCGTTGTGCTTCCAGATTCCTGCTTTGGTTCGTGCCGGCACCGGCGTCGTCGTGTCGCCGCTGATCGCCTTGATGCAGGATCAGGTCGATGCCCTGACCGAGCTTGGCGTGCGCGCGGCGTATCTGAATTCCACGCAGGACATGGCCACCGTTCGGGAAGTCGAACACGCGTTCGTGTCCGGCCAGCTCGACATGCTGTACGTCGCGCCCGAGCGGTTGCTGACCGATCGCTGCCTGTCTTTGCTGGCGCGCGGCAACATTTCCCTGTTCGCGATTGATGAAGCGCACTGTGTATCGCAGTGGGGGCATGACTTCCGCCCGGAATATCTGGGCCTGTCGCTGTTGGGCGAACGCTGGCCAGATGTACCGCGCATTGCACTGACGGCAACCGCCACCGAGGCCACCCGCATCGAAATCATCGAGCGTTTGGGGCTTCATGACGCGCAGGTGTTTGTGTCGAGCTTCGACCGCCCGAACATCCGTTACCGCATCGTCGAAAAGAACGATCCGCGTCGGCAACTGCTCGATTTCGTGAAGAACGAACATGCGGGCGACGCAGGCGTCATCTACTGCATGTCGCGCAACAAGGTCGAAGAAACGGCTGAATTCCTGTGCCAGCAAGGCATCGACGCGATGGCCTACCACGCGGGCATGGACGCGCAGCGCCGTGCCGCCAACCAGGCGCGCTTTCTGCGCGAAGACGGCGTCGTCATGGTCGCCACCATCGCGTTCGGCATGGGCATCGACAAACCCGATGTGCGTTTTGTCGCCCACCTGGACATGCCCAAGTCAGTCGAAGGCTATTACCAGGAAACCGGCCGTGCCGGTCGCGACGGTTTGCCCGCGCAGGCCTGGATGGCCTACGGCCTGCAAGACGTGGTGCAACAACGCCGCATGATCGACGAGTCCACCGGTGACGACGCCTACAAGCGCCGCAGCGCCGCCATGCTCGACGCCATGCTGGGCCTGTGCGAAACCGTATCGTGCCGACGCACCCGCTTGCTGAACTACTTCGGTCAGGTATCAACGGCCTGCGGCAACTGCGACACCTGCCTGGAACCGCCGCAAGCCTGGGACGGCACCATCGCTGCGCAAAAGGCTTTGTCTGCGGTTTACCGCATGTGGAAGGAACGCGGCCAGCGCTTTGGGACTGCGCACCTGATCGACCTGCTGCGGGGAAAAAAAACCGAGAAGATAGGACAAAATCGTCACGATGAACTCAGCGTGTTTGGCATCGGTGCAGACCTGTCGGACAACGAATGGCGCAGTGTCTTGCGCCAGCTGATTGCGCAAGGTCTGCTGTCGGTCGATCACGAATCCTTCGGCACCCTGGGGCTGACGGAAGCCAGCCGGGCCGTGTTGAAAGGCGAGCACACCTTGATGCTGCGCCGCGAGCCACCCAAACCTGCACGCGGTCGTGGATCGAGCACCAGCACCCGCACCAAGGCACCCGCCATCGTACTGCCGCCTGCGGCCGAACCGGTGTTCGCCGCCTTGCGCAGCTGGCGCGCCAGCATCGCCAAGGAACATGGCGTGCCGGCCTATGTGATTTTCCACGATGCAACCCTGCGCGAAATCGCCCTGGTGCATCCTGAATCGCTGGAAGATCTGGAAGGCATCACCGGCGTGGGGGCGCGCAAGCTGGAAGCCTATGGCGAAGATATCTTGCGCTGCGTGGGCGAGCTTTGAACCTGAATCTTGCCTAGGTTTTTGTTCCGCCAACGCAAGTAAAAATGCCCGCCTTGCACCGATCGATATCGGGCAAGGCGGGCATTTTCATGAGTGCAGAGCAAAGCCGCTCAGACCGGCTTTGTCATGACGCCTCTGAGCAAACTTCAGACAGCGCGACGCTTGAAGAACAAGTCCCACACGCCATGTCCAAGACGCATGCCGCGTGTCTCGAACTTGGTCTGCGGACGCCATTCCGGGCGCGGCGCGTAACCGTCGGCCGTGTTCTCCAGGCTGGGTTCACCGCTGAGCACTTCCAGCATCTGCACGCCGTAATCTTCCCAGTCGGTTGCGCAATGCAAATAGCCGCCCGGGGCAATACGCGACGCCAGCAGCGCCACAAACGCCGGCTGAATCAGACGACGCTTGTGATGGCGCTTCTTCTGCCACGGGTCCGGGAAATACACATGCACGCCGGCCAGCGAATTGGGCGCAATCATGTCGCGCACCACTTCCACCGCGTCGTGCTGAATGATGCGCACGTTCGGCAGCGAAGACGTCTCGATGCGTTTCAGCATCGCGCCAACACCGGCGTTGAACACCTCCACGCCCAGGAAGTTTTCTTCCGAGCGAGCAATGGCGATCTTCTCGGTCGTCTCGCCCATGCCGAAACCGATTTCCAGCACCAGCGGGGCTTCGCGTCCGAAGACGGCAGCCGGATCTATCAGACGGTTTTCGTAGGGCAGGGCCCATTTGCTCAACAGCTTGTCCAGCGCTTCCTGCTGGCCCAGCGTGATGTGGCTGCGGCGATGTATAAAGCTGCGAATGTGCGAGCCAGCCATCGGATGCGACGGATGGTTGGAAAGCGGTGCGTCGCTGGGCTGCGCAGTCTGGGAATCGGACACGTCTGGCGTGTCCAGGGAATTAGGGGTGGGCAAAGTCATTGTCAGCCTCCCCCGACGGCCACCACGATCTCGATCTGATCGTCGTCGGCAAGCAGGGAATGTTCGTGTGCACTGCGCGGCACGATCTGCCCGTTGCGCTCGACGGCGACGCGTTTACCCGCGTAGCCCAGCGCAATCAGCAAATCTGCCACCGAGGTGGGGCCCTCGAACGTGCGTGATTCCCCATTCAGCATGATCTTCATGGGCGCGATTTTAAGCGAGTTGGCCGGACGTGCCGTGACGGCACGCAAACAATCCTGTTCAGACGACCCGAACCAGCCGGACAGCCATGCCGACAGGCGGTTTGGGTCGATGGAAATCACAGGAGGCGGCGAGTCGTCACCCGCTTGTCTACAAAACCCGGCGGGTGAGGGTACCTGTTCTGGCAACGCCCGCGATAACTGTCGCGGTGCGTGTTGTGGCGCTCTTTCGCAGCGCAGGTCCTGGGATCGCCCAGACCTGCGCTGCTTGTCTGACTTAAGCCAAGCGGCTTAGACCAGACGGGTCATCCAGCCGTGCGTATCCGGCAGACGGCCATACTGAATGTCGGTCAGTTCCTGGCGCAGCGACATGGTCACCTTGCCAGCCGGGGCCGAGATGTCACCCACTTCGAAGTCCTTGGCCTTCAACGCGCCGATCGGCGTCACCACCGCTGCGGTGCCGCAGGCAAACGCCTCGGCCACGTCACCGGTCTCGAAGCCACGACGCCATTCATCCAGCGTCACCTTGCGTTCTTCAACCTTCATGCCACGGTCGCGGGCCAATTGCAGAATGCTGGAACGCGTCACGCCTTCCAGAATGCTGCCCGACAGTTCAGGCGTCACCAGCGTACCGTCCTTCATCACCAGGAACACATTCATGCCGCCCAGCTCTTCCAGATACTTGCCTTCCTGCGGATCGCAGAACAGCACCTGTGCGCAACCATGTTCCGATGCTTCCATCTGCGGCAGCAACGATGCAGCGTAATTGCCGCCACACTTAGCCGCCCCCGTACCGCCCTTGGCCGCACGCGCGTAGTCGCTGGACACCCAGATGGCAACCGGCGCCACGCCCTTGGCGAAATACGGACCCGCCGGGCTGGCGATCACGTAATAAGCCGCCTTCTGTGCAGAGCGCACGCCCAGGAAGGTTTCATTGGCGATCATGAACGGACGCAGATACAAGCTGGTCTCAGGAGCCGACGGCACCCAGTTGGCATCAATCTTCACCAATTGGCGAACCGATTCCACAAACAGATCGATCGGCAATTCCGGCAGCGCCAGGCGCTTGGCCGAACGCTGCAGACGCGCGCCATTGGCTTCCGGACGGAAGGTCCAGATCGAGCCATCAGCATGGCGATACGCCTTCATGCCTTCAAAAATTTCCTGGCCGTAATGCAGGACAGACGCAGCCGGGTCGAGCAGCAGGGGGCCATACGGCGTCACCTGCGCGTCGTGCCAACCGGCTTCCACGGTCCAGTCAATCGAGACCATGTGGTCGGTGAAATGCTTGCCAAAGCCCGGATTGGCCAGAATCGCATCGCGTTCGGCCAGGATTCGAGCCTTGGAAGACGGCGTCTGCCGGAAGGCGAGGGGAGTATCTGTAGTCACGGAGCTCATGGAATCGATTCGAGGGGTCGGGTCTGTAAGGCTGGCCGATTGCAGCCTGGCGACAGAAGCCGCCGGTCTCCCAGTTTATTCCATGCGGAGCCAGATGGCTGACAGGGGTTGATCCAAGGGCCAGAACGCGGTGTTTTTGCGCCTGTGGCGATGCTAGAATTCTGCCGATGCGGGTGTAGTTCAATGGTAGAACTTCTGCTTCCCAAGCAGATAGCGTGGGTTCGATTCCCATCACCCGCTCCATCTCCTCTCAGATTCTCGGCTGACGCCTTATCTGAGCAGCATGGCAGCTATATCGATCTGTTCATGTTCGAATGCTGCCGCAAAGTCATCCAGTTCCTCTGCGCGCAGTCCAACCTCAGGACCACGAGCGATCCTTCGCCAGCTTGCTACTGACGCATGGACCTCGGCCAGGGTGATAAGCGCTTGCTGCTTATCCAGCCCAAAGTAGGGTGCCCGAGCCAGCAACATGTGCACGTCTGTGATTGGCCCGTCTTCCTCGGACAGCCACGTTTTTGACTCCCGTTCCTTGTCCGGGAACGGATTGATGTCGAACGCAGGCGCAAGTCGCCACAATCCATGTTCCACATGCAGAAACCCATGGTTTTGCAGGTGATCGTCCACATTGGTAATCAACAGGTTGAAGACCAGGCGACGCCAGAGTTGTCGCAAATCCCGTGTTGGGGCGTGGCCATGGGAGCGAATGGCATCTGCAATTTCCGTGTAGCTGCGGTCCTCCTCGCGAGACGCCTGCAAGAGCGATGCTGCTGACTGATAGGGAATACGACCGTCATTGCCATCCCGATCAAATCGTCGGATGACGGCTACCGATACATCCGCCAATGAGACGATGCGCGCAGGTGCCGCATCAATGCCCGCCAGTTGCGCTAGCTTCAGCGCCAACACCTCGCCACGCGTGACGCTGCGCGTATCGTTCACGCTGGGAAACTTGCCGATCGCAAGCCAGCCATCTTCGTCCACGATCGTGCATTTGGGACGCATGCCACCCAGCGATGTGCCTTTGCCTTGCAGATACCGCAAGTCCTCGGCAGTTTCTTGTCCGCGCTCG
The DNA here is from genome assembly GCF_008119665.1 of Pigmentiphaga aceris. Classification (NCBI taxonomy): domain Bacteria; kingdom Pseudomonadati; phylum Pseudomonadota; class Betaproteobacteria; order Burkholderiales; family Alcaligenaceae; genus Pigmentiphaga; species Pigmentiphaga aceris. The sequence continues at coordinate 5,152,630 of NZ_CP043046.1, read as the reverse complement.
ACTGCCTGGCTGGCTTGATATATGTGGGCAAGCTCAATCAACGGTGGGGTAGAACGGTGTCCTTCTGGCACCGTTCTGTGCCATATGCCTTCAGGATCTCGTAGGCGTAACGCACCAATACGGCTGAAGTCATCGACCGCGAGCAGATAGTCCAACTCGGTCAGAGGCTGAGGTTTCTGGTCAGTGCGTCGGCGCTTGGCGTGGTCGCGGGCGATGACGCGGCGGCCCCAGGCATCGGGCGTGGTATCGGCTAACGCACCATGAAATACGGAGTCATGAGGCGACGCAGCTTTGTGTGGCTGATGACCAGGCATCAGTTGCAGGTCAGCCGATACGTTGAAGCTTGCAGGGTTGGACAGCCAAGTTTCGTCGTAGGCGAAGGCGCAGTGTTGGCGCTGGCCTTGCCGTACGTATACTAGGGCGCCGAGCGGCGAGCCAGCCTTGCCGATGGACACCTGAATTTGTTGTCGGACAGGCGTGGCGACTGCCATCACATTGCTCCAGAAGATCCACCGGATTTGCCGCGCACGCGTTTGGGCAAACGCTCGTCCATCAGTGTCAGCCCGATCTCGTCGTTCGGTGTGTCCAGCAGGTGCTCAAGTGCCCGAATCTCGCCGAATACGTGCAAAGCTCGGGCGAAGAAATGGATAGGTACCTTGATATCGCCTTTCTCCATCCGGCGTACGGTGGACAGCGACGCGCCCATACGCTCGGCAAGCGAGGCCTGAGAAATGTGACGTCGCCTGCGAGCCAGAGAGATGTCGCTCCCAAGCTTGCGGATCGCACGTTCCACGGGTAGCGGGGTCGGCAGCTCCAAAATTAGCACTCCCTTGAGAGCATTAATTATAGTTTTGTGTTCTCAAGGGAGCAATTATTGTTCACTGATCGATGGCTGTTCAGCATGAACAAGGAGCATATGATTGTTGGAACTTGTTCCAGCACGACGCGAGTCATCTTCGCTAGCTGGCCGTTTATGTCGACCCGAAAATATCCGTGATCATCGATTTCCAGATTGCTCCCATGATCGGTCATTGGGATGTTGATGCCTCAACATCCCAATGCGAATTCCAATTTGGAACCCAGCTGATCTATGTGCAGCACCCCAAAGGGTCGGACCCACGACCTTACCTTCAGGCTGCTCAGGCACCAGCTCAACTGGCGTGGGATGACTCGAAAAATGCCATCGCACATGCAGAACGCTGGTTTCGAGCAAAGCATCCCGATTTTTGGCGGTGTTGGGACAACGCGGTAAACCCAAAGCATCCGCTGATCTTTTACGCTATCTCTTTCTACATAAACGATCCCCGCCCTCACTTTGATATCGCGTGCGATCCTACGTATGAATTCACGTGCGTTCGTCACGATGAGTTGTGGGGCCACCTTGAAGCAACCAGGGAGGCTCTTCCTCACATTCCAACTACTGACCGTGTCATCGTGCGGCGTTTGGCTGATCAGACGTATGAGTTGGTTTGATGAGTTGGGTCGCTGCTACCCCCCAACTCCCTCCCACCACGCCTTGAACCTCTGCGCTCGTCCATCCAGATACATCGTCTGACCGATCTGCGGCGTCCACAGCTCATACCCACGATCACCACCACCCGCCGCGCTGATGCGCTTCAGCGGATCATCCCAATCATGCGGTGCCAGCGAGAAGCGGCCCACGTGCGCAGGGGCCAGCACCCGCGCACGCAAATCCTTCGCTGCCTGCGACGCCTGCTCGGGATTCATGTGCACATTCGCCCAGCGCGGGTCGTACTGGCCCATGTCCACGGCCACCCAGTCGAAGGGGCCGAAGCGCTGGCCGATGTCGGCGAAGTGGGGGCCGTAACCCGAGTCACCGCTGAAGAAGATTCGGCGCTGCGATGACACCAGCGCAAAGCCTGCCCACAAGGTGCGGTCGCGGGTGAAGGTCCGGCCGGAAAAATGGCGGGCCGGGGTGACATTGATCTGCAGGGTTGGTCCCACTGGCACCGTGTCATACCAATCGGCTTCGTGCACGGTCTGCATGTCGTAGCCCCAGGCTTCGAAGTCGGCACCGATGCCCAGTCCGACCACGACTTTTTTCACTTTGGATTGAAGCGCCCGAATCGACGGGTAGTCCAGGTGATCGTAGTGGTCGTGGCTGATCAGCAGGGCGTCGATCGCCGGCATGTCGTCTGCCGTGTAGATGCTGGTGCCGTCGAACGCCACGTTCGCGCGCGGCACGGGCGCTGCGTTGACGCTGAACACCGGATCGATCAGGATGCGTTGGCCGTCCAGTTGCACGAAGTAGGACGAATGGCCCAGCCAGACGATCAGGTCTTGCGATACATCCAGTGCCTTGAGGTCGGTCTTGGTGGCGGGAATGTCGGCTGAGGGACGCGCGTTGTTGTTGGCACCGAAAATGGTGCCCATCCACATCGACACCTGGCTTTCATCGGTGGTCAGCATGGGGGTGTCGATCTGGTTGCGGAAGGTGCCGTTGGCCTGGTTGGGCGACTTTGCGATCTGTGCAAGCCGTTCGCCGCTGGGCAGTTTTCCGAACAAGGGGTGCTGCAAGTAGGCCAGGCCACCCAATACAACGAGGGCGACCACAACAAGGATGGCAATCAGAAACCTGCGGAGCTTGTTGCGCGTCATTGTGTCAGCGCCTGTGTATGAGCTTGGGCTGAAGACGCCGCGTGTATCAAGATGGCCGGTGTTTTGCGGGTGAAAGTCAGGTGCTTGCGTGTCATGGTGATCGGTAGGGTGTGTTTCACTGTATTCAGCAGACCGGATACTTCCGGTAAAAATTTCCTGATTCATCGGATCAGGCAAGAAAATCAGCGGATCGGGCGATAAGTTTTTTGCGCTGGCGATGAAATGTTTGATGCCGCCTGATGTCCAATCTCGTCAGTTACTCCGGCAATGCGGGCTTCTATGCAAGACGATTTACTTCGCAATTCTTTCGGCGGATTGAAGGCATTTTTTGCCGTGGCGCGTGAGGGCAGCTTTACGCGTGCCGGCGCGCGGCTGGGCCTGTCGCAGACTGCTGTCAGCCATGCCGTCAGCGGCTTGGAAAAAACGGTGGGTGTCCGCCTGCTGGCGCGCAATTCGCGCCGGGTGCTGCCTACCGAAGCAGGTGAACGTCTGCTGTTGACGGTGGCTCCGCAGTTCGAGGAAATCGATGCTGAACTCGCCGCCTTGTCGGAACTGCGTGACAGTCCGACGGGCACGATCAGAATCACTGCATCGGGTTATGCAATCCGCACCGCGCTTGCGCCCAAGCTGAAGAAATTTCTGCCGATGTATCCCGGCATCAAGGTGGAGCTGTCCGCCAACAGTGCGTTCACCGATATTGCTGCCGAACAGTTCGATGCGGGCGTGCGGCTTGGCGAAGCCGTGGCCCAGGACATGATCGCGGTGCGCATCAGCCCTGACGTTCGTTTTTCTGCCGTCGCCACCAAGCACTACTTTGCCAATCGTCCGATTCCCAAAAAGCCTGAAGATTTGATGCTGCATAACTGCATCAACCTGCGGCTGCCGACCTATGGTGGCGTGTGGGTATGGGAGTTCGGAAAGGGCGATCGTCTGGTGAATGTGCGCGTCGATGGTCAACTTATCTACAACAGCATTTACGACTGTCGTGATGCGGCCGTGGCAGGCCTGGGGCTGGCTTATGTGCCAGAAGATCTGGCGCAGCCTTACGTGAAGGCGGGGCATCTGGTTTCCGTGCTTGAAGACTGGTGTCCGTATTGGTCCGGACACCATCTGTATTACCCCAGCCGACGGCAACCGTCGGGGGCAATGGCCTTGCTGATTGCCGCGCTGCGCCACGAGGACTAGTCGGCTTCTGCGAATGTATGCGGCCTTACAAAGCAGGTGCCTCGTGGCGTTCCTTGGCCTGCGCCACCGACATTTCGCCGGGTAGCTGAACGCCGTTTTTCACTGCCAGGATTTCCGCCATCACACTGACTGCGATCTCGGCAGGTGTCTTGCTGCCGATGTAGATGCCGATCGGCCCACGCAGCTTTGCAAGCGACGCTTCCGTCTCACCGAAGTGGATCATCAAGCGCTCGCGTCGTCCCTGGTTGTTGCGCCGTGAGCCGATTGCACCGACGTAGAACGCCTCGCTGTGCAGGGCTTCCAAGAGCGCCAGGTCGTCCAGCTTTGGGTCGTGGGTCAGGGCCACGATGCAGCTGCGCTGATCCGGCCGGAAGGACACCACCGCGTCGTCCGGCATCTGGGTGTCTTTGTGCACACCGGGCACGGCCCAGGCGTCCATGTATTCGACACGCGGATCGCAGACCGTGACGGAAAAACCATTGAATTGCGCCATGGTCGATACATACTCGGCCAGCGCGCCTGCGCCAATCAGCAGCATGCGGTATTCGGGGCCCAGGGTGTTGACCAGGTATCCATCTTCAAAGCGAAGCGCCGTGTGCGCGTCCGGGCGTTCGAGCAACACGTTGCCATCCGCCAGATTCAGCGTGCGCCGCACCAGTTCACCCGCTTCCAGTCTGCTGACCAGCGTGTGCAGATCTTCATGCGATGGCGCAAATTCCAGCACCAGTTCCAGCGTGCCGCCACAGGGCAGGCCGAAGCGGTGCGCCTCGTCTGCGTTGATGCCATAGCGCACCACCTCGGTCGCACCTGTTGGCTGGAGCTGGTCACCATGCGCGCGGGTGTAGCGATAGATCAGATCGTCTTCAATGCAGCCGCCCGACACGCTGCCGACGGCGCGGCCGTCTTCGCGCAAGGCCATCATGGCCCCGATCGGGCGAGGGGAGGAGCCCCATGTTCTGACCACAGTAGCCAGCAGTACGCGCTGGCCCGCCGCACGCCAGTCGCGCGCTGCTCGCAGCACCATGACATCGATGTTGTCCATATCCCTGTCCTTGCCTTGTTCTTACCAAAAAACCCTTGCAGGCGTTGTGCGGCACAACGCCACCTGTATTCGTTGCCGCCCGAGTGTTGATGCATCTGCAAGGTGCATTCCCCATCCGGGCGGCTTTGCCATCACGAGCTTCCGTGGGCAGTTTCAAAGCAATTCAAAGCAACTTTCTCAAAGCAACTTTCAGACCACGTTTACAGCAGCTTCTCCGGCGTGATCGGCAGGTCACGAACACGTTTTCCTGTCGCGTGGAACACCGCGTTGGCAATCGCCGCCGGAATGCCGACCATGCCAAGTTCACCCATGCCTTTGACCCCCAGCGGATTGACCACCGTGTCATCTTCCTCGACAAAAATCGTCTCGATCGAATGGATGTCGGCATTCACCGGCACGTGGTAGTGCTGCAAGCTGGCGGTCATCATGCGGCCGTAGCGATGGTCCACCTCGGTGGCTTCTTCGAGTGCCATGCCGATGCCCCAGACCACGCCGCCGATCTCCTGGCTGTGCGATGCCAGCGGATTCAGGATCTTGCCGCAGGCGGTGATCTCAAGCACGCGGGTCACCTTGATCGTACCCAGGTCCGGGTCTACCTTCACTTCCACGAACTGCGCACCGTGGGCCAGCGATGCAAACTTCGCGCGTTCGGGCGATGGCTTGGAATCGAAGGTCTCGGTGATCTCGGTGGTGCCGGTGCGTTTCATCAACTCGGCAATATCGATGGACCGCGACGAATCGTTCTTCACACGCAGACGGCCATCAAGCATCTCGACATCCGCTGCCGCCACGCCTTGCAGCGGTGAACCGGCATCCTTGTTTGCCATGTCCAGCAGTCGTGCCGTGATTGTCAGTGCCGCGCCTTGCACAGCCGAGCCCACACTGGATGTCGTCCACGACCCACCTTGCGCCGGGGCGCGCGGTTGCCGGGTGTCACCCAGTTCGAACTTCACCTGGTCCAGATGCAAGCCCAGGAATTCGGCGGCGATCATCGTCATGACCGTATAAGTGCCTGGTCCGATGTCGCTGGTGGCGCTGGCCACGTTGGCCGTGCCGTCTGCGTGATAAGTGATGCGTGCGCTGGCGGATTGCTGGAACGCACCCCAGACACTGGTTGCCATGCCCCAGCCCACCAGCAACTTGCCGTCGCGCATCGAACGCGGTTCGGGGTTGCGCTGTCGCCAGCCGAATTTCTCTGCGCCCATGCGATAGCACTCACGCAGTGCCTTGCTGGAAAACGGCTTGCCGCTTTCCGGGTCGACTTCGGCGTAGTTGATCAGGCGCAGGTCCAGCGGATCGATCTTCAATGCATACGACAGCTCGTCCATCGCGCTTTCCAGCGCGAACATGCCACTGACCGCACCCGGGGCGCGCATCCATGTCGGCGTGGGCAAATCGGTTGCCGCGATCTTCAGGGGGGCATCCAGGTTCGGGCACGCATACACCTGCCGAAGGAAGCTGGTGGTGGCGTCCGAGAACGGCTCGAAGGACGAGGTGTTGTGGAAGGCCTCGTGAATGATCGACTGCAACTTGCCCTGTGCATCGGCACCCAGCGCCACCTTCTGGATGGTGTGTGGCCGATAGCCGTGGCCGGTGAACATCTGGGCACGGGTGAACACAACTTTCACCGGGCGCTTGAGTTCGCGTGCGGCCATGGCCGTCAACGACGGGTAGTAGTTGGGCTTGAGCGAAGAACCAAACGCACCGCCCACGAAAGGCGACACCACACGGATGTTCTCCGCCGGTACCCCAAGTCCTTCCGACAGGTGTTGCTGCACGCCGTACACGTTCTGCGTCTTGTCGAAGATCGTCAGTTGCTCGCCTTCCCAGAAGGCAATGGCGGCGTGCGGTTCGATCGGATTGTGATGCTCGATCGGGATGTGATATTCGCTGTTTACCTTGACCGCTGCCTGCTGCATTGCGGCCACCGGATTGCCGCGTGCCGGAACGGGCTTGGCGTCCGGCTTGGCCTGCGCCAGCACGGTCTGCAAGTCGGTGCTGTGGGCTTCAGCCTGATAGGCAACCTTCACCAGACGCGAGGCGTGTCGTGCCTGCTCGTAGGTTTCGGCTATGACCAGTGCAATCGGCTGACCGTTGAAAAACACCCGGTCCGATTGCAGCGGCCAGGCCCATTGCGCGGGCGCGTCTGCTGCGGGTGCCTTGCCCAGCTTGCCGGCGTTCAGGTGCGTGATGACGCGCACAACACCTGCTGCCTGTTCGGCTTCGCGTGTGTCGATAGTGGTGATGCGGCCCTTGGCAATCGTGCTCAGCACGATGAAGCCATAGGCCACATGCGGCACCTGAAACTCGGCCGTGTACTTGGCCTTGCCGGTGACCTTGGCGATGCCGTCTACGCGGGTGGTTTCTTTACCGAGATAACGTGTCATGGCGACTCCTCAAGCCAGCCGCGCAGCACGCTGCAGCGCACGGACAATGGATCGTTGGCCCAGTTCCACCTTGTAGGTGTTGTGTGCCAACGGACGGGCATCTTTCAGCGCTGCCTGGGCTGCTTGGCGGAACGTGTCATCGCTGATCCGTTTGCCGACCAAGGCGGCTTCGGCCTCTGTGCTGCGCCAGGGTTTGTGCGCCACGCTGCCGAGCACGATACGTGCCTGCTTGATGGTGTCGCCATCCAGTTGCAAGGCGGCCGCAACCGACACCATCGCAAAGGCGTAAGACGCGCGGTCACGCACTTTCAGATAATGCGAATTGCGGGCGAATTCGGATGCACCGACAGGAAGCTCGATGGCAAGAATCAGCTCGCCATGGTCAAGGGTGTTGTCGCGTTGCGGGGCATCGCCAGGCAGACGATGGAATTCCGCTGCGGGAATCAGACGCTCGCGCCCGTCGGTGGTGCGCACACGCACATTGGCATCGAGCGCCACCAGCGCGTTGGCCATGTCACCCGGGTAGGTCGCCACACAGGATTCGCTCCAGCCCATGATCGCGTGAATGCGATTCAACCCTTCGCGCGCTCCGCAGCCACTGCCTGCCTCGCGCTTGTTGCAGGGCGTGGCCAGGTCGTAGAAATAATTGCAGCGGGTGCGCTGCATCAGGTTGCCACCATTGGTGGCCATGTTGCGCAGCTGACCCGATGCGCCGGCAACAATGGCCTGCGTCAGCAGCGGATAATTCTCGCGGATCAACGGATGGTTGGCGGTCTCGGTGTTGGTCGCCAACGCGCCTACCGACAGACCCGAGCGCGTGCGCTGAATCTGTCGCAACGGCAGTTGCGTGATGTCGACCACACGAACCGGCCGCTCGATTTCCTCTTTCATCAAGTCGACCAGATTGGTTCCGCCTGCCAGGAACTTGGCCTGCGACACCGTGGCGACTGCTGCGGCACCGGAAGCGACGTCGGTCGCGCGTACGTACTCAAACGGTTTCATGGCCGTCCTCCTTTCTGACAGCCGCAAGCTGCGTCTCGGTGGCGAATTCCCATGCCTGGGCGGTTTGACGGCCAGAGTGCACTTCCTGCACGGCGGCCACGATGCCGGGGTAGGCACCGCAACGGCAAATGTTGCCGCTCATGCGTTCACGGATTTCGTCATCGCTCAGACGGGTCGAGGTCTTGCCCACGTCTGCCGTCACGTGGCTTACGTGACCATTGCGGGCTTCGCCCAGCAGGCCCACGGCAGAACAGATCTGGCCTGGCGTGCAGTAACCGCATTGGAAGGCGTCGTGCTTGATGAACGCAGCCTGGACCGCATGCAGTTGTTCACCCTGCGCCAGCCCTTCGATGGTGGTGACCTCGCGGCCTTCCAGCGTCGCAGCCAGTGTCAGACAGGACAGCACACGCTTGCCATCCACCAGCACCGTACAGGCACCACACTGGCCCTGGTCACAGCCTTTCTTCGAGCCGGTCAGGCCCAAGCGTTCACGCAGCGCATCCAGCAGCACGGCACGAGAATCCAGTTCAAGCGTCTGTGGCGTGCCATTGATCTGCAGCGCGATCTTCACCACGTTCTGCGCCTTGATCGGGGCAGTGACCGCATCGGCCGCAAGCGGCATTTGCGCCAGCGCCGATTCCTGGGCCAGCAGGTTCGCGGCAAACAGCCCGATACCACCCGCTGCAGACGTGATCATGAAGCTGCGTCGCGATTGGCCGACGCCAGCGAGTTCCGGCATGTCGGCGAGCAGCGCGACTTCGTCAGCACTCAGCTCGCTTGGTGGATCGCCATTGAAATCATGTGGCATATTTTTTTCCTGTCTGGAGCACCTGAGGGCGTGACAGTGCGGCTTCTTCAAGCAGAAGTGCACGTCACACAAGAGAACGGCAAGCTACGCAATTTACCGATCAAAGCGCGCGCGTGAGGTCATGTTTGAATGAATGCTCTTATGAGCCACATTCATCAATCTCGTTGGCGAAGCCGTTGAGCTGCCTGATTTGTCTGGTGGACTGTTCAGGCTGCGACTAAGCGCATGCTGACTGCCATCTCGTCTGCTCGATGAAGGCGTAACAGATGCTCGCGATTGCCCGCATGAATCTCTGATGGCGCAGATACAATTTGCGGCAAATCCATGGGCAAATTTGATAAATGCCACGAGAACACTACAGCGAGCTGCTTGCCCTGATTGCCGTGGCGCGCGAGCGCAGCTTCACGCGGGCTGCGGCCCAGCTTGGCATGTCGCAATCCATGCTCAGCCATACCATCCGGGAAATGGAAGCGCGGCTTGGTGTGCGGCTGTTGACGCGCACCACGCGCAGTGTGTCAGTGACCGAAGCAGGCGAGCGCCTGCTGGACGTTGCCGCCCCGCGCCTGAAAAGCATTGAGGCAGAACTGCGTTCGATCGCTGAACTCAGGGACGTGGCAGCGGGCACCATCCGCATCACGGCAACTGACCATGCCATCGACACGGTGTTGTGGCCAAAGATCTCCGGCATCTTGGCGGAGTACCCGCAGATCAAGGTGGAGATGAGCGCAGACTATGCGCTGGTCGACATCGTGCAGGGCCGCTACGACTTTGGGGTGCGTCTGGGTGACGAACTGGCCAAGGATATTTCCGCGGTTCGCATCGGCCCGGACATGCGTGCCGCCATCGTGGGCGCACCGGCCTATTTTGCGTCCCACCCGATGCCCACCCAACCGCAAGATCTGGTCAACCACGACTGCATCAACCTGCGCCTGCCCACACGCGGAAACCTGTATTCCTGGGAGCTGAAAAAAGGCCAGCGGGAGATGAGTGTGCGGGTGGAAGGACGCCTGGTGTTCAACGGCATCTATCAGATATTGAACGCTGCGTTGTCGGGCAACGGCCTGGCCTATGTGCCGGAAGATCTGGTGCAGCCGCATCTGGCGTCGGGCGCATTGTTGCCGGTGCTCAAACCCTGGTGGCGCAAGTTTCCCGGCCTGCATCTTTTCTATTCGCGCCAGCGCGGAGCCTCGCGCGCAATGCGTGTGCTGATCGACGCACTCGAATACAAGAAGAGTTGATTGCCGGTTACGACCGCGCGATTCAAATACCGAAAACAACGCCCGGTTCACCACGCCATTCATCAATATGCTGCATGCCCCCATTCGGATTGTGGGCGTATACGAATGGGTCGTCGCCGCTATCATGACACCCCTCTGCTGCCGGTATCCGCGATGAGTATCCCTCGCGTTCCTCTGCCCGGTTAGCGTCGTTTTTCCCCTTCTGCTGTCGATCACGCTTCGCTTCGCCATGACGAGGCGGCGTGCGTCTGCGTCTGTGTTCCTGCGTCTGTTTTCCAGAGTAATCATGATGAAGCGTTCCCCTGTAGCCCCGACTTCGGCCAAGGCCGGAGTCGGAAGCGCCGTTGCCTCGATGGCGTTCTGTGTGGCGATGCTGATCGCCTCCGAGTTCATGCCGGTCAGCCTGCTGACGCCGATTGCCAATGACCTGCATGCCACGCAAGGCATGGCGGGTCAGGCGATCTCGATTTCCGGTCTGTTCGCCGTGTTGGCCAGCTTGTTCATCGCCCCGATCTCGGGGCGCTTCGATCGACGTCATGTGTTGATGAGCATGACGGTGCTGTTGCTGGTGTCGCTGGTACTGATTGCGCTGGCACCGAACTTCACGATGCTGATGGTCGCGCGTGCGTTCCTTGGTGTGGCGGTGGGCGGTTTCTGGTCGTTGTCCACGGCCACCGTGCTGCGCCTGGTGCCTGAAGATCAGGTGCCCAAGGCCTTGGGCATGATCTTCATGGGCAATGCGATTGCCACGGCATTTGCGGCACCCGTCGGGGCCTATCTGGGCGGTGTGCTGGGTTGGCGTGTGGTATTCGGCGGACTGGTTCCGCTGGTGTTGATCAACCTGATCTGGCAGGCGAAAAGTCTGCCTTCCATGCCGCCACGCGCCACCATTCCAATGAGCCGCCTGTTCGGTCTGCTGAAGCGCCGAAATGTTGCCATCGGCATGGCGGCAGTCATGCTGACGTTCGCCGGCGCATTCTCTGCCTTCACCTATTTCCGTCCCTTCCTGGAAAGCGAAACCGGCGTGAATGCCGAC